>NC_020059.1:2329250-2637000 GCF_000330885.1 Rhizobium tropici CIAT 899
AATTCCACAATGAGCACCTCCAGCGGCTCCTCGGCGCGATTGCTGCAGTCGGAGCTGACCTTCGGTTTGGTGACGATGTTTCTCTCCGTCGTCCTCTCGCCAGTCATGGATATCTTCTCCAAGCTCGCGGCGACCACGATTCCGCCGGGCGAAGTGACCGCCGCCCGCTTCATCTTCCAGGCTCTTTTTGCGCTCCCCATGATGGCAATGCGCGGGAAATGGGGCGTGTGGAGTTGGCGACGCAGCGGCGTCCATGCCATCCGTGCCGCCGTGCTCACGCTGTCCATGGTGTCGTTCGTGACCACGCTGCAGGTGATGGAAGTGGCCGATGCCATTGCCATCTTCTTCGTCGAGCCGATGATGCTCACCATCCTCAGCAGCGTCTTCCTGAAGGAAACCATCGGCTGGCGGCGCTATGCCGCCTGTGCCGTCGGCTTTTTCGGCGCGATGCTGATCATCCAGCCAAGCTTTCAGGAAGTCGGCTTTTTCGCCTTGCTCCCTGTCGTCACCGCGTTTTGCGTCGCCGTCTACGTCATGATCACGCGCGTGGTCTCCCATAGCGAGGACGCATGGTCGATGCAGTTCCAGACGGCTTTATGGGGGACCGGCATCAGCATGGTCCTGCTTGCCATCGGTCGAACGACGGGAACTACAATCCTCGATCCGGTCATTCCGGATCTGGTGGCCACGCTCTATCTACTCGGCGTTGGCATTACTGCAGCAGCGGCGGGTATCCTCACGGTATATGCCTATCGCGCCGTGCCGGCCTCGACGCTTGCGCCGCTGCAGTATTTCGAGATCGTTTCCGCCACGATCTTCGGCTGGCTCGTCTTCGACAATTTCCCGGATGCGACCAAATGGCTCGGCATTCTCATCATCACCGGCTCCGGCCTCTACATTCTCTGGCGCGAGCGGCGCTTTGCTTCCAAGCCGGTATCCGATACATCTGAAACTGCATTCACGCCGTAAGCGAGTGGATCGACATGACAGACCAGAAAACCAAGAAACCTCCGCTGTCCGGTATTCGTGTCATAGAGCTTGCCCGCGTTCTCGCCGGCCCCTGGGCCGGGCAGATGCTGGCCGACCTCGGCGCCGATGTCATCAAGGTGGAAAATCCGGATGGCGGCGACGACACGCGCCAATGGGGTCCACCCTTCGTCGAAGGCAAGGATGGCGAAAATCTCTCTGCTGCCTATTATCACTCCGCCAATCGCGGCAAGCGCTCCATCACCGCCGATCTCAAGACCGAGGAAGGGCAGGAACTGGTACGCCGGCTGGTAAAGACAGCCGATGTGGTGATCGAGAATTTCAAGCTCGGCGGCCTCGTCAAATACGGGCTGGATTACGAAAGCCTGAGGAAGATCAATTCCCGCATCGTCTACTGCTCGATCACCGGCTTCGGGCAGACCGGCCCCTACGCCAGTCTCGCCGGCTACGACTATATCGTCCAGGGCATGTCGGGGTTCATGTCGATCACAGGCGAGCCGGATGGCCAGCCGATGAAGGCCGGCGTCGCAATCGCCGATATCTTCACCGGCATCTATGCCGTTTCGGCAATCGAGGCCGCCCTGATCCATGCGCTGAAGACCGGGGAAGGACAACTCATCGACATGGCGCTGCTCGATGTACAATCCGCAGTGCTCGCCAATCAGAACATGAACTATCTGATCTCGGGTAAGCCGCCCGTGCGGCTCGGCAACGCCCATCCCAACATCTCACCCTATGAAGTCGTGCCAACCGCCGACGGCTATCTCATTCTCGCTGTCGGCAACGACGGGCAGTTCCGGCGCCTCTGCGCCATTCTCGGCATGGAAACCAATGCCGATGACGAGCGCTATGCGACCAACAAGGCCCGCGTTGCGAACCGCAACGAGGTTCGGGCTTTCATCTCGGCCGAAACGCTGAAGTGGAACAAGGCAGAGCTGCTGAAAGCCTGTGAGGCCAACGCCGTACCGGCGGGCGCCATCAACACGATCGAGGATATGTTCGCCGATCCGCAGATTGTGGCGCGCGGACTGAGGATCGATCTCGAGGATAGCGCCGGCACTGTCATTCCGAGCGTCCGCACGCCGATCGTGCTGTCGGAAACGCCGTTGACCTATACGCGGCCGAGCCCGCGTCTCGGCGAACATCAGGAGGAAGTTCTGGCCGAATTGGCAGAACTGGAGGGGAAGGCGAGGAGATGAAGCGAACGGGCGGGCAACTTATCGTCGAGGCTTTGAAGGCCAATGGCGTGCAGCGCATTTCCTGCGTGCCGGGCGAGAGCTTTCTCGCCGTGCTCGATGCCCTGCACGACAGCGATATCAAGGTGCTCGTCTGCCGCCAGGAAGGCGGCGCGGCGATGATGGCGGATACCTGGGGCCGATTGACCGGCGAGCCGGGCATTTGCATGGTCACCCGCGGTCCCGGCGCCACAAACGCCTCTGCCGGCCTTCATATCGCACGGCAGGATTCGATCCCGATGATCCTTTTCATCGGCCAGGTCCAGCGCGATGCCCGCGAACGCGAGGCTTTTCAGGAAGTGGAGTTCCGTCGTGCCTTTACCGAATTCGCCAAATGGGTCGGCGAAATCGACGACGCTGCCCGCATTCCGGAATTCGTCACCCGTGCCTTTGCGGTAGCCACATCGGGACGCCCAGGTCCGGTTGTACTGACTCTCCCCGAAGACATGTTGCGCGATGAAGTCGAAGCGCCGCAAGTACTGCCCTACGTCCCAGTTGCCGCCCATCCGGGCCGCGGCCAGCTTGCAGAACTTAGCCAGTGTCTTGCGGCTGCCCAGCGGCCAATGGTCATTCTCGGCGGCACGCGCTGGAACGAGGAAGCGGTTGCCGGCATCAGGCAATTCGCCGAGCGTTTCAAACTGCCGGTCGGCTGCTCCTTCCGCCGGCAGATGCTGTTCGACCATCTGCATCCAAACTATGCCGGCGATGTCGGCATCGGCATCAATCCGGCGCTGGCAAAGGAAATCAAGGAAGCGGATCTGCTGATCCTTCTCGGCGGCCGCCTCTCCGAAATGCCCTCCTCCGGCTACACGCTGGTCGATATCCCCTACCCGCGCCAAAAGCTCGTCCATATCCATCCCGACCCTTCAGAACTCGGACGCGTCTATCGGCCGGACCTGGCCATTTGTGCCAGCCCAGCGGACTTCGTTGCGGCTCTGGCAGAGCTCGATGCGCCAACCGCGACACCTTGGGCCGAGCGCATGGAACGCATGCACGCGGCCTACCTCACCTGGTCGAAGACCCCGGAAAAAAGCCCCGGCGCTGTCCATATGGGCCGCATCATAGATTGGATCGAAGCCAATACGGCCGATGATGCGATCTTCACCAACGGCGCCGGCAATTATGCCACCTGGCTTCACCGCTTCCATCGCTTCCGCCGCTTCAACACGCAGGCGGCTCCGACCTCGGGCTCGATGGGATATGGCCTGCCGGCAGCGGTTGCCGCGAAACAGCTCTTTCCCGATCGCGAAGTGATCTGCTTTGCCGGCGACGGCTGTTTCATGATGCATGGCCAGGAATTTGCGACCGCTGTCCAGTATGGACTGCCGCTCATCGCTTTAGTCATCAACAATGGCATGTACGGCACGATCCGCATGCATCAGGAACGGGAATATCCCGGCCGCGTTAGCGCCACCACGCTCGATAATCCGGATTTCGCGGCCCTTGCCCGCGCCCATGGCGGCCACGGCGAAACAGTGAAGGCGACGGAAGAGTTCGGCCCGGCTTTCGAGCGGGCGCGAGCGAGCGACAAGCCGGCCATCATCGAGATTGCGCTCGACCCGGAAGCGATCACGCCCTCCCGCACCCTGACGGAAATCGCCCAGACAAAAGGCCGGTGAGCGCGAGCCCACCGGCCTTGAAAAAATCACGGATAGCGCGACTTAGAGCGCTGCCGTCACGATGAATTCGACCTTGTACTTCGGCGCTGCGAGCTTGGCTTCGCTGGTCGCACGGGCCGGCGTGTTGGCCGGATCGACCCAGGCTTCCCAGGCGGCGTTCATTTCGGCGAAGTAGGAGATGTCCGAGAGGTAGATGAGCGTCTGCAGGATCTTCGACTTGTTGGAGCCGGCTGCAGCGAGCAGGCGGTCGACTTCAGCCAGTGCCGACTTGCACTGATCGGTGACGCTTTCGCCTTCGCCAACCTGGCCGGCGAGATAGACGGTGTTACCGTGGATGACAGCGCCGCTCATGCGGGCGCCAACGTCGATACGCTTGATGCTCATGGTGTTCTCCTGATGTTGTTCTTCGACAGGTAAACAGGGCATAGCTCACTGCCTGCCCTGCAATCAAAAGGCCGGGGGAAAGAACCCGTTCAGCCGCGAATGTGATGTGTCTTCTGATAGATCGCGGTCGAACGCGCGCCGGAGCGGCAATAGCCGAGCATCGGCCGAGGAAACTCGTCCAGCGCATCAACCATGCCCTGCACGGCCTCTTCAGTCACGCCCATCGGGCCGACAGGCACCTGGGTGATCTCCAGACCGAGTTCCTTGGCGCGGGCTTCGATGACACCGAACGGCGTCTGATCCGGGCTTTCGCCATCGGGGCGATGGCAGACGATGGACTTGAAACCCAGGGCCTTGATCTGGTCGAGATCCTCTACGGTGATCTGGCCGGACACCGAGTAGTCATCGTCGATCGGGCGGATATCCATGGTTCATGTCCTCTCTAAAACCGTGGCCTTGATCTACGCCGCTGTCGAGCAAGCGTCAACCGCGGCACGCTCTCAAACGAAGGCAAAGTTGAGCATGAAATTGCGGGCTTCGCCGGGCTGGAGAATATTGAATTCACCGGTTTCTTCCAGCTCGGCGCGAGGCACCCAGCGATGCGAAACCGGCTCGATGCCGAGTACATGCGCGGGGGCGCGCTGATTGCGCCAGACCTGCAGGAATGGCAGCGTGTCGGTACCGAAACGCACCCCTAGTGTCTTGCCACCGATGGCCGCAATAGGGCCGAGACTGATCTCCGCCCAATCCTCGCCCTTGTCCTGCGCCGGCACACAGAAGATATCGCCCCCCTCCTCGCCGAAAGTCCAGGGAAAGCCGCCATTATCAAGCATCTGCCCGGCAAGGCGCGTGCCGTTATCGAACCATTTGCCGCCGATGTTCATATGGTACATCAGGAAAACCGGCATCGCCTCCGTGCTGGTATTGACCAAACGGTCCGCAAGCGAGACCTCGCCCGTCGCACCATCGATCTGCCAAAGTCGTTCGAGCCTCGCCGTGCGGCGTTCGGCGGTGACAACATCGATATCGGCGCGGCATTCCGCATTGCCATTCTCGAATTTAGTCCAGAGAATTTTGGCTGGATGGGACGCGAAGGAACCGTGTAGCGGATAGCGCTTGCCCTCATAGGCGCCGGACATCGGCTCAGGATGACGGATATGGTCCGGACCGCAGGTGAAGAGGAAGCCTTCCACGGAATGACTGATCCGCGGATCGCCATCGTCAGGAACGGCACTTCCGGGCGCAAGATTATTGCCCTCGACGATGCAGGCGCCGATATCCAGGACGGACCCCTCATCCAGCGTCAATTTCGGCCCTTTGGCCGCAGAAAAATCCATCATCCTCAAAGTCCTCCCCGATCGACGCCGAGCGCAGGTGCTGTCCCAAGGTGGCGCGCGGCTGAAATAAGCGGTTATTTGGCTTACCAAATCTTAACTTGAAGCCTTGATCACATAAATTTTTATATTTTATTCAGCATGATAATCTAAATCTCCATACTGGCGTCAAAATTGCCATGTGTGTGTGTCAGCCGAACGACCATCCCGAGGATCCGACAGACGTGAACCGGTTCGTAAAATTGAGTTTTGCCCTGGCGATGACTGCCACCGTGTCCATGCTCGCGCTCACGGACGCGCAGGCACAATATTATCGCAGCGGCAACGGCAATACGGTTCTCGTCACTCCTGACGGCCGGATCCTCGATCAGTATCCTTATGGTGGTGGATATTCCATGGCCCGCGACGGTCGCGGCCGCCGGGTCCTGATTGATGCTTACGGCAATGTCGTCGCCACGGAGATGAAGGCCAGCACCTACTATCCCCGCGCCCCAGCCCGCGATACCTATGGCACTAGTGGCGGCCGCTATGGCGACACGCAGCTTTCCAACAACGGCGACTACCAGGACTATCGTCAATATCGCTCCGACAGCTACGGAAACTACGACGGCGCACCCAACAATGGTTACGACCAGCAGGATCGTGGTGTGGTCACCGGCGGAATTCCGCGCGACAGCGATATCCAGCGCCAGCCGCTCGACAATCAGCCATTGCCTGGCAAGAACCAAGGCCAGACGAACGCGAACGGCAACGACTACGCATCGATCGATCCACAGCAGAGCGCGCCCGACATCGTCAACAAACCGGCACCGGCCGAACCCGTCATCACGCTTAAGGGCAAATCGAAGATGGAGATCACCGCGCTAGAGGTCTTTCTCGCGCGGCAGGGCATTTCGCCGGGTGCGATCGACGGCAGAATGGGTGCCAACGTCACCAAGGCGATCTATGCCTATCAGCAGATGACCGGCCAGACGCTCGACCCGAACAATACCGACGCGATCCTCGAGCAGCTTCGCCTGTCCGGCGGTATGCCAATCGTCAACTACACGATCACGGCGGCCGACGCAGCCGGCCCCTATGTTGCATCAATCCCCGAAGATTATGCCGCAAAATCCCAGATGCCGTCCCTCGGCTATACCTCGACGACGGAAATGCTGGCCGAACGCTTTCACATGGATGAGGGCTATCTGAAGGCGCTCAATCCCGGCGTCGATTTCACCGTGCCGGGCAGCACCATCAAGGTCGTCAATACCGGCCCCAGTAAGACCGGCGCAGTCGCCAAGATCCTGGCAGACAAGGGCCGCAAGCAGGTTTTCGCCTATGACGCCAACGGCACGCTGATTGCCGCCTACCCGGCCAGCATCGGCTCCGCCGACACGCCCTCGCCGTCAGGCACAGTCACGGTCGAGCGCGTCGCCTTCAATCCGGGCTATACCTACAATCCGAAGATCAACTTCCAGCAAGCCGGAAACGACAAGGTTCTCAATATTCCGCCAGGCCCGAACGGCCCGGTCGGTACGGTCTGGATGGCTCTATCGAAGCCGACCTACGGCATTCACGGCACGCCGGATCCCTCGAGAATCGGTAAAACGCAGAGCCATGGCTGCGTGCGCCTCACGAATTGGGATGCGACCGAACTTGCCAAGATGGTCAAGCCGGGCGTCGTCGTCGAATTCGTAGACTGATTGCCAAACATGCCTACAAAAAGCCGCCAAGTTTCCCCGGCGGCTTTTTCTTTGTCTTGAAATATCAGAGCACCGCTATTTTCATCCGGCGCGTCAGGTAGTTCGGCGGCGTGTCAGAAGCAATCGCGGAACAAAGCCTTCGTATTTTCGAGCGTCAGCGGCACCGGATTGCCGCCGGCACTCGGGTCTTCGATCGCCATGGCGGAGAGCTCGTCGATCCGATCAGGCGCGATGCCCATGGCAGACAGATTTTCCGGCACGCCGAGTTCCGAGCGCAGTTGCAGCACGTAATCATAGAAGCCGTCGAAACCGCCCGAAATTCCGAGATAGGCGGCGGCGCGGGCAATCTTATCCTCGATTGCCTTGCGGTTGAAACGCAGGACGGCCGGCATGACGACGGCATTGGTCATGCCATGATGTGTGTTGTAGACGGCGCCGATCGGGTGCGACAGCGCGTGGATCGCGCCAAGCCCCTTCTGGAAGGCGACGGCGCCCATGGCGGCGGCGCTCATCATGTTGGCGCGGGCTTCGAGATCCGTTCCCTCGCGATAGGCGCGCGGCAGGAATTCCTTGACGAGCCGCATGCCTTCCAGCGCGATACCGGCCGACATCGGGTGGTAGAACGGCGAGGAATAGGCTTCCAGGCAATGGGCAAACGCGTCCATGCCAGTGCCGGCGGTGATGATCTTCGGCATGCCGACGGTCAGTTCGGGATCGGCGATGACGACGCCGGGCAGGAACTTCGGGTGGAAGATGATCTTCTTCACATGCGTTGCGGAATTGGTGATGACGCTGGCGCGGCCGACTTCCGAACCGGTGCCGGCAGTCGTCGGCACCGCGACGATCGGCGCAATGCCTTCGACGCTGGCGCGGGTCCACCAGTCCCCGATGTCTTCGAAATCCCAGACCGGACGCGACTGGCCCACCATGAAAGCGACGCACTTGCCGAGATCGAGACCGGAACCGCCGCCGAATGCGACGACGCCATCATGGCCGCCGTCCTTGAACGCTTTCACGCCGGCTTCGAGGTTCTTCTCGTTCGGGTTCGGGTCGACGTCAGCGAAGATGGCGCGGCCGAGACCTGCTTCTTCCAGAATATCCAACGCCGTCGCCGTGATCGCCATCGAGGCGAGTCCCCGGTCGGTGATCAGGAGCGGCTTCTTCATGCCCAGGCTCTTGCAGGCGTCCGCCAGTTCCTTAATCCGGCCACGGCCGAGCTTGAAGGCGTTCGGATAGCTCCAATTGGCTGAGATAGTGCTCATGCGGTTACTTTCTTCAGGTGATAGGATTTCGGGCGCGTCAGATTTTGGAAGCCGATGATCGACAGCGAGCCGCCGCGGCCGGTTTCCTTGACGCCAGTCCAGCACAGCGCCGGATCGAGATAATCGGCGCGGTTCATGAAGACGGTGCCGGTTTCGATTTCTCGGCCGATGCGCGAGGCGCGCTCAACATCCTTCGTCCAGAGCGAAGCCGTCAGGCCGTAGGGGCTGTCATTCATCAGCTCCAGCGCTTCCGTGTCGCTCTTCACCTTCATGATGCCGACGGCAGGGCCGAAGGTCTCCTCGCGCATAAAGGCCATGGAATGATCGACATTGACGAGAACCTGCGGCGCGAGATAGGCACCGCCATCGTCAGCCGGGAACAGCTTCGGGTCGACCAGCGCCTTGGCGCCCTTAGCAACCGCATCGGCGATCTGTTCACGCACCACCTTGGCAAAGCGCTTGTGCGCCATCGGCCCGAGCGACGTCTCGGGATCAAGGGGATTGCCGAGCTTGTAGTTCGAAACCCAGGCAACGGACTTCTCGACGAAGGCGTCATAGAGCGATTCATGCACATAGATGCGCTCGATGCCGCAGCAGCACTGACCGGAGTTGTAGGTCGCTCCATCCATCAGCGTGTCGACGGCGGCGTCGAGATCGGCATCCTCCATCACATAGCCCGGATCCTTGCCGCCAAGCTCCAGCCCGAGGCTGGTGAAGGTGCCGGCTGCCGCACGCTCGATCGACCGGCCGCCTTCGACGGAGCCGGTGAAATTGACGAAGTTGAAGCTTCCGGCTGCGATCAGAGCCGAAGTCGTTTCATGATCGAGGAAGACATTCTGGAAGACATCGGCGGGAACGCCGGCCTCGATGAAAGCCTGCACCAGCCGCTCGCCGACGAGCAGCGTCTGGCTTGCATGCTTGAGAATGACGGTGTTGCCGGCCATCAGCGCCGGCGCAACCGTGTTGATCGCCGTCATGTAGGGATAGTTCCACGGCGCGATGACGAAAACGACGCCATGCGGTTCGCGCTCGATGCGGCGGGCAAAATTGGCGCTGTCCTCGACGACCAAGGGTGCCAACGCATCGGCGGCGATCGACGCGACATAGTTGGAGCGCTCGTTGAAGCCGCGATATTCGCCGCCATACTTGATTGGGCGGCCCATCTGCCAGGCAAGCTCCGGCACCACTATTTCGGCCATCTCATTGAGCCGGGCCACGCCCTTCAGCACGAGCTGAACGCGGTCCTCCAGCGGACGACGCGCCCAGTCCTTCTGTGCCTTGCGGGCACGTGCGACGACGTCCTTGGCGGCTTCCAGCGAAAGCGCCGGACGCTCGGCATAAACCTCTCCGTTCACCGGGGAGACGCATGTGATCATGGTCATGATCGAATTCCTGTTTTCTTGGTCATCCAATTGATTGCCTGATGTTGCAGAACCTTTGGCCGCCTCTAAGAAGAAATGGCAGGTCAACAAGCATCCCGGCGCCCCCTGCCCGATCCTAGAATGAAAATCGGGCAAGAGGCAGATCGCAAATGCCTTACGCCCTTTCGAATCCGCGCGCCACTTCCCAATCCGTGATGCGACGATCATACTCCTCCTGCTCCCATTCGGCAGCGCGGGTATAATGATCGATGACATCGTCGCCAAAGGCGGCGCGCAGCATCTTCGAATTGGTCAGGGCTTCGGTCGCACCACGCAGGGTGCGCGGTATCTCGCGAACTTCACGCGCACCATAGGCATCGCCGACAAAGGGCGCCTCAAGTTCGAGCTTGTTTTCGATGCCATCAAGGCCGGCGGCAATCAGGGCAGCAAATGCCAGATAGGGATTGAGATCCGAGCCGCCGACGCGGCATTCGATGCGAATGCTCTTGGTTTCGGCACCGCACAGGCGATAACCGGCGGTGCGATTGTCCGTGCTCCAGATTGCCTTGGTGGGTGCGAAGGTGCCGGCAACGAAGCGCTTGTAGGAATTGATATAGGGCGCAAGGAAATAGGTAATTTCGCTGGCGTGCGTCAGGAGGCCCGCGACATAGTGCTTCATCAGCGGCGTCATGCCGTGTTCTTTTTCCTTGTCGAAGAACAGCGGCGTCTTGCCGTCTACACTCCAGAGCGACTGATGAATATGGGAGGAACTGCCCGCAGCGCTGTAGTTCCACTTCGCCAGGAACGTAATGGCCTTGCCCTTCGACCAGGCAATCTCCTTGCAGCCATTCTTGATGATGGCATGGCGGTCGGCCATGGTCAGAGCATCGGCGTAGCGGACGTTGATTTCCTCCTGGCCGGCGGATGCCTCGCCCTTGGAGTTTTCGACAGGGATCTCCGCGCCCTGCAATCCCTTGCGGATCGCCCGCATCACATCTTCTTCCTTCGTGGTCTGGAAGATGTGGTAATCCTCGTTGTAGCCACTGACGAGATTGAGATTGCGATAGCCGGATTCACGGGCACTGTCGTAGCTCTGGTCGAACAGGAAGAATTCAAGTTCCGAAGCCATGTAGGCCTTCATGCCCATCGCTTCGAGACGCTTGACCTGCTTCTTGAGAATAGCGCGTGGCGAATGCGCGACTTCCTCATGAGTATGGTGGTCGAGCACGTCGCAGAGCACGAGCGCCGTGCCCTCAAGCCAGGGAATGCGGCGCAGCGTGGCGAGATCGGGCTTCATCGTATAGTCGCCATAACCCTTCTCCCAGCTCGTCGACTTGTAGCCGGAGACGGTCTCCATCTCGATATCAGTCGCCTGCAGATAGTTGCAGCTATGCGTTTCCTTCCATGCGCTTTCGATGAAGAATTCCGCCTGGAAGCGTTTGCCCATCAACCGGCCCTGCATATCGACCTGGCATGCCAGAACCGTGTCGATGCGCCCTTCGGCCACATCTCGCTTGAGGTCGTCGAACGTATAGCTGCTGCTCATAATTTGGTCCGCCTGAACAATGAATTGAAACGTCGGCCTGCCGGACGATACCGTCTTACGGATAATCCGCGCGCGTGCCGCCGTGTCGCTACCGATGAAAAGGGCCGCAGGGCTGCGACCCCATTGCTTGCAAAGATTGGACTTCGCTTACTGCTCGCCGACGGCGGC
This sequence comes from Rhizobium tropici CIAT 899, assembly GCF_000330885.1. Taxonomy (NCBI): domain Bacteria; kingdom Pseudomonadati; phylum Pseudomonadota; class Alphaproteobacteria; order Hyphomicrobiales; family Rhizobiaceae; genus Martinezella; species Martinezella tropici. The sequence continues at coordinate 2,340,832 of NC_020059.1, forward strand.
TTCCGCTGCCGCGATCTCAGCCTTGCGCTTGGCAATCGCATCGCCGATCGGCGGGCCCTTGAAGCGGCGGCGCTCGAAACCGAACCAGACGATGCCGGTCAGCACGAGGAAGCCAATGGTGATGATGCCAGCCCAATCGTTTGGCGGCTGAATGCCGAGGACGAAGATGATGATCATCGCGATAATCGTCAGCACGGCAAACAGCTTGAACAGCCCTTCCCCGAGGTTCCAAGGACCCATCTTATCCCATTTCGCCGTACCCCAAGCGAAAAGACCGAGCGTGATCGGGATTGCGAAGGAGAAGAACAGGAAGATGACAGTGCAAGAGACGACGATGGTATAAACCGGCGTGTCACCGATCGATACCAGCGACGAACCCCAAACGAAGAGGACGGAGAGGACCGAGCCGGTCCAGATCGCGGAAACCGGTGTACGATATTTCGGGCTGACCCGCGAAAGCGTCTTGGAAGCCGGCAGACCGCCGTCACGCGAGAAAGCGAAGATCATGCGCGAAACCGAGGTGACCGTCGCAAGACCGCACAGCCACTGGCTGACGAAAATCAGCAGATAGAGAATGTCCTTCACGATGGGATTGACCTGTGCGTCCATTGCCCAGAAGAACACATTCCAGCCCTGCTTGGCGGCATCGTCCATATTCGGCAGCATGAGCACGAACGAGCAAAGCATGATGTAGCCGAACAGCGCCGACCATAGAACCGAAGATACCATGCCGCGCGGAACGGAATGGGCTGCTTTCACCGTCTCTTCCGAGGTGTGGGCCGAGGCGTCGTAGCCGGTGATCGTGTAGATCGGCAGCAGAAGGCCGAGCGCGAAGACCCAGAAGGTCGAAACCTGCGGCCAGACCGGCGCGCCCGTTGCCGAACCGTCGGCCGCAATCGTCGCCAGGCCGGAATAGTTGGTGAAGGTGAAAAGCCGCGCGAAATCGTAGGACGGCGCAGCGATCAGGCACACAGCCGCCAGAAGGATCGAGGTTGCGAAGATCAGATAGCCGGAAAAGTCGGTCAGCTTCGCTGTCAAGCCGATACCCATGTGATTAACCAGTGCCTGAAGGCCCGTGATGACCACTAGGAACACGATGCGCACCAGCGTGGTGTCGGTCATGTTGAAATAGCCGCCGAAGGCACCGATGAAGAAGTAATAGGTGCCGACATTGATGGCGCCGAGGACCGTGACGAGGCCGAGCAGGTTGAACCAGGCCGTCAGCCAGCCGGTGAAGCGATTGCCGAGGATCGAGCCCCAGTGATAGAGGCCGCCGGCCGTCGGATAGGCCGAGCTGATCTGCGCCATCGCGACGGCGAAGACGAGAGATATGAAGCAGCCGACCGGCCAGCCGATGCCGATAGCGGCACCGCCCGCACCCGATGTCGCCTGGGCGAGCGAATTGATACCGCCGGATAGAATGCAAATGATCGAGAAGGACACGGCGAAATTCGAGAATGAACTCATCCGCCGTTCCAACTCCTGGGCATAGCCCATGGAGTGCAGGATCTGGACATCCTGCTTTTTGTCTAACTCTGAATAATCAGACATGCCATTCCCCCTAAAGCCCGGTCGTCCGCGGGATTGCGGAGAACCATGTGTCACATTGACCGCTGGCATTTCGCCATGCGGCCTGATCGCAGTTGAACTGCTCCCCGGGGTCTTTTTCTTTTATGCTCAGGCTTCCAGACCACTCTGGAGAAGCCCCGTCAGATAATCGGCCACGACCCCTTGGCCGACGTCATCCAGAATGAGGTCGTTGCGGACCTCGATCATTACGTTATGCAGACCATTGGCAAGCCCATGCAGCTTCAGCGTATGGGTAACGCCGTCTTCAGGTCCGTAAGGCTGGTTGCGTTCAGTCTTGTAGAGCGGCGCTTTGGTCGCTGCGTCCAACATGCGATCGGCCAGCCAACGGTCTTCGTCATGCAGAATGCCAAGCTCCACTGCGCGCGGCTTGCCATTGTAGATCGGCGTGAAGCTGTGAATTGTCACGATCACGGTTTTTTGTCCGCGTGCGGCACGCTCCTTCAAAAGCGACCGGATGCGATCGTGGAACGGGATATAGAGCCCCTCCGTGCGGGCCCGCCTGTCCGCTTCGCCCAGACGCTGATTGCCGGGGATCGTATAGATCTCGCTCGTCTCCGGCATGGCACCGGCGCTTTCGGGGGGCCGGTTGCAATCATAAATCAGCCGGGAGAAGCGCTGAAACACCAGAGTGGCATCAAGGCCCGCGGAGATTCTCCTTGCAACCGCGAGTGCACCCGGATCCCAGGCGATGTGGCTGGAACGCGCCTCGGCTGAAAGCCCGAGATCGCCGAACCGCTCGGGAATCTCACGCGAGGCATGCTCGCAAACGAGCAAAACTGCGCTGCTTCCGTCCGGCCTTTCGACCGCGACGCAATCGCCGTCCGCCTTCGACAAAATGCCTTGCTGCGCAAGCATCAGAGACGCCCCAGTGCCGATTAATAAAATCTTTATAAGAAAAGAATTCTTCAGGTTTTCCCTGCTGTCAACTGGAAACTGAAATTATTTCTTCATTTGTGACATTGACTCGAATTGTGACAGCGTTGTTATATCCTGGAAAGAAAGCGGCATCAGACCGTTCGGGGAGCAAAAATCGAGTGAGCAATGCGTCGAAGACAGTTTCGGACGTGATCAATGCGCGCTTTGACACTTTGACGCGCGCCGAAAAGCAGCTCGCCAAAAGCTTGCTCGACAACTATCCCGTTTCCGGATTGGGTAGCATCACCACCGTCGCCGAGAATGCGCGGGTTTCGACCCCGACAGTCGCGCGCATGGTGCAGAAACTCGGATATAAAGGCTATCCGGACTTCCAGGCCCATCTTCATCAGGAAGTAGAAGCGACGATCTCCAACCCGCTGACAAAGCACGATCGCTGGGCATCGAACGCTCCGGGCACGCATATCCTCAATCGCTTTGCCGATACCATCACAGGCAATCTGCGGCAGACTCTGTCGGACCTCGACGTGGCCACCTTCGACAGCGTCGCGGCACTGCTGTCGGAAAGAAAACGCGCTCTTTATTTCGTAGGCGGTCGCATCACCGGGGCGCTTGCCGAATATTTCTTCACTCATATGCAGGTCATCCGACCGAACACGACCTTGCTTTCTTCGAACTCAAGCGCATGGCCGCAATATGTCCTGAACATGAATCCGGGCGACCTGCTCGTCATCTTCGATATCAGGCGCTACGAGCAGGAAATGGTCAATCTCGCGGCTGCCGCCCGCCGCCATGGCGCTGAAATCATCGTCTTCACCGATCAGTGGGCAACTCCGGCCGCCAAACATGCCAAGCACACGTTCCGCGTGCAAATTGAGGCGCCTTCCGCCTGGGATTCATCGGTTGTTACCCTGTTCATCGTCGAAGCCCTGATCGAAGCCGTCCAAAGCTCGACATGGGACGAAACGAGCGAGCGCATGAAGACACTCGAAGGTCTTTTCGAACAAACCAAGCTGTTTCGCAAGCTAAGCTGAAGGGGAGTGAAAACAGAAAATAACAGCTCCTGGAGGATGTGGAATACAGCGACTGTCATACTTGTCGATTAGAAGCAAAAATCGACTGCGTTTTCAGTAAACCCAACGCTTTGAAGTCGTCACACAACCTTCATGTAACGTCATTAACAGCAACGCCAGACACTGAAAACCCAAAAGGAGGAAATGCAGTGATCTCGAAAATTCATCGTCTTCTGACAATCTCCACAGCGATGCTCGTCGCTTCGACGGCTATGGCCGCCGCGGAACCGAGCGCCGATCTCATCGCTGCCGCCAAGAAGGAAGGCACGCTGACCACCATCGCCCTGCCCCACAACTGGTGCGGTTATGGCGACGTGATCGCTGCCTTTAAGGCGAAATACGGCATTGAAGTCAACGAACTGAACCCGGATGCGGGTTCGGGCGATGAAGTCGAAGCGATCCGTGCCAACAAGGGCAACACCGGCCCGCAGGCTCCTGACGTGATCGACGTTGGTCTCTCCTTCGGCCCGACCGCCAAGAAGGAAGGCCTGCTGCAGCCCTACAAGGTGTCCACCTGGGATTCGATTCCGGACAGCAATAAGGATGCTGAAGGCTACTGGTACGGCGACTACTACGGCGTTCTCTCCTTCGTCGTGAACAAGGACATTGTGAAGAACCCGCCGAAAGACTGGGCTGACCTCCTGAAGCCGGAATACGCAAACTCTGTTTCGCTCGCCGGCGACCCGCGCACATCGAACCAGGCCGTTCAGGCCGTCTACGCCGCCGGTCTCGCCGCCGGCGAGAAGGATGCAGTCAAGGTCGGCGCCGCCGGTCTCGATTACTTTGCCAAGCTCAACAAGGCTGGCAACTTCGTTCCCGTCATCGGCAAGTCCGCTTCGCTGGCTCAAGGTGCAACCCCGATCGTCATCGCTTGGGACTACAACGGACTTGAATGGCGCGACGGCCTGAAGGGCAACCCGCCGGTTGACGTTACCGTTCCGGCTTCAGGCGTTCTCGCGGGCGTTTATGTTCAGGCGATCTCGGCTTTCGCGCCGCATCCGAACGCTGCCAAGCTCTGGATGGAGTTCCTCTATTCCGACGAAGGCCAGATCGGCTGGCTGAAGGGCTATTGCCACCCGATCCGCTTCAACGACCTGGCGAAGAACAAGAAGGTCCCGCAGGAGCTTCTCGACAAGCTGCCGCCGGCTGCTGCCTATGAAAAGGCAGTCTTCCCGACGCTCGACGAGCAGGCTGCCGGCAAGACCGCCATCACCACCAAGTGGGATTCTGTCGTCGGTTCGAACGTGCAGTAATTTGACCTGACATGACCTCCCCGCTTCGGCGGGGAGGTTTCCGTTTTTCTGACGCCGCGGATTGGGCCAATTATGAGCATCGCCACAACATCAACGGTCAGTTCCACTCCGATGATCAATAAGCGTGTAGTCATCGACTGGCTGGGAATAGCACCCTTCCTGATCTTCGCGCTGCTGTTCCTAATTCTTCCGACGATCTATCTGATAGCAGGCGCCTTTCTAACGCCGGACGGCAGCCTGACGCTCAAGAACATCGCCGACCTGTTCACGCCGACGATCATGAGCGCCTATTGGATCAGCATCAAAATCTCGGTCGCTTCGGCGCTCGGTGGCGCGATCATCGGCTTTTACCTGGCTTGGGCGCTGGTCCTTGGCGGGCTTCCCACTTGGATCCGTCACGCCTTCCTAACCTTCTCGGGGGTCGCATCGAATTTCGCCGGCGTGCCACTGGCCTTCTCGTTCATCGCCACACTCGGCCGCCAGGGTCTGGTCACGATATTGCTCGCTCATTTCGGCTTTAACCTCTACGGCAGTGGCTTCAACCTGTTGAGCTTCTTCGGCTTGACCATTACCTACATGTACTTCCAGATTCCGCTGATGGTGCTGATCATTACGCCTGCGCTCGACGGCATGAAGAAGGAATGGCAAGAAGCGGCTTCCATTCTAGGCGCAACCAATGGACAATATTGGCGGATGGTCGCCCTTCCGATCCTCTGGCCGAGCCTGCTTGGCACGACGCTGCTACTGTTTGCAAATTCGTTCGGCGCCATCGCGACTGCAATTGCACTTACCGGCAGCTCGCTGAATATCGTTCCGATCGTACTCTATGCGCAGATCCGCGGCGACGTGCTGCACAATGCCAATCTGGGCTATGCGCTGGCGCTGGGCATGATCGTCATCACCGGTATTTCGAACGTCATTTATATCTTGATGCGCATGCGCGCTGAACGGTGGCAGAAATGAAGCTGCAAAAATTCTTCGCCTGGATCGCCGTTGCCATCGGCCTCATCTACTTCCTGGTGCCGCTCATCGGTACGCTGGAGTTCTCGCTGCGCATGCGGCGCAACGCTTACAGCTTTGACGCCTATGCCTCCGTCTTTTCGGATTTCGGCTTCATAACGGCCTTTGGCTTCTCGATGTTGATGGCGCTTCTGACCATCATCTTCGGCATGCTGCTCGTTGTGCCCACGGCCTATTGGGTGCGGTTGCGGCTGCCGCAGCTTCGCCCTGTCGTAGAATTCATCACCTTGATGCCGTTGGTCATTCCGGCCATCGTCATCGTTTTCGGCTATCTGCGGCTCTATAATTCGTCGTCGATCCTGCCGCTGACCGGCTATAATTCGACGACGAACATTCTGCTCGTCTGCTCCTACATTGTATTGTCGCTGCCCTATATGTATCGTTCGGTCGATACGGCGATGCGTACCATTGATGTCGGCACGCTGACGGAGGCTGCCGAAAGCCTTGGTGCAAAATGGACAACCATCATGTTCAAATGCATCTTTCCAAATGTCATGAGCGGTGTGCTTTCCGGAGCATTCATCACCCTTGCGATCGTCATGGGCGAATTCACCATGGCATCGCTGCTCAACCGTCCGGCATTCGGGCCCTACATGCAGCTTATGGGCGCCAACAGAGCTTACGAGCCCTCTGCCCTGGCCATCATCGCGCTTGCCGTTACCTGGCTCAGCATGGGCCTCTTGCAGCTCGTTTCCCGTTTCTCAAAATCCGCTCCGATTAAGGCGTAAGGCTTCTCACCATGGCTTTTCTCGAACTCACCCACATCAAGAAGTCCTTCGGCGACATTCACGTCGTCCATGATTTCAATATGCAAATCGAGAAGGGAGAATTCGTCTCCTTCCTCGGGCCGTCGGGCTGCGGCAAGACGACCGTGCTGCGCATGATCGCAGGTTTCGAAACGCCGACCGCCGGCACCCTGTCGATCAATGGCAAGGACCAGCGGGCGCTGAAACCGAACCAGCGCAATATCGGCATGGTCTTCCAGGCCTACGCATTGTTTCCGAACATGACGGTGCATGACAACGTCGCCTTCGGCCTCAAGGTGGCCGGCATGGCGAAGCCCGACATCGACAAGCGCGTCAAGGAGATGCTGGCACTCATCAAGCTCGATCATCTCGCCGGCCGCTATCCATACCAGATGTCCGGAGGCCAGCAGCAGCGCGTGGCGCTCGCCCGCGCTATCGCCGTCAAGCCGCAGGTGCTCCTGCTCGACGAGCCGCTCTCGGCTCTCGACGCCAAGATCCGTATCTCGCTGCGCGAGGAAATCCGCGCCATCCAACAGCAGCTCGGCATCACCACAGTTTTCGTGACGCACGATCAGGAAGAGGCGCTGTCCATCTCCGACCGTATCGTGGTCATGAATGCAGGCCGCGCCGATCAGATCGGCACGCCGTTCGAAATCTACAACAAGCCTGCAACCCGTTTCGTCGCCTCCTTCGTCGGCACGCTGAATCTGATCGAAGGCAAGGTCGTCGATCCCGACAGTAACCGCATCATGATCGGCGATCAGGGTGTGACCCTGAAGCAGTCGGTGACCGCCTACAAGCCGGGCGATACCGTATCGCTTGCCCTGCGTCCGGAAGCTGGTTCGCTGGCGGAATCGGCCAAGGGCGATACCGCCCTCACGGGCGAAGTCTCCTCGGCACATTTCCTGGGCTCGGTCATCCGCACTCGCATGAATGTCGCCGGCAACACGATTTCCTTCGACATGTTCAACAGCCCGGGAATGATGCCTCCGAGTGTTGGTGAGAAGGTGACGCTGCGCTTCGCCTCTTCCGACCTGCTCGTCATTCAGGACTGAGAAAGAGCCCTCCATCACCGTCATTTTGGAAAATTATTCGCAGGCGCCGGGTCAAAAGCCCGGCGTTTTTCTTTGATTTCCATAAGACAAAGCATCTATAGTCCACGCGTTCTCAGGGCGGGGTGCAATTCCCCACCGGCGGTATGGGGAGTTTCCTCGAGCCCGCGAGCGCCTTCCGGATTTCGGAAGGGTCAGCAGATCCGGTGAGATGCCGGAGCCGACGGTATAGTCCGGATGGAAGAGAGCAAGCAGGATCGCACCTCCTCCGCGAGGGGTGCTGCGATGTTGCGTGTTCGCCCAAGGGATATTTGACAACAACCCTTGAAAGGCAAAATTCATGACCATTTCGATTTCCACCCAACCGAGCCGCATTGCGATCATTCGGGCCCGCTGGCACGCCGATATCGTCGATCACTCGGTCGATTCCTTCGTTGCCGAATGGCAGACAGTCGAAGGCGCGCCGCCGATCGATATCTTCGACGTACCCGGGGCGCTTGAAATTCCGCTGCACGCTCAGACGCTTGCCCGCAACGGCCGTTATTCCGCGATTATCGCCACCGCTTTCGTTGTCGACGGTGGCATCTATCGCCATGAATTCGTCGCCAATACGGTTCTCGATGCCATGATGCGCGTCCAGCTCGATACCGGCGTGCCGATCCTGTCGGCAGTCCTGACGCCGCATCACTTCCAGGAATCGGAAGCGCACATCCAGTTCTTCAAGGAACATTTCATCATCAAGGGCCGTGAAGTCGCCAGCGCCTGCCGCCACATCCTGGCGGAGCGCGGCAAGCTGCTGCCCGCCGTCACAGTTTAAGCTTAGCATGGTGGAGGCGCGGCATCTGCCCGCCTCCATGTCCACCAGAGAGGAAGTCAGTGACCGTCCTACGCATCATCCCGAACCTGCCCGCCGCCGATCCTGCCACGGCCCGTCTTTTCTACCACGACCTGCTCGGCCTCGACATCGTCATGGATCACGGCTGGATCCTGACCTTCGCCTCCGAAGCGGCAACTGTGCCGCAGATCAGCGTCGCCAGCGAAGGCGGTTCGGGAACGCTCGTCCCTGACCTTTCCATCGAAGTCGACGATGTCGACACGCTCTATCAGCGTGCCACCTCCATGGGCTTCGGCATATTGTACGACCTCACGGACGAGCCGTGGGGTGTCCGCCGCTTCTATGTCCGCGACCCCTTCGGCAAGGTCGTCAATATCCTCTCCCACCGCTAATTCAAGCTCGCGGAGAGCCTCAAGACTCCCCCGGGCATTCTCACCGCAGATCGAGATTGAATGTGGTGCGCTCGGCCGGCCAAACCGATTCCGAATAGGTGATCGGCACTCCGTCGGTATCCGCATCCACCTTGCGCGTCACCAGCAGCGGGACGGATTTCGGCTGGCGCAGGATCCGCGCTTCGTCGGCCGTCGGCATACGCGCCTCGATCTCCGTCGATAACCGCTCGTAGTCCGTGACACCGTAGCTGGCGAGCGCCGCCGAAATTGTCGGATGCTGTAATCTAGCCTTGTCGAAATCGGGAAAACGTTCGGCAGGATAATAGGAATCGCCCAATTCCACCGGAATGCCGTCGGCCGTCATGACGCCGCGACGATGGATGACCGGCGCGCCGATTGCGATCTTCAGATAGGCCGCGACGGGTTCGGTCGCCGGCACGATCTCGTGAACGAGCAGCTCGCCGCCCGGTTCGAAACCTTGCTCGATCAGATTTTTGTGAAAGCGGGTGCGTTTCGACAGCGTATAGTCGAGCACTCCCCTATGAACGAAAGTCCCTCGCCCCTGTTCGGCGCGGACCAATCCACGCTGCTCCAAGTGCCCCAGTGCCTGGCGCACGGTAAAACGGCTGACGCCGAAACGCTGCATCAACTCCGGCTCGGTCGGCAATTTCGTCCCCGAGGCGAAAGTCCCGGCGGCAATATCGGCCGCCAGGATCTCGCCGATCTGATGCCAGAGGGCGCTGCCGCCCTTTCGGTCGATGGTCTCCATGTCAAACGCGCTTCTCGATACGGAACAACAGCTTGAATTCGGCCGGATAGCTCAATGCATCGAGAATGCTCGGATAATATTTCCGGTCCTTCGATGCATGCACGAAGCCGTCATAGCCGAAACGCTTGACGGATACGTCGAAGCCAGCCGCAACGAAGGTATCGATGTAATCCTGTGGGGACCGATCTTGCATCGGCGCATTGCTGTTGTTGCCGATCAGCTCGAGCCACTTCGGCCAAAGCGGCATTTCATTGTGGCAGCCGGTCACAGCGTAGTAGACACCGCCGTTGCGCAAGGCTTGGAACATCTGTTCCGCATGCTGTTTCAGCTCCGGCAACAGATAGATGACCTCATAGCTGAAAGCGACATCGAAACTATCGGCGAAGGGCGACAGGTCGGTCTCTACATGAAACTGCAGCGGCATGTTGCCTGCGGCTTCGACGGCAGCAGCCACAGACTCCGAAGCAATATCGATACCGACGCCGCGTCGGAACGGCCGCATGGCATAAAGCAGCCGCAGAAAGCCACCTCGATTGCAGCCGAAATCCAGGATCGTCTTCGAGGAAAAATCGCGCTCCGGCACGGTCTCGATGAAATGCCGCCAATAAGGACTATGGGATTCCGCCATTTTCGTATCGCCCTGCGGATCCTTGTGCCAGGTGGCGTAAGTCGTTGCTGCGTTTGCCATGATGTGCTCGCTGTAGGAGTGGACTGAACTTGAGATAGCTCAGCTTCATGACAGTCACGTGAATTCATCCGGACGACTGGAGTATTTATCTGGTACTTCATGCCAATCGCGATCCCTCTACTGCTCGCAATCCACCATCCATTGCACGCCGAACCGATCCGTCAGCTTGCCGTAGTAGCTGCCCCAAGGCTGAACGGCGAGCGGTGTCGTCACCCTGCCGCCTTCAGCCAATCGGGCAAAAATCCTGTCGGTACTCTCTCGGTCATCCACCATGAGCATATGAGCGGAACCTCGCATCGGCTCGGCATCATGATTGTCAGAGGCGAAGAACAAGACGCCTGGTCCCTCAAAGCGAGCGTGCATTACTCTGCCCCGCATCGCTTCGTTGGCAAGCGGTATCCCTTCCGTACCGTGACGGATCAACAGCGTCACTCGGCCCAGCCCGCAGGCCGTATAGAATGCGAGGGCTTCGTCGCAATGCGTCGTAAAAAACAGATAATTAGCGAGTTGCATTTCCTGCCTCCCTTGTTGTCGAACGAGCGGCCCACTCGGCCGCCCGTATTGATGCCAACTACCTCGTCTCAAGCGCGATGAGCTTGGATCTCAGGCGCTCCAGCGCTCGCAATGGCATTGACCAGATCGGCATTGTTGTAGCTTTGCCCCGCAATGCCCCAGGCACCTTCAGGCGCATAGACTATATTCGACCAGATATGCTCACGCTTGACCCGCCCTTCGGCCGCCCGCTCGACGATATCGGTCGCCCTTGCAATGAAAGCGCGCTTGGCTTCGGCGGTCGCGAGGGCGATTTCGGGCAGCTTGAGTTCGATGAAAGCCGCGGCAACGGGCTTTCCAGCTGCCAGCACATGTGCGGCCGGAAGCACATTGATAGATCCGATGACATTGGCCGTCATGAATTCATTCCCGGTCAAGCCGGCAACGTCGAGGACGGCATCCGTCAATCCGGCAAAAGCTTGCGCCTGCGCTTCGGATGAAAGCAGTCCTTCGGATACGGTGAGCGTAATGGGCATTGGAACATCTCCTTGTTGGACCTGTGGCGGCAATTGATATATACCGATCACTCTTTAACGATACATACCGATCACTCTCTATGCAAGCCATAAAGAATGATCACTCTCAATGGAGGCGGCAATGCGCTATAGCGCCGAACACAAGGAAGAAACACGGACGCGTGTCGTCGCGGCCGCGGGGCAGGTATTTCGCAAGGAAGGCTATGGCGGCGCTGGCATCGATGCTCTGACCAAGGCGGCCGGTGTTACCAACGGCGCCTTCTACGGACACTTCAAGTCCAAGAGCGAAGCGTTTCGCACAGCCGTCGTGGAAGGCTTGCAAGAGCTGCGTCAAGGAATCCTGACACTCAGGGAAAACCAGCCTAAAGATTGGTTGAAGGCGCTTGCCGGTTTCTATCTCGGCTACAAGCGGACCTGCGATCTCGGTGACAGCTGCACGCTGCCGAGCCTTTCCCCCGACGTGATGCGTGCTGACGGTGAAACGCGCGACGCATATACGGCGGAATTGAGAAAACTGATCGCGGATGTCGCTGCCGGTCTGCCGGAACGCACGAACTCTGCCGAGTTAACGACGGAGGATCGTGCGATTCTTCTCCTCGCAACGCTCAGCGGCGGCGTCACCATTGCTCGCGCAGTCTCGGATCCCGCGCTGTCCAGCCATATCGGCAAGGTCATAGAGCGGGCTGCTTTGGTAATAGGAAGTCCCTCAAAGCCGCACGGCGAATGACCGATCGCAACATGCATGAGGCCGGAGCCAGCTGAGACGAAGCTTTCCGCTTCATCTCAGCGCCAATTTACACCCGGATTGCCTTATCGTTCTCATCGAAACGATGCATCTGGTTCGCATCGGGCGTTGCATAAACCATCTCGTCCGGCTCATATTGATGCTCCCCGAAGAGACGCGCAGTGAGAAGGCCGGTGGCCTCGGATTCGAGGTAGATGATCGTGTCCGCGCCGAGATGCTCGACATGGATGACCTTAGCTGCCCAGGTGCCCTGATCGCGCGACAGCGTGATATGTTCGGGGCGAATGCCGACGGTCTTGGCGCCGCTTTCGCCCAGACGCTCAGCCGCGATGAAATTCATCTGCGGCGAGCCGATGAAGCCGGCCACGAAGGTGTTGGCCGGACGATTGTAGAGCTCCATCGGTGAACCGATCTGCTCGATCGCACCGGCATTGAGCACGACGATCTTGTCGGCAAGCGTCATCGCTTCGACCTGATCGTGGGTAACGTAGATCATCGTCGCCTTGAGACTGCGATGCAACCTGGCGATCTCTAGACGCGTCTGCACGCGCAGCGCGGCATCAAGATTCGACAGCGGCTCGTCGAACAGGAAGAGTTCCGGCTCGCGAACGATGGCGCGGCCAATGGCGACGCGCTGGCGCTGACCGCCGGAAAGCTCTGAAGGACGGCGGCCAAGATAGGGCGCCAACGACAACATGCCCGACGCCTTCTCGACCCGGCTGTCGATCTCGGCCTTCGCAGTGCCGGCCTGCTTGAGACCCAAGCCCATATTGTCCTTGACGGTCAGATGCGGATAGAGCGCATAGGACTGAAACACCATCGAGATGCCGCGCTTGGCCGGAGGCGTGACCGTCACATCCTGGCCGTTGATCAGCACGGCGCCGGAGGTCACGTCCTCGAGGCCGGCGATGCTGCGCAGAAGGGTCGACTTGCCGCAGCCTGAGGGCCCGACGAAGATGACGAACTCGCCATCCTTCACCTCGAGATCGATGCCCTTCAGCACATCGTGCGTACCGTAGGCCTTGCGAATGGATTTCAGTTGAAGCGATCCCACAGTCTCTTGTCCTTATAGATAAACGGGCTTGCCGGTGCGCACGCTCTCATCGGCGGCAAGGCATATACGCAGCGATTGAACGGCATCGGCCATATGGCGATTGAGGTCGAGATCCTCGCGGATGGCTTTCAGCATGAAGGCCTGCTCGAAGTCGCAGAGCTCCTGATGACCTGGCTCACCATCCATATGCAGATCCTGATCCGGCCGGATGAATTGGCCGTTCGGCCCTGTCTCGGCGCTATGCAGCCGGATGACCGACGTCTTCGTGTGCATGTCGATATCGTCGGACTTGGCATTCTGATCCATGGCGATCGAGACCGAACCGTTCGGCGACATCACGTCCTTCACGAAGAACGCCGTCTCCGAAATCATCGGACCCCAAGCGGCTTCGTACCAGCCGACCGAGCCATCCTCGAAGATCACCTGCAGATGCCCATAATTATACATATCGGGCTTCACCTCCTGCGACAGCCGCAGGCCCATGCCGCGCACCTCGACGGGCTTGGCGTCGGTGATCTGGCACATGACGTCGACATAATGCACGCCGCAATCGACGATCGGCGAGGTCGTGCGCATCAGTGCCTTGTGCGTCTCCCAGGTCGGGCCGCTCGATTGCTGATTGAGGTTCATGCGGAACACATAGGGACCGCCGAGCTTGCGGGCTTCGGCGATCAGCCGCATCCACGAGGGATGGTGGCGGAGGATATAGCCGATCGCCAGCTTCTTGCCGGCCCTCTTGGCAGCGGCGACAACGCGCTCGGCATCCTCCACCGTAGTTGCCAGCGGCTTCTCGACAAAGACATGGCAACCCGCCTCGAAAGCCATGACGGCGAAATCAGCATGGCTGTCGGAATAGGTGTTGATGGAGCAGAGATCCGGCTTCAGCTCCCTCAATGCCGCCTCGAAATCCGCATGGATCGTATAGCCGCGCAGTTCCTCAGGCAGCTCCGGTTTGGAACGATTGACGAGGCCGACGATCTCGAAACCCGGATTGTTGTGATAGGCCAGCGCATGACTGCGGCCCATATTGCCAAGGCCGGCGACGAGAACGCGGATCGGCTTTTCGGATGAGCTCACTTGACTGCTCCGGATGTAATGCCGCGAATGAGTTGACGCGAAAAGATGACGTAAAGGATGAGGATCGGCAGGATGGCGAGCGTCAGCGCCGCCAGCACCGCATTCCAGTTGGTCACGAACTGGCCGATGAAAATCTGCGATCCGAGGGTCACCGTCTTGGTCGCCTCGCTCGGCGCGAGGATCAGCGGAAACCACAGATCGTTCCAGATCGGGATCATGGTAAAGACGGCAACCGTCGCCATAGCCGGACGGACTAACGGCAGGACGAGGCGGAAGAAGATCGCATATTCGCTGAGGCCATCGATACGGCCGGCATTCTTCAGGTCGTCGGAAACCGTGCGCATGAACTCGGACAGGATGAAGATCGCAAGCGGCAGGCCCTGCGCGGTATAGACGAGGATCAGCGCCGTCAGCGTGTTGACCAGGCCGGCGGCGACCATGCCCTGCAGGATCGCGACAGTACCGAGACGGATGGGGATCATAATGCCGATGGCCAGATAAAGACCCATCACCGTATTGCCGCGGAAACGATATTCCGACAGCGCAAAGGCCGCCATTGCCCCGAACAGCAGCGTCAGGATGATCGAGACGATGGTGACGACGAAGCTGTTCTGAAAATAGGTAAGGAAATCCCCCTGCTTCAGAACGGTGTCATAGCCGATCATGCTGAAGGAGGACGGCGTCGGGACGCTCAAGGGCGCGCGAAAAATCGAGGCGCGATCCTTGAACGAATTGATGACTGTCAGGAACACCGGAAAGATGGCGACGAGCGTATAGGCGATGAGCGCCAGATGCACGAGGCCGGTGCGAAGGGTGGAAGTGCGTGCCTTGGACATGGGTCGCGCTCCTCAGAACTGGTAGCGGCGGATGCGCCGCTGGACGATGAAAAGATAAAAGGACACACCGGCCAGGATGATCAGGAACATCACCGTCGCAATCGTCGCGCCCATCGAGCGATCGCCCAGCTGCAGCTGAAAGCCGAAGAAGACGCGGTAAAGCAGCGTGCCGAGAATATCCGTCGAGCCGTCCGGCCCCGCCAAGGCGCCCTGCACGGTATAAACCAGGTCGAACGCATTGAAATTGCCGACGAAGGTGAGGATCGAGATGATGCCGATTGCCGGCAGCACCAGCGGCAGCTTGATCTTCCAGAACTGGCTCCAGCCGGTGATGCCATCGCATTCGGCCGCCTCGATGACCTCTTCGGGGATGTTGAGCAGTGCCGCGTAGATCAGCATCATCGGGATGCCGACATATTGCCAGACCGAGATCAGCGCGACGGTAATCAGCGCCGTGCTCGGCCTGCCGAGCCACGGGGCGAAGAACGATTTCAGACCGATGACATTCAGAAGCTCGGGCGCAACACCCCAGAGCGGCGAGAGGATTAGCTTCCAGATGAAGCCCACGACGACGAAGGAAAGTAGCGTCGGCAGGAAGATGGCCGTGCGGTAGAAGGCGACAAAACGCAGCTTCGGCAAGGACAGAAGTGCAGCCAGCGCGACACCGATCGGATTCTGCACGCACATGTGGATGGCGAAGAAGATCAGGTTGTTGCGCAGCGCATTCCAGAAATCGTGAGACCAGCGTTCGTCGCCGAACAAAATCTTGAAATTGTTCAGGCCAACGAAGACGGACTGATTGTCGACGACATTGTAAAGCGACAGCCGCAAGGTCTCGATCAGCGGCAGGATCATGACCGCCGTATAGACGACAAAGGCCGGGAATAAGAAGACGAGGATGTGCCAGCGTTTGGAGCGCCTGATCGGCATGACCTCAAGGGCATCTGATGTCGCGGCGTCGCTCATGGCTTTCTGCCTGTTTTTCTTGGCTGCATGCCGACGCAGCAGCTCTAAGGTTCAAATCCACCCGCAGTTACGGCTTATGGCCGAAGTGAAACGGCATCGGGTGTGTCGAATGCAAGGGCGAGGCGATCGCCGGTTCGATTATCAAACAATGAAAAGGGCGAGGAGCCCGCAAGGTCCCTCGCCCGCATGATGCAGCTGTTTACTTGCCGGGCTTGTACCAGCTGTCGAGGCCCTTCTGGAGCTTCTTGGCAGCATCGTCCGGCGTATCCGTGCCGTTGATCACGTTTGCGGATTCGGTCCAGGTTTCATTTTCCAGATTCGGCTTACCGCGCGACAGGATCTGATAGGTAGAACGAACGGTCGACTTGTGATTGTCACGCCAGGAGACGAATTCCTGCGCAAGTGCATCGCTCATCTTTACCGGATGCGAGTTCAGGCTGAAGAAGCCGGGCAGCGAGTTGGCATAGATGTTGGCAAACTCGTCGGAAGCGACCCAGCTCAAGAACTTATTGGCTTCTTCCTGATGCTTGCTCTTCGTGTTCAAGCCGACACCGATATCCGGATGGTCGGAGATATAGGCGGTGTCGCCAGCCTTGGCGACCGGCGGTGGGAATGCACCCATCTTGAACTGCGCCTGGGTGTTGAAGAGAGCAATTTCCCAGGAGCCGGCCGGATAGATCGCAGCTTTGCCGAGCGTGAAGAGGTTCTGACTGTCAGCGTAGCCTTGAGCTTCGAAGCCGTCGCCGAGGTAAGGCTTCCACTTGGCCAGCTCCTTGTAGGGATCGACCCACGGCGCGTCCGTCAGCTTTTCCTTGCCAGCGATCAGAGCCTTACGGCCGTCTTCGCCCTTCCAATAGTTCGGCCCGATATTCTGGTAGCCCATGGTTGCGGCTTCCCACAGATCCTTCGTGCCCATGGCCATCGGGATGTAGGTGCCATCGGCCTTGATCTTGTCGAGGACGGCGAAGAACTCGTCACGCGTCGCCGGCACTTTCAGCCCGAGCTTGTCGAAGGCGTCTTTATTGTAGATGAAGCCGTGGATGACGGACGCCATCGGCACGCAGAATGTCGACTTGCCATCATCGGTCGACCATGCGGCCTTGGCGACAGCCGAGAAGTTTTCCAAGCCCTTAAGCTTGGTGAGATCGGCAAGGTGCTTCTTGTTGAAGAGGTCGAGCGAAGCATCGAACGGACGGCAGGTGATGATGTCGCCTGCGGAACCGGCATCGAGTTTGGCGTTCAGCGATGCGTTATATTCGGTTGGCGCCGTCGGCGAGAAGACGATCTTGATGCCCGGGTTCTTTGCTTCGAAAGCTGGGATGATCTTTTCCTGCCAGATCTGCAGGTCGTCGTTACGCCAGCTTTCTACCGTCAGCGTCACATCGGCCGCATGCGCCAGGCTGACCGAGGTCAGCAGGCTCGATGCAAGAAGCAAGCCTTTCAGAACATTGGTTTTCATTTCCCTCTCCTGTTTTCCGCGCCATAGCAAGGCGCTGTTCTCGATCTGAAATCCGCTGGCCTGTCCGAGGAAACGGTCAGCGCTCCATAGGGACCGCCAATATTGCCGACCCCTCCATGCAAAAGGCTTCAGAGGCTTTGTGCCCGATCGGCCCTATTAATTGCCGTCGCCGCCACCAGACAGAGACACAGCAAGAACCACGCGGGAAAATTATGACGAACGTCGAAACGAGATCCTCCTGATCCCGAACGGCCCGGCGCAACGACGAGATGCACGCCCTTCCGCTTCACTTACCGGCTGTTGTTTTTCTGCCGGCTTTGCCGATGTCCGTTTGCACTGTTCCCTTGCCCCGAATTAAGTCCAAAAAAATACCAATTGTCCAGCCGAATTTAACTTTCTGATACAAAAAGATCGAAGCTCATTATTTTATCTAGGTAATTCAAAGAGATGAAGACAGGCAAAAATGCCTGCCCTGCCTATTGGTAAATGGTATTTTTTTGGTATTGTATGAAAAACGGGGAACAGGCGGCATCCGGAGGCTTGATGGGGCAATTTGCGATTGGTATCGATGGCGGCGGCACGAGTTGCAGGGCGGCTGTCATAGATCATAGCGGGCAGGTGCTCGGCACCGGCAAGGCCGGCGCGGCGAACATCCTCTCAGATCTGGAAAATTCGCTGATTCATATCGTCGCCTCGGCAAAGCAGGCCTTGATCGATGCTGGGCTCACTCCCGAACTGCTACAGGAATTACCGGCCGTCATCGGAACAGCAGGAGCCAATGTCGGCGACTACGGCAAAAAGGTCGAAGGCGCCCTGCCCTTTGCAAGCACACGTGTTGTCACGGATGCGACGACAGCGCTTCAAGGCGCTCTCGGCGACGCCGATGGCGTCATTGGCGCTTTCGGCACCGGCTCAGTCTACAATGCCCGCCGTGACGGCAGGATTTGGGGTATCGGCGGCTGGGGTTTTGTCATAGGCGACCAGGCAAGTGGCGCGCGTCTTGGACGAGATTTGCTCGAGAGAGCTGTCTTGGCACGTGACAAGGTGGCGGCGGGTTCGGCACTGACGGCATCGATCATGGCGGAATACGGCAATGATCCAGAACGGATCGTCGAATTTGCGCACGCCTCCAAGCCCAAGGATTTTGCCCGCTACGCGCCTGTTATCTTCGAATATGCCGGAATGGAGGATGCGGTCGCCATCGACATCGTGAGAACTGCGGCAAAATCGATAACCGAAAGCCTGGATGCGCTGCTTTGGCCGGAATGCCCTTCGATCTGCCTTCTCGGCGGCCTTGCCCAAGCCTATCGCCCCTGGCTTGATGAACGCCATAAGGCGATTCTCGCTGAGCCAAGAGGGGACGTTCTGCGCGGAGCCGTAGAGCTGGCGGCGAAATTGCTGCTGGGTGAAGAGGTACACAGGGCATGACTGAAGATTTGAGCGCGATCTTCTCGCCGGAGCGCCTTTCCGGAGGTGGCACGGGTCCGCTTTACGTCAAGCTACGACGCACACTTGAAGAGGCTGTGAAGGTCGGTAGACTGAAACATGGGGATGCGCTTCCACCTGAGCGCGACATCGCCGAATTTGCCGCGGTCAGCCGTGTCACGGTGCGCAAGGCGATCGACGACCTGGTGGCGGAAGGCATTCTCGTTCGCCGTCACGGCTCGGGTACATTCGTTGCAAAGCCCGTTTCCAAGGTGGAGCAGCGACTGTCGCAACTCACCTCATTTACCGAGGACATGGCGAGGCGCGGGATGACGGCTCGTTCGGAATGGCTGCACAAGGGCATCCATACGCCCTCCCCCGATGAGATGATGATTCTCGGGCTTGCCGCCGACACTCGGGTATCGCGCCTCAGTCGCCTGCGCATTGCCGACGATCAGCCACTCGCGATCGAGCACGCCAGCGTTTCCGGTGAATTCCTGCCGGATCCGTCGGTCGTAACGACATCGCTCTATGCGGAATTGGAAAAGCGCCAGGTACGTCCAGTTCGCGCCGTTCAGCGCATATCTGCGACCAACATGAAAGAGGCCGATGCGGGATTGCTCGGCGTTCCCGTGGGAGCAGCCGGCCTATCGATCGAGCGCATCTCCTATCTCGGTTCAGGCCGCGCAGTCGAATTTACACGCTCGCTCTATCGCGGTGACGCCTATGACTTCGTCGCGGAACTGACGATCGGCGCGAACTAGCTCACACCTGCGAAACCGCAAAAGCCCCAGAATCAAAAAAGGCGCCACCCCAACCGAATGGCTGAGGTGGCGCGTGTATATGGAATCAAATTCTAAGCCAAACAACGCAAGTCTTTGACATGACTCGCGATCAGGCTGCGTCGTCGACCGCGGTCTCGCGCTTCTCCGGCACATAATTGAGGACAGGGCCTAACCAACGCTCCACCTCTGCCACGGGCATGCCCTTGCGGGCTGCATAATCTTCGACCTGATCGCGCTCGATCTTGGCGACACCGAAATAGTAGGAAGACGGGTGAGCTATATAAATGCCCGAAACGGAGGAACCCGGCCACATTGCATAGCTTTCCGTGAGCTTTACGCCCGTTGTCGCTTCGGCATCCAGCAGGCGGAAAAGCGTATCCTTCTCGGTATGATCAGGCTGCGCCGGATAGCCTGGCGCTGGACGGATACCTGCATAGGCTTCGAGAACGAGCTCCTCGCTCGTGAAATTCTCATCCGCAGCGTAGCCCCAGAACTCTCGACGCACCCGCTCATGCATCCGCTCGGCGAAAGCTTCGGCAAAGCGGTCTGCCAGCGCCTTGACGAGGATCGACGAATAATCATCGTTTGCGCGTTCGAACCGGTCGGCAATGGCCACCTCCTCGATACCGGCCGTGACGACGAAGCCGCCGACGTAATCGCCGACACCACTGGAAACCGGCGCCACAAAGTCCGACAACGCCACATTCGGGCGACCGTCCCGCTTCGACAGTTGCTGCCGCAGCGTGTAGAAAGTGGCAAGCTCCTCGTTGCGGCTTTCGTCGGTGAACAGCCTGATATCATCGCCGACCGTGCCCGCTGGCCAGAAACCGATGACCGCACGCGGGCGAAACCAGTTTTCCGCGATGATCTTTTCGAGCATCGCTTGTGCATCGCCATAAAGCTGCCGTGCCGCCTCGCCCTGCTTCTCATCTTCGAGAATTGCCGGAAAACGACCCTTGAGCTCCCAGGTCTGGAAGAATGGGGTCCAATCGATATATTTCGCCAGCTCAGCCAGATCGTAGCTCTCGAATACCTTGGTACCGAGGAACTGCGGTTTGACCGGCTTATAGCCCGACCAATCCACTTTTTCGGCATTCTCACGCGCTATTGCAATCGGCAGGCGTATCTTCTCGGCCTCGCTCCGCGCATGCGCAGCAGCGACCTTGAAATATTCAGCCCGAACGGTATCGACATAGCCCTGCCGCGCATCGGGCGATAGTAGCGCTGAGACAACACCGACCGCACGACTTGCATCCGTGACATAGACCGTCTGTCCGCGATGATAGCTCGGATGGATCTTTACCGCTGTATGGACACGACTGGTGGTGGCCCCACCGATCAGCAACGGAATATCGAAGCCTTGCCGCTCCATCTCCGAGGCGACATGCACCATCTCGTCCAATGACGGTGTAATCAATCCCGACAAGCCGATGATATCGACCTTTTCGGCGACGGCTGTCTCCAGGATCTTGGTCGCCGGCACCATGACGCCCAAATCGATGATTTCGTAATTATTGCAGGCGAGCACGACACCGACGATGTTCTTGCCGATGTCGTGCACGTCGCCCTTGACGGTCGCCATGAGCACCTTGCCGGCTGACTGCCGTTCGCTATCACCACCATTGGCACGCTTCTCGGCTTCCATGTAGGGCAGCAAGACGGCAACGGCCTGCTTCATCACACGGGCGGACTTCACGACTTGTGGCAGGAACATCTTGCCCGAACCGAAGAGGTCGCCAACGACATTCATGCCGGCCATCAACGGGCCTTCGATGACATGCAACGGCCGCTCTGCCTTCTGACGCGCTTCCTCGGTATCGGCCTCGATATAGTCGGTAATGCCGTTGACCAACGCATGTTCGAGCCGCTTCTCGACCGACCATTCGCGCCAGGAAAGATCCTGGGCCTTCGCCTCCTTGCTGCCGGCGCCGCGAAAGCGCTCGGCAATCTCAAGCAGGCGCTCTGTGCTATCCGGACGGCGGTTGAGCACCACGTCCTCGCAGGCGTCCCGTAATTCCGGATCGATATTGTCATAGACAGCCAGCTGCCCGGCATTGACGATGCCCATGTCCATGCCCGCCTGAATGGCGTGGTAAAGAAATACGGCATGCATGGCCTCGCGGACGGGTTCGTTGCCGCGGAACGAAAAGGACAGGTTTGAGACACCGCCGGAAATATGGACCAGAGGCATGGTCTTCCGGATCGTCCTCGTCGCCTCGATGAAATCGACACCGTAATTGTTGTGCTCTTCGATGCCAGTCGCAACGGCGAAGATATTCGGATCGAAGATGATGTCTTCCGGCGACAGGCCCGCAACTTCAGTCAATAGCTTATAGGCACGTGAGCAGATCTCGACCTTGCGCTCGTAGCTATCTGCTTGACCTGTCTCATCGAACGCCATCACGACGACCGCTGCGCCGTACATCCGCATCAACCGCGCCTGTTTGAGAAAGTTCTCCTCGCCTTCCTTCAGCGAGATGGAGTTGACAATCGGCTTGCCCTGAACGCATTTCAGGCCGGCCTCGATGATCGAAAACTTGGAACTGTCGATCATCACGGGAACGCGAGCAATATCCGGTTCGGCGGCGATGAGGTTCAGGAACTCCACCATCGCCTTTTCGGAATCGATCAGGCCCTCGTCCATGTTGATGTCGATGACCTGCGCGCCGTTTTCGACTTGATCGCGGGCGACGGCAAGCGCTGCCGTATAGTCGGCGTTGGTGATCAGCTTGCGGAATTTCGCCGAGCCAGTGACGTTGGTCCGCTCACCGACATTGACGAACGGAATATCTTTGGTGAGCTCGAATGGCTCCAGACCCGAGAGCGACATGAAGGGACGATGCTCGGCAGGCTGCCGCGGCGGATATTTCGAAACCGCCTGAGCGATTGCGGCGATATGCTCCGGCGTTGAACCGCAGCAGCCGCCAACGATATTGACCAGCCCCTCGCGCGCAAATTCTTCGACCTGCGCCGCCATCATCTCGGGCGTCTCGTCATACTGACCGAATTCGTTCGGCAGACCGGCATTGGGATAAGCGCAGATGAAGGTGTCCGCGGCAGCCGAAAGCTCCTGCAGATGCGGCCGCATAGCGTTTGCACCGAGAGCACAGTTGAGGCCAACTGTGAAAGGATTCGCATGGCGCACGGAATTCCAGAAGGCTGACGGCGTTTGGCCGGATAGCGTGCGCCCGGAAAGATCGGTGATCGTGCCAGAAATCATGATAGGCAGATGAACACCCTTGGCCTCGAAGCGCTCGGCACAGGCAAAGATCGCGGCCTTTGCATTCAGAGTATCGAAAATTGTTTCGATCAGGATGATATCAGCACCGCCGTCGATCAGACCGTCGATCTGCTCCCCATAAGCCAAGCGCAGAACATCAAAAGTGACCGCACGGTAGCCAGGATTGTTAACATCAGGAGAAATGGACGCCGTCCGATTGGTCGGACCGATCGCACCGGCCACGAAGCGTCGCTTACCATCTTCGCGTTCCGCGCGGATCGCGGCGCGGCGGACGATCTCGGCGCCCTCCTTGTTGAGATCGTAGACAGCATCTTCCATCTGGTAGTCCGCCTGCGCGATGCGGGTGGAAGAGAAGGTGTTGGTCTCGAGGATATCCGCACCGGCTTTGGCATAGCGATAATGAATATCTTCAATCGCATCGGGCTGGGTCAGGATGAGGAGGTCGTTATTGCCCTTCTGGTGACACGCGCAACCGATAAACCGATGGCCGCGAAACTGATCCTCGTCGAAGCCGAGACCTTGGATCTGCGTGCCCATGGCGCCATCAAGCACGAGTATCCGTTCACTCGCCGCCTTTCGCAGGGTTTCGAAAATCTCGCCGCCACTACGCTTCGTCGTCTCGGAACCAAAAAGAGTGTCAAACATAAGCGAATTCCTCTGGCCTGATTGCGACTCCGCAATCAGATCACATAAAGATATCTTTATGTCAACATATCTACGCTCATGTTCGGTGCAGCGCAAGCGTGCATCTTCTATAGTTGCGTTCTTTCAGGAAAAGCAGACCGGACGAATTGCCGCCCGACCATGGACAACGCGGGGGTAACGACACAGCTTCATTCCATAACGCCATGACAGCGCTTTCGGACGGCGCTATACGGCTTCTGGAAGAGAATCCTAGGAGGACGGCATGAACATACAGGTTGAACCCACAGCGCTCGGAAACTGGAGCACCCGCGCCTACCACAGGCGCTGGTTGCTCGATCAGGCCGACGCGCTTTTCAATTTCTTCCAGTACCGCGCCGTCAATCCCAAAGGCGGCTTCCACGACATGGATGATGCCGGCAAGCCGTTGGATAAGGTAAATCCCGTACGCGGCATTCATTCGACGGCCCGCATGGTGCACTGCTTCTCGATCGGGTCGTTGCTCGGTCGTCCCGGCGCAAACGAAATTGTCGACCACGGCATGAACTACCTATGGAATCATCATCGCGACACGGAGCATGGCGGCTACTTTTGGTCGCTGAACAATGACGGCCCCGCCGATTCCAGCAAGCAGGGCTATGGCCACGCTTTCGTGCTGCTTGCTGCCTCATCCGCAAAGACGATCGGCCATCCACTGGCCGATGGCATGTTGGCAGACGTCACGGAAATTCTGAATACTAAGTTCTGGGAAGCAAAGCATGGGGCGATTGCCGAGGAGTTCAATCGGGATTGGTCGTTGATCGACGGTGGCACCTATCGCGGCCAGAACTCCAACATGCATCTGACGGAAGCGCTGATGGCTGCTTTCGAAGCGACCGGCGACAAGACATATCTCGAAAAGGCGGAAAGCATCGCCGATCTCGTCATTCGCCGTTCGGCGGGGTCCGTGGGCTGGCGCGTTGCCGAACACTTCAACGCCGATTGGGTGCTCGATAAGAATTACCGCGGCAATGAGATGTTTCGCCCGTCGGGTACGACACCAGGGCATTGGCTGGAATGGGCGCGCCTGATCTTGCAGCTTTGGGCGCTGGGGGAAAAGCGGCACGACTGGATGCCGGAAGCAGCCAAGGGCCTCTTCTCTCAGTCCATGTCACTCGGCTGGGACAATGAGAAGAGCGGATTCTTCTATACACTTGATTGGGAAGATGGGCCTGCAAAGCGCAACAAGCTCTGGTGGCCTGCCTGCGAGGGGGCTGGTGCCGCTCATTACCTGAACGAACACGTCCCGAGCGATTTTCACGAAGAAAGCTACCGCAGGATCTGGAGCGTGATCGGCCAAGCCTTCATCGATCGCGTCAATGGCGGCTGGCATGAAGAGCTGACGGAAGATCTCATTCCGGCTCATACGCTGTTTCCTGGCAAGGGCGATATCTATCATGCCTTGCAGGCCTGCCTCATCCCCCTTTTCCCGGCCACGGGCAGCCTGACCAAGGTTATCGCCGAGGCCGGCGGCAATATCTGAGATCAGCAGCGGCGCCCGCTCGACTTGCGGCGCCGCTTCGCCCCTCTATGCGAGGCTGAGATTGTGAAGCTCGTGGCCGAGAGTAAGAGCCAGGGCTTCGACAACAAGACTGTGGTCTTCCCGCTGCGGCAGACCTGAAACGGTGACGGCGCCAACGCACCCCGTGCCGTTGACAAAAATGGGGAAACTACCGCCAGATGCGGCATATTCCGCGCTTGAAAGCCCGTTGTCCTCGATCGTCTTACCCTGCTGCTGTAGCCGCAACGTGCTGGCGTAGCTACTGCGGAAGTAACGCAGCACCATATTGCGCTTCCGACGAATCCAATTGGAATTATCAGGCGTCGAGCCGGGCAAGGCTATGTAGAAGACCGGCATGGAATGCAGGGTGATATCGATGGCAACGCCCATGTTGCGCTCGCTGGCGAGGTCGCGCAACAGCTTGCCGAGCACCCAAGCGGTCGAAAGGTCAAAAGCATCGAAACGCAGCATTTCCTCTTGCAGCTCAATGCGGGCGAGATCCTGGTCGATCGTCATGGAAACCTTCTCTAAAAATTGTATTCGCCTATGAAACGCGGAGAGAACGATTTGTCTATCTATCTCTTCCGTATTTCGAAACCAAGCTGCCATTACCCGGCCTTGAAGGCTAGCGCTCTTGCTTGCTTGCAGGAAGCGAACAGGTCATTGATAAAGCTCTATGAATGTCCCGCCAGAGGAATACTCCAGCATGAATGCAAAATATGCGCTGCCCGCCATACTGGCCTGCACCTGTGCCACGACATCGGCCCTGGCCGACAGTCCAGCGCAATTAGTGCTGCGCGACGGTTTCGACGGCAAGGATTTCGCTCGATCTGGGCACCTTTACTATCGCGATAATGCCGAACAAAAGGCAGGAACGATCGAATTTCAATCAGACGTAAAACGTACCGGCGCGGGTGCATTGAAGCTGAGTGTCCGGCCATTCTGCGCGCCTGATAAAACAAATTGCAGCGAAAGAGCCGAGATCTGGGAGCGCACTAAATATCGCGTGCCATACAATCAGGGAGTTTGGTACGGTTTCGCTGTAAAGTTCGCCGATCCCATACCCTCTGGCGACCATCGCTACCTCATTGCTCAATGGAAGAGGGAAATCGGGCCGAAAGCCGAAGGGGACTTCAGTCCCTTTCTCGCGTTGCGGCTCAATAATGGGAAGCTCTTCGCGACCGTGGAAACCAACTACGTTGCGCCCATCAAGAACCAGGAGCCTGGAAACAAGGGCAAGGTCTGCAATAATGACGAGGCGCCGGTCTGGTTTCGTCCCGATACCAATCAGATGCGCGCCTTGGTGGCTACGGACGACAATTGGGACGAATCCGACGGACAAGAATTTACAGGCTGCACAGACGCGATCAAAGTAATAAATCGTGGAAACAAGTTGCCGATACCTGCATCAGGCTGGATCGATTTTGCCATTTACAGCAAACCAGGCCCGGATGGCTCGGGTCATATTGAGATATTTGCCAACAATAAATGGATCGTTACTGTCACCGGCCATATAGGACACGCGGATCACGGGTTGGGAAAAAATCAATATTTCAAATTCGGACCATATCGCGCCGCGGATACCACTGTATGGACGCTTTATTACGATGATTTCCGCCGGTCACCCCGCTGTGCCGATGTACTATCGGATCCCAAGCTTTGCCCCATGAAGTGAAAAGGCTGCCGAGAATGTATACCCCCAGAGCAATATGGCTACGCGCATTGCGAGAGCGCAGTTTTTTTGAGAAGTGGCCGAACTTTTTCCTTTCTCGATAGTTATCCTCCTTCGTGAAGGAGGTGACCGAGATGCTTACTACCCATCGCGATTGCAAGCAGCATGTGAAGAGGAACGCGATACCCTCTCTGGGTGAAATCGAAGGCCGGGTTGCGGTCCTGGAAATTGTCGCCCAGTCCGCATTAACGCATGTGTTCGAAGAAGGCGAAGTCGATATTGACGCAGCATTGCTAGCCCAAATTCGCATAGCCATGCATCGTAAGTGTAAGGACTTAAAACTCGACGGAGAAGATACGGCATCGGCACTCCTATATGCCGAGGAGTTGATCGAGGCCGCGGTTAAGGCGTCGCATCCCATCCATCAATGATGCCTTCGCGGCCAAGGCTGGCATTATCGCTCCTAGTGGCGCTGGGGACTACGCTCGGGGTCCTCTTATTTGTTGCGCCGCACGATATTAGTGACAGGCTTACCCATTCTCTGGCACCGCCCGGCGACCATCGAAACCAGCAATAATGTGTCGGATAATGAACCTGTGTTACGTTAGGACACAGAGGTTGCCCCAAATCAGGCGGCCGTTAACGTCGCGCGGTAAACTTGGTTGCAAATTTCCGAAACCAAAGCAGTGTTCGCTTCACCAACCAATATCAAGCTCCAACATGAATGGTGTAGCGAATGTCTGTGATGGTCAATGTACCGCTTTACCCTGATGACGTCGATGTCCTCGCGGGCGCACTTTTTGCGTGGTGTGCCGAGCGCAGCATCAAATTGCAAAGTCAGGAAGGTCTGTCCGCAGCCAATGTGGCCATTGATCTTTATAACGCCGGTTATCAAACACAAGATCAGTTGCTTGGCGCATTACACAATTACGATTTACACTGATGTATTGCACGGGTATCCAGCTTTACATCTAAAATCCGAGCACAATTTCCATGAGTAGCGCCTCTGGAAATGCAGCGGTAGTGATCGTCATTTGCGAACTTCTCTCCGAAAACCCTGGCGATGCAGTCTCGCTCTTCAAGGATCCCGGACCATTCATCCTGATGATACGCGGAGTCGTAGATCAGCGTGAAAGGGCCTTGATAGCCAGCCAAATTGGAAAGCTCAATGCAGCGAACATAATCCTCCTCATCAAGGCCTGCCGCTGAATAGCGCCCCTTTGCATGACAGAGTTCAGCGCGGCCCATGATCTTCGCTAGATCCTCGTATTTGCCAGCTCGCTCCCAGTTGCCGAAATCTCCATTGAGGCCGACTTTTCCGTGCAGAGCATCGAGAATCCGGTTGACCTCCGTCGGTCCCGGCAGAAGATCGAACCAATTCTCGATAACTAGGCGCACTCCCGCAGCGGCCGTCAACTCAGCCAACCGCCGCAGATGAGTCTCCGCAAGCATCAAAGCCGGATCCGTCGGCCGAGCCTTTCCGGCAATAACGCGCATGTTTTCAGCACCAAGAGCTGCGGCAACGTCAATCCATCCTTCCATCCATTCAGCGTCGCGATGGGCGGTTTGAGAATTGCTGAGATCTCCGTCTTCGACGAGCAGCGTCTGAAGCTTTACGCCGGCCTCCTCCGTGGCCTTGCGAAAATCACGGAGATAGCTGGGAAGGAGACTCGGCAAGTGGAAGGAACAAATCTCAAGCCGAAAGATGCTATGATCGGCGCATTGTTGCGGCACATCGATCAATTCGATCGTACCCTTCCCGTAAGTCGATTGGCGAGCCGGGTATGCTCGGTCGCCGGGCTTATAGGGATAGGTGGCACCGAGCGCCCGGTGCAAGGACCAGGTTGAAACCGCAAAACGATCCGACAAATCAACCACAAGACTCCCCCATTCCCTTTGCTGAAAGGTAATCAAGACATAGTCTCGACTGCACGGATATCAATCCAAAAATGCTAAGACTCCCTGCTGTTGCGGCAACTCTATTCCCATAAGAAATCGTCGCTAAGTCCTTTCATGCCCTCCTTTAACCCATCTGGAAATGGCGTCAAAAAGCAGATCGGCAATCCACATGGCGCATACGCCAACGACGAAAGCCGTGGCATTCATGGCCGCGACGTCCTTTTGAGGCAAAGGCCAGTTGATAGCGCGCAGATAGAAAAGCGCCGGCTCCGTTAAATAGGTTGCAGCAAGCGCGCCGCAAATAGGCGATGCAATAATCTCTCGCGTCGTATATCGGCGCCTGGAGAGACCGCGCAGGATACCGCCGGAAAGGCCAGCAATGACGACTCCGACCTTGATGCCCAAAGCATCCAGAAATTCGTGCAAGGTCATCGCTTTTCTCGATCGAATTTTGGGATTTGGAATGCCGCCGCTACTTATTCATGGCGTGCGGCGGCTGGATGAGCTTATTTGGCAACAGGCGGCTGAGGCTTTATCAAACCCGTGATACCGTCCCGCATGATATTGATAATGATTTTTAGCATGCTCAAAGCCGCCACAGCGGCTGCGGCAAAGCCTGGACCGACGAAGGATTGCGAACACTCCAACGTGCCATCGACAAGCTGGGTACAGCCAGTTGCCAGAAGAATAGCGATCATCGAAGCTGATAACGCAATTAACACATTCAGAATATTGTGGAACGTATTCGTATTGAACATATATTCTCCCGTTGTATCGATGGGGGTTGTGCATCAGCGCGCGACCCCGAAGCCTTGAACTCATAGGAGGCAGTCACGAAAGGGGTCTAGGAAGCCAGCACCCGTAGTATCGCCGGTATCCGGCCGCAGCCCATCGTTCTGTAAATCTATCGAGCACCCTCAATCGCCGCAGCGAACTTCCTGGCAAAGCCGGCAATATCGATTGCTCGATCAGTGCCGTTGATAATCCGGCGCGCCC
The DNA here is from genome assembly GCF_000330885.1 of Rhizobium tropici CIAT 899. Taxonomy (NCBI): domain Bacteria; kingdom Pseudomonadati; phylum Pseudomonadota; class Alphaproteobacteria; order Hyphomicrobiales; family Rhizobiaceae; genus Martinezella; species Martinezella tropici. The sequence continues at coordinate 2,370,488 of NC_020059.1, forward strand.
CGAGCCAATCGGAACCGACAGCGTTGAAGTAATCGGCAAGCTTCCAGCCGGTGAAACGCCCGTTGATCATGCCATCAAATAGGATTTCAACCGCTTTATCAGGATCGAGAGCCCTATCCGGATCATCGGCGATGCCATACTTGGCATAATTGTCCCGTCCCGTGATCTGAACGAGACCGCGCCCACGATACCGCCAACCGTCATCACTGGCTTCATCCCTGTTTCCCATCCGGTTCGCATAAGCGCGGTTAGCGATCCGCTGCGGCTGGCGGGAATAGGCCTTAGCCTGTTCTGGATTGAAATATTTCGGAAATGTTGACTGCAATCCAGCGGCCGAGTAGCTCAGATTCTCGGAGATTGCTCGCATCGTTTTACCCGTCTCGTGATAGGCAGTTGCCAGCATGTAAGCCAGCCAACGTGGATCGAATGGCTCGGCTATCCATTGTGCGAGAATCGCCTCAAGACCATTGACCTGATTTGTCGACAGCCGGCCACTGAACAATGACATTCTTATCGCCGAGAAGAATTTCTCGTGGTCCATATGCTCCATTCCAAATTTGAAGATACAAATGCGGATGTGATGCTTGCAAACCATGCCATTGGGCAAAGCCGGCCCATGGCGGCCGGATTGAACTCGTTTGCAGCTTTAAAGGCCTTCCAACCCGGAGCAGTCCCGGATTTTCACGTATCAAGTATGTCGCGCGCTATCGTTCTGGCTGATGAGCGCCGGTCGCTGCTGTTACATCGACACATGACATCTTTTACGTGCATATCGCTCGTTATTCAGCAAAGGCAATAAATTAGCCTATATACCGCGTCGGGGGGGCGATCTCGGCCCTACGCTATCCCTTGGACTAAAATAATTCATTTTCCTCGCGGGGGCTTTAACCCGAATTAAAGCTTAACCTCCTCAGGTATCTGTGCTCTGACCGGCATCGGATGGCCAAGCGAATGCATCGACCCCGGCCTTGGTGGTGATCATGCCGGCAATGATTTGGACGTTCACATCACTTTCGGCCGCAAATGCCGCCTGTACATGCGCACCGACAGCATTTGCAATCGTTGTCATCTGCGCGGCCGTCAGCTCGACAAAGCCGCCTGACGTTTTGAATTTCACCAGTACGTCCGGATTCGCCTGCACATAGTTGTAGGCTCCGGTAATCAGCGACTGGCTGGCCCGATCGGTCATGACGCGCATGCCATTGAGCAAGATGCCGCCTGTTTCGACGGCGTAGCGCTTGGATGCAGCATAAGCGTAGAGATCGACCGGAGGCGGTTCGGGGGACCAACCCGAGACGATCGCCAATAGGCTTCCCGGCGTCTCGGGCCAATCGACGGCCGAGCTGACAAGCGCGGCCTCTTTGCTGCTCAGTTGATCAAGAATGGTATTCTGATCGGCATCAGAAAGACCGGAGGTGATCTTCGCAGCAAGCGCGAGCCAGTAGTCCGGAACATTGTAGATCTGCTGCCGGCCGAGCCAGAAGGCAACGCAGGCCATCCAGCCATCGACCTTGTTCTCCGATCGAGCTGCAAGCAGCGCCTCGACCATCGGTTCATACATGCTGTCTATGCGATACATGGCAATCCTTCCTCTTTTTTAAGCTCGGGCAAAGGCGCGCACGGCTCGCCAATCCATTTCGGCGGCGGCGCGGATTTCGGGAGCGGTTTTGGCGGCGGCAAGAGCTGCTTTCGCCGATCGGCGCAAAGCCTCGATCATCTGCGAGCCGACCTTCCAGTGCTGGTCTCGCGTTAGAATTTCGACGGCCTTTTCGAAGCGGCTAATGCCATCTTCGCCAGCCTCGGCCGTGATATGCGGCGTCTCGCCCTCGGGCACACTATCGCCCCGGCTCCGACCGGCGGCGATGAGCTCGGCCTCGCGAAGCTTCAGCGCATAGACCGCTTCCTGACCGGGAATGACGGTGATGAACAACATTCGCGCCAGCCGCACCTGTCGGTCAATGTCGGTCTGCGCCTGGACACGCTCCAGGACGAGATCGGCGAACACGTTAAACAGCATGGATGGTCACCTCGAAATCGTGAAAGCCAGCTGCGGCGATGAAGGGAAGGCGGTGGTCGCCGCGAACGTCCGTCGTGAACTCGAAAATGCCGTCGTCGATCGCGACGATCTCGTTGGCATGAACGACCGAGGTCCCAGCCGGCACGGCGAAGCAAACCTTCTCAATGCCATCGGCCCGAATCGTGTATTCGGTGATCTCAATGGCCGGCCGTTTGGGAACGATCGCGCCGTCACGAACATAGGACGTGGCGTCGATATCAAGCCGGTATTCGGCTGCCGGCACCTCCATGACCGCGTAGCCTTCATCAAATAAGGTGGCGAGTTCGGGCAGCGTTTCCCGGTCACAGTGACCGCTTTGACGGATGCGGCCATCGGCGGCGAAAAGGATGTAATGGGCGACTGAAGACGCCATGGCGCTACCTCTTGAACGCTGTTGCGATGATGTTGCTTTCGTTCCAGACGATGGTGTTGCCTGGGCAGTAGATCTGCAGCGTGTAGGTGTGAAAGCCCGCGCCGGGAGCGTCATAAAGGGCCGGAACGGCAACCAGACCGGCCGTATAGGTCGTCTGAGAGGTGCCTCCGTTTTGGCCGCCTGTGCCGCTGACGACGGTTTGAACAACGCCGAGATAGTAGGTCTGGCTAAAGATCGCGGTGCCGTCGCGGAAGATGTTGCACCCGATTGGCTGCGAGTTCTGGCTGCCGCCGTTCTGATTGAACTGCCCGAGAGTCATGGCGCTGATCACCACGCGGCCGTCGCCCGCGACTGTAATGCCGCAGGCGGCTAGATTGACCGTTTGGCCTGCCCCGATCGTCTGGCCGGCACCGTTGCGGCCAGCCGAAACCGCAGTGACCGCGCCGCCCTGAATATTGCTGGTTCCGACCTGTAGTGAGCCGATAACGGCCGAGCTGATGTTGACCGCGCCGAGATTGGCGGTGATCGCATCGAGGCTGTTGACCGCGATCTTATTGGCGGTGATCGCCCCATCAACGATCAGCTCGGCCGAGACAGCGCGGCGCATGACGGGCTTCGACCAATAGCACGAGCCACCAGTTCCCGCCGTCCTTTCCACCTGAAGCAGCATAGAGAGTTTGGTGTAGCCGCTCGGCACCGTGTAGCGGCCCTGCAGACGCACCCATCCGTTCTTAACGGTGGTGCCCGTCACGGCAGCGAAACCCCACGTGCCTGAAGGCGTCTGGACTGCGGCTAAGATGTTCGCGGCGTTCGAGTCAGTGTTGTAAACCCAGACATCTAAGGCATAGACCTCGCCCGCCGTCACGGTGATGAAGTTGGACCGTGCGCAGTCACGGCCGAGCGACTGCAGCACCCAGCCGGCCGCATCGCCGGAGGTCGTATCAAGATAGAATGCCTGCTGGTTCTGAACGGCCCAGCCATCCAAAGTCCCGGTCTGCCAGCCATTGTCGGCCATATTACTGAAATCGGTGAGGACAAGCTGTTTGGCGGTAATGGCATTTGCCGCGATCTGACCCGCGCCGATCGTGTTGGCGGCAATCTTGTCCCCGGTAATCGAGCCACCCGCGATCGTGGCGGCGGTGACCGCCCCGGCCGCGATTGTGCCGGCCGTGACCGCATTGGCGGCAATTTTGCCGGCCGTCACCGCGTTCGCGGCGATCTTATCGGCCGTGATTGCGTTGGTGACGATATTGCCGCCCGAGATCAGCGTCACGCTGCCGTCGCTCCACGGTGTCGGTTCGGTCTGATTGGGGTTAGCCTCGCCGAAGTACATGCGCGTCAGCCAAAGGTAGCTGTCGCCCTGGCCGGCCGCGGTCCCCTTCATTCGAAAGAAGACGACCACCTTTGCAGCGTTCGCCGGCATCTGCAGCTTGCCCCAGAAGCGCTGATAATTGGCGAGGTTCTTTTGTGGATCGAAATTCTGAGCGGCCGGAAAGACGCCCCATGATGGGTAGCTGATCAGGCCTCCGTTGGCGTCTAACACCCCAAGGTATGGCTGGACGCCGTTGCAGCGATGGCCGAAATAATAGACGGACAGCTCGTACCAGCCGTTCGCCTTGACCGCGAATTCGCGCCTATTTCCGTTGGCGTCATACGCCATCACCCCATACTCGATGTTCTGATTGCCGTTCGACTGGTAGATTTCGATCGCTCCGGGTTGAGGAGCATAGGTGTCCGTACGCAGGCTCAATCGGAAGCTGGCTGCATCGTTAGAATATTCGGGACCCCAGCCGGTCAGCCCTGCGGAGAGATCGGTGTTTGCGATGAAATTGCCGCCAGTACCAACCGCCAACGCCTGGGTGGAAACAGAGCCAGCGCCGAGCTTGTCGGCCATGATAGCGCCGACCGCGATCTGTGCCGCCGAAACCGCACCCGCCGCGATCGTGCCGGCTGCGACGGCATTGGCGGCGATCGTGCCGGCAGTCACGGCGTTGGTGGCGATCTTGCCAGCGGTGACAGCGTTAGCGGCAATCTTATCGGCCGTAACGGCGTTCGCGATGATCCCGCCGCCCGTGATCAGGACGATACCGCCGTCGCTCCACGGCGTCGCTTCCGTCGCGCCGGCCGGGATGCGGCAGAGCATCGGTTTGTTGACGAACATGTAGCTGTCCGTCTGACCGTTATAGGTGTCGAGCTTTCGCAGATGAAGAGCGGCCGCAACGGCGTCGGCCGGAGCCGCGCCTGCCACGCGCAGCCGAAGCCAAAGGTCCGGATTGGTGCTGCTTCCGGCGATACCGTCATTCGCCGCAGGGGCCGTATAACCGGTGACGGTGCCGTCAGCGCGCACCCATTGGATCCGCATCTCCACCTTGCAGCGATGGGCGGAAATATAGGCTGTTAATTCAAGCCATTCTCCGGCCGCGCAGGGCACGGCAAGCGGCAGCGAGCCTGGGAGGCCATCGCCATCAGGGCGCTTCCATTGAACGTCTGTATAAAAGCCGGTGGGGCCGCTGGCCTGATAGAGCATCAGCGTTGGGTTGTTGGCACCGGACCAAGGTTGGCCCCTCGGTCGAAGAGCAAGCGGCAGGCCCGGTATCGTGCCGCTGGTATAGATAATTCCCCAGCAATCCAGTCCCATGGTGAAACCGGCGTTCTGCAGGAGGTTCTTGCCGGAGCCGACCGCAAGCTTGTCGGTCGAAACCGAACCGGCTGCAATCTTAGTCGCTGTCACCGCACCATCAACGATCAGCTCGGCACTGGCGGCGCGGCGCATGTTGGGCTTGCCCCATACGCAGTTGCTGCCGTTTGCGGCCGCTTTTGCAACGCCGAACATGGGCTGCACCTGATATACGCCGGCCGGAACGGTGAAGTTCGCGGACAGGTAAGTCCAGGCATTCTTTGTCGCGTTGCTAGCGCCGACCGCTATCCAATTTGGCAGGACGGCAGCACCCGACTGATCTTTGACGTACACGCTCATGAAGGCGTCATTGGCCGGGTCTGTGTTATAAAACCAAACCGAAAGATTGTAGCTTTCGCCGGGGTTGACCTTCAGCAGCGGAGACCGCGTTAGCAACTGGTCTCTGGCATCGCACGACACCAGCCATGTTCCTTGCAAGGGGCTGCTGCCTGTCTCCAAATAATAGCTCTGCATGCCGGTGGCGATCCAGCTCGCCATATTGCCCTGAGAGAAGCCATTATCGATTAGGTTGTCGAAGTTGCCAACGAGGAGCTTATCGACGGTGATGGCTTTCGCGGCGATCTGTTGCGCACCGATCGCCCCGGCCGCAATCTGACCGGCCGTGATGCTGTTGGCGGCAATCTTGTCGGCCGTGACCACACCGGCCGCAAGCTTCGGCGTCGAGATCGCGCCATCGGAGATCTGCGTTCCGACGATCTGCCCGGCGATATCGCCCGCCGCCGTCGCCGCTGTCCAGGCGCTCCCGGTGTAGCGATAGAGCTTGTCGTCGGTTGTCAGGTAGACCATGCGCCCTTCGACATTGCTCGTCGCCGGCAGGCTCGCAACGATCTCCACCGGCCGAATGCCGGACGCGAATTTCGTCGCGTCCACGGCATTGGCGGCGAGCTTGTCGATCGTGATGGCGCTATCGGCGATCTGCACGCTGTTCAAGGTGCCATTGATATCGATCGCGGCAACGGCAGTTGTCCATGCGCCATTGTGATAGCGATAGAGCTTGCCGTCCGTCGTCAGAAACACCTGCCGGCCTTCGACATTGCCGGTCGTCGGCAGACTGGAAACGACTTCGACGGCCTTGATGCTACTGGCAAGGCTGGTCGCCTCCACCGCGCCCTGGGCGAGCTTGGCGGCGGTCACCGCACCATCGGCGAGTTTCGTCGAAATCACCGCGCCGCTCGCCAGCACGTCGGCCGTGACGGCCGCGACCTGCAGCTTCGCCGTCGAAACCGCCTGATCGGCGAGCTTTAGGTTGGAAACGGCTTGATCCATGATCTTCGCGGCCGTGACGGCAGCATCGGCGATCTTCGACTGGATGATTGCGCCGTCGAGAACATCGGCCGTCTGAATGAGGACATTCGGCGTCTTCACTGTCAGCCAGGCCGACCAGTCCGTTGCACGGTTCGACTTCGGAAGATAGCGGCCGCGCGCCTCATAATCGGTATTGGAGATCATCCAGTTTCCGGAGATGATCCACGAGTATGGTGAGGCATACAGGTTGCTGTCGCTGTCGAAGACAACGTCGCCGGTTTCTGTGAGTCGCACCTGCACCCAAACGCTAGCGACGTCATCGAGATCCGGTGCGCAGCTGATCTTGATTGCCGGGCGGCGATCGATGCCGCCCGCATCCTTGATCGTCGAGGGTTCGACGGTCCAGCCTATCATCGGCTGCGACGGCGGCGTGATGGGGCCGAGCCACCCGATAGCAGTCGGCAATTGCAGGCCTGGATGCCAGTCGTAGTCAGCCGGGTCAACTTCCTTCAGCGTGACGACGATCAGAAAATTGGGCTGCGGCTCCACTTTGACCACAAGGAATTTCTTCTCCTCATAGCCGTTGCGAACGGAAGACCAGGAAACGACGTCGTTCGGCTCCAGGGGATAGGCATCCGGCGGCAGCGACACCTGGTGCACGCGGAAGCGCCGGTAATCCTGGATCATCGCCAGGCCGACGCGCTGCACCTGATTGGCGAAGGGTACGGCAAGCAACTGGACTTGCGCCGGCAGACGGCGATTGCCGTCCTGAGCTTCGAGATCGGCGTTGTAACGACCCGGTGCGTCCTTCGTGGCCCATTTTTCCGCTGGCTCCGGATAGGTGGCCTCGATGGCATTATAAGTTGCTGAAAGCGAAGGAAATGGCTGGAAGTCCTGTTCTTCGGTGACGATGATATCGTCGTCGGTGAAGGAGTAGACCGCCGCGCCTGGCGTCCCCACAAGCATCTTGAAGATGCCGCCGACTTCCGCGATGCGGCCGTTGCAGCCCTTCAGCAGCTCGGAAATGGCATCGAGGGGTTCCTGATCGCATTGGATATCGTAGCCGGCACGGAAAGCTGGTTCGTTGCCACCGCCGTCGAGCTGGACGGACGCGTCGCAGGCATTCGCTGCTGCCATCCAGTTCGCCGCCGGCAGGCAGAAGGCGCCGATGTTCTGGCCGCCATAGACCCATTCCGACCCGTAGTAGACACCACGGGCAAGGTTGTAGGTCATCACAGCCGGGTTGGTGCTAGGCTCCCACGTCGAAGGATCGGCCCAGCGATGCGCACCGTTGCCGCCGACCGAGGAATCCTTGCGGACGTCGTAGAGCGGCAGTGAGTGCGGCTCGAAAAGGCCGGCGGGGACGCCCTTGAAGAGTTCGGTGTTATAGCGCGAGGTCAGGATGACGACTTGGCAGCCGCGACCGATCATCGTCGGCTTCCAGGGCCGCTCCGCATGGGCGCCGAATTTGGCCGTTAGAAAGGGATCGGGGCTCGTCTGCGTGCCGTCGAGGAACTTGATCCAGAGATAGTCCTTGCCCTTGACGCGATATTGCAGAACCGGGAAACCGCGACCGTCCGGGTGTGGCTCCTCCCAGAGCACGCCGACCTTCTGGTCGTCGATCCAGATGCTGGTCAGGCCGCGTTCGCCGGCGCGGTTGGGAAGGCTGCCAATTTCGATGACATCGGTGAAATAGGCGTTTGGCGTCTTGCCGTCCTCGCCCCAGGTACCGGCGTACTTGCGCTTGCCGGCGGTCGCGTAGCTGCCGATGATGAAGGACATCGCATGATCGTCCCCCATGCTGATCTCGAGCTTCGTCCCGGCCGGTTGCGGCTTATCCTTCTTCGCCAGCGCCTTTTCGACCAGCGAAAGGCCGATATTGATGGCAACCGTCAGTATTAGTTTGCCGATGCTGATCGAGGAGAAGAAACTCGCAATCGAGCTGATCGCCAGGCTGAGCGGGTCGGCATGCGCCGCATCCGCCACCAGCCAGAAACTGAGGACGTTCAGAAGCAGGATGAGATATTTCATGGATTGGACGACCTCGATTGGCGCATGGAAAAAGGCCGTCGCAACCAAAGCTGCGCCGACTTGTCACCGGTCAGAGATGAAAATGATGAGACGGTGGATTAGCCGACCTTGAAGGCTCGCTTGGCATCGAGCAGATCGACCGTGCCGAGGCCGGTCTCGCGCAGCACGAAGATGCGTTCGCCATTGACGACGCCGAGTGCGTAGCCGAAGGGGCCTTCATGCGGGACGGCGGCAATATCGCCGATACCGGCTTCGCTCGGATGGATCTCCGGCAGCATGCTGGCAACGAGATCGGCGAGATTGTCGAAACCCGCCGCCTTCATCGTCTTCAGCGCGCCGGCAGCGGTCGAATATTCGCCGCGAAACTGGGCGGCGCAATCGACGCCGGTGATCGCCAGCACCAGATTGCCGGCAAGGCCTGGGCCGCAATCATGGCTGCCCCAGGCAAAGGGCGTGCGCTTCAGCCGATCGATCTCGGCGACGAAGCGGGCGCGCCAGTTCTTGACCCTGACGAGATCGCTATTCATTTCTGCCCCCAGGGGATCTGCCAATTGGCAACGGTGCTGGAATAGAGGCCGAATTCATCGCCGCTGCGGCGCTTCTGGCCTTCATAGGAGGATTTCGCGGGGTTGGTGCGCTCCAGCATGGCGATGGCGGCGGAGATGGCGGAGATCTCGATATCCCCATCCTGCCCCACGGCCGGCGTCTTTACCGGAGCGCCATCGGCAACGCCGAGAAAGGCGATTTCCGGCGCCGCACTCGGTAGGCGCGTGCCGGTATCGAACGACATGTCATGGATTTCGATCGGCGCCAGCCGCAGATCGTAGCCGCGCACGAGCTGCTGCACGGCGGGCGCGATCTGGCCGATGGTGATGGTCACGGTCTGGATCGTCAGATCCGCCGTGCGCGGGATCGGGCTCACCTGCAGATTGAGACCGCCATAATAGGTGCGCGCCTCCGGCAGACCGGTGACCCCGGAGGTGACGGTGATGTTGATGTCATCATCGCCGGTCCAGAGGCCGATCGAGGCGGGCGCGCCGCTGGCGAGATCCTTGCCGGTGATCCAGACGAAACGACGGGGCACAAGCCCCTTGTCGCGCGCGCCGGTCAGCGCCGCGAAGAAGGCGGAGGTGATGTTCTTCATCGTCTATTTCTTCTGAATGATCTTGAAGGTCGCGCCCGTGGTGATCGGGCCGCTCGCGGTGCCGGGATTGTGGCTGCCCGGCATGACCAGGCATTTGCAGGCCGGCAGCAGAAGCGTCACGCCGAGACCGGCGGCAAAGCCAGCCGGCAGATGCGGGAAGACGCCGAAGACGGGCGTTATCCCCTGCCCGCTGGCATCAACCGTTTCCGAAACTTCGAGAAAGGCGTAGCGGCCGCCATAGCCGACCTGCATCTTATCGCCGACGGTCAATCGATAACCAGCCGGCAGGCCCTTGAGGCTGAGCGAGGCATTGTCGGCCCCGAGAGCCGCGACACTAACCGCAGCGCTCCCGAGCTTCGTCCCGTCGGGATCGGCCTGCGGATATTTCGACAGCGGATCATAAAGAAAAAGCGCCTCCTGGGCGCCGTGTAACTTGCGGATGCGGGCGGCGATCTGTTTCGCCTCCGCATTGTACATGTCGGAGAGCGTCACCGTGCCGGTCCAGAGCGGCGGCGCCAGCTCGGCCTGCCAGACCCGGCCATCGCCGGAGCCGGAAAGCTCGTCATTGCGCTGAATGTCCCAGACGATGCTGGAGATCTTCAGAAGATCGGCAAAAGCCGGCAGGCTGTAGGGATAGGAAACGGCCATCAGCGCCTCCTGGGATTGCGGTTGATCTGCGCGACGCGATCGGGAAGCTGCTGATTGAAATCATTCAGCCCCTGCCGCGTCGAACTCTGCGCTTCCGATTGCGCGACATTCTTCACATAGGCCTTGAGATTGCCGTCCTCATCCACGGAAACGCCGACCGTGACATGCACGCCGGAAGCGGAACCGGAGGCATCGTTCTGATTGTCAGCCCTGAGGCGACGGACGGGAACGGTGGCATCCGGCTGCGCCCGCACCAATTGCGGCCCGCCCTCGCCGACCACGCCGCCATCGGCATAGCCTCGCCGGCCAAGCCGCATCGCCTCGACGATGCCGACGCCGCCCGCCCGGGCAATATCCTTCTGGCTCCAGACGATCTCGCCGGCATGAACGATGCCGACCGGCTCATGCTTGCCGCCGGGACCGGTATAGCCGCCATCCGCAAATGTGGGGCGTGGAATAGGGATCGGAATATCTGACCCAGTTGGCAAGGTTACCTCGCTCCCTCCGCCGAATCCGAAGATGCCAAGAAGGCCGCTGAGGAAACCGCCACCTCCCCCACCACTCGCAGCACTGTTGACCTTGAAAAGGCTATCCAGAACATCATTAAGGAGCTTATCCGCAATCTTGTTCAGCGCATTCACAGCAGCCGTGCTGAAAGACTTCCAGAAGGATTCGCCGTTTTTTAAGCCGCTTTTGAGATCAGAGATGAAGCCCTTCGTCAGATCCTTGGCAAAATCCATCGCCTCTTGAGCTCTCTTAATAGCCGCTTCGGTCGAAGCCATCTTACCGGCGAGATCGCCGAGTTCGGATGTCTGCTGAGGTGTCAGTTGTATATTCTTCTCTTGTGCTTCGTTCAGAAGCTCCGTTTGATGCCGCATCTTAGACGCCGCCTCGTCTGTCATGCTCAGCGCGGCTTGCTCCTGCTGAGAGGCTGCTATGCGCTTACTGGCTTCGGCAATGATTCCACCATATGGATCATTGGTAGTGCCTGTAGTCGCCGGTTGCGAGGCTGGTGACGCAATCCGAGAAGCTCCTCCTACTGTTCCACCGGCGACAGAACCAGTTCTCGGCTGAGAGATACCATTAGGATTAAATGGCGTATCCACAGCCTTCTCCAAGTCATCAATCATATTTTTTGTTATTGTAAGCTGCGCTTTCTTTTTGATGATTTCATCAGCGGTTGTACTTTTGTCGCGATAGGCTGCCATCGTTTCCCAGCCACCATGGTCGGGACCGCGCTGCACAAAATCACCTATCTTTGGATCCGAAAATCCTTGTGCAATAAGATTAGGCGATACGAGAATCGCTTGCGCTGCTTCTCGCTTGAATTGAGCCCCGATATTGGCAAGATCAGCTTCCTGAGTTGTAATAAGCGCACGTTGATATTTTAGCTCTAGTTCCAAGAGACTTTTTTTGGCATCAAATACTTCTTCGGTATTAGCAACAAGGCTATCGCTCACTAGCTTATGTGAATCCTTGGTCTGCTGTAACGTTGCATCATATTGGGTCTGGATACTGTTCAGATCAAAAATCATGCTTTTGACCTCACTTCCGGACGCAGCTTGTGCAGCGAGGCTTTTTGTTAGCTCATCGACTTTAACCACGGTTGTAGCCGAGTTCATGAGGTACTGGGCAAGCGCAGCGCCACCAGCCACCAGGCCCACCGTTACAAGCGTCACCGGATTGGCTAACGCGTGAAATGCTTCACCCAATGTACTGATGGCTCCCGCTGCTCCGCCGGATTCGCTGAGAACCATCCCTAGTTGAACGCCCTGCTGAGCTGCTATTGTCAGCGGCGATTGGCCATTGGCGATCTGGCCGCCAATATCCAGGAGTGATTTCGCCGCGTCTCTGGCCCCTTTGGATAAAGTTTGCACAGACCCAACAGTCGCATCGACCTCTTCAGCAACCTTAACAAGAGAAATACTTGTGTTGTCGACTGCTTTTGCTGCCGCTGCACCGGTGCTGTTTACTGCGGCAGCGCCCACCGCTACTTTGTCAAGTGCTCCTCGTGAAGCTGCGGCGTTCCCAGTTACAATAGCAAATGCTTTTGCTAAAGCTCCCGTTCCCTTCTGTGCATTCCAAGTAGCCACTGTCATACTGGTGAGATTGGTGCTCGCGGCCTTAATACTTGAGCTATCAGCCGTTAAAGTCAGCGTTGCAATGTCCGTCATGGGCTTTCCTTTTCCGGGAAACTTGTCTTATATCCACTAAAATCAATCAGGAGGTGAAAATGCGCTATACTCTTGCGGCTATTTGTATGTGTTTGTGGAGTAGTAGTGCGATGGCAGACGATAGTACGCGGACTGAATTGTCCAATACGGTTGTCAACGCGGCACTGACTGCCATAGCTCATGCTTACGTATGCCGTACCACCTTGGGTTTGGATTATTACGATGCAGTTCGTGGAGGGGCAGAAAGAGCGATCGAAAGTGTGATCGACGACACGAAGGTTTCAGAAAAGCTCAACAGCCTTGAAGAAGAAATGAAAAATAGACCTAAATTTACAAAACTAAAGCCAAGCAAAGATAAATGCATCGAGGTACTATCGAATGACAAGAAAGATATACTTACGAAACTCGATAAATATCAAAAATATAAAGATTGAGCGTCTCCCTGTGTTAATTGAACTAAGAATTGCGTAGAATTACGGTGACAGTGCACTCAATAATCTTTCAGATCTGACCAACGCAACCAATGCTCCGTCTCGCTCGTATCGTCATCCCTGATATTCCACATCACCTTACCCAACGCCGCAACCAACGAGTGCAACCCTCTTTTGCAATAAGGCCAGGGTCATCCTCGGCGAAATGGGTGCACTGTCACCGTAATGTGGCGCGCACCGTCTCCTGGCGCCAGGTAGTAAGATCAGCCGCGGCGGCACGCACTTGGGATGTATCGACAACTATACCGAGTTCTGCAACATCTATCATAGGCTTGCTTTTTCCTTGAGTATTAGGCTATCGTCCTCTGGTTGTCTTAGCCGAGGATTACATGCCTTCAACTTTGTCTGTTGTTGTAACTGACGCCATCGTCTGCAAGCTTCGCAGCCGTCTGCCAGTAGTTTCAATCACAGCAGTTATGTTTTTAACTGCACTACTTTTAAACGGCTGTGATTTCTTTGATTCCAAGCTTGTCGCAGCCTGCGAAACAATTCTCAAAAAACGCCTGATCTCGCCACCGGAATACAAACGTATGATCGTGTCCCATGGAGTGGTGTAGCTTGATTTCATAGCCATCGGTGATTTCCGGTAGGGTCGGGTTGCTTAGAGCCAACCTGAGGGACACCACCGATGACCGACGACATGATGAACCTGCGCTCACTCGTTGAGAAGAGCGCTGATGCCGATTTGCTGCGGGAGATGATCGGCTTTGCTGCCGAGAAGCTGATGGCGCTGGAGGTCGGCACGAAGACCGGCGCGGCCTATGGCGAGAAGAATGGCTTCCGGCTGGCCCAGCGTAACGGCTATCGCGACCGGGATTGGGAGACACGGGCGGGCACCGTCGAGCTGCGCATTCCCAAGCTTCGCACCGGCAGCTACTTCCCGAGCTTCCTGGAGCCGCGCCGCATGGCCGAGAAGGCTCTGACGGCGGTCATCCAGGAGGCTTATATCCAGGGTGTTTCGACCCGCTCTGTTGATGACCTCGTCAAGGCCATGGGCATGTCGGGCATCTCCAAAAGTCAGGTGTCCCGGCTCTGCGAGGAGATCGATGAGAAGGTGAAGGCCTTCCTCGACAGGCCCATCGAAGGAGAATGGCCCTACCTGTGGATCGATGCGACCTACCTCAAGGTTCGGCGCGGTGGTCGTATTGTCTCCGTCGCCGTAATCATCGCCGTCGGCGTCAACACCGATGGCCGACGCGAAGTGCTCGGCATGGAGATCGGCACGTCCGAGGCCGAGGCGATCTGGACCGAGTTTCTTCGAAAGCTGATCAGGCGGGGGCTGCGCGGCGTCAAGCTCGTCGTCTCCGATGCCCATGAGGGCATCAAGGCCGCAGTATCGAAAGTGCTTTCCGCCACCTGGCAGCGCTGCAGGGTGCACTTTATGCGCAATGCCTTGGCCCATGCTGGAAAGAGCGGACGCCGGGTTGTCTCCGCGTTCATTGCAACGGCCTTCGCTCAGGACACGCCGGAGGCCGCAAGCACTCAGTGGCGCAACGTCGCCGACCAGATCAGGCCAAAGGTACCGAAGCTCGCCAGTCTCATGGACAGTGCCGAGCAAGACGTGCTCGCCTACATGACCTTTCCCAAGCAGCATTGGGCCAAACTTCACTCGACCAACCCCATTGAGCGATTGAACGGTGAGATCAAGCGGCGCACAGAGGTCGTCGGCATTTTCCCCAACGACGACGCCATCGTGCGCCTGGTCGGTGCGCTGCTGCTCGAACAGAACGATGAATGGGCCGTCCAGCGATCCCGCTACATGACACTTGAGACAATCGCCACAATGAGCGATGATCCGCTCATCAGCCTGCCAGCAGCAAGCTGATACTCATCCGACCCTCTGGGATGAGCCGTGGTCGTCTAAGCTACACCACGTCCTGGGACATGATCAAACGTATCAAGGTTTCTGAACTCGACAGGTTGGAGCTCAATAGAGCGCAACTGGAAAGTTATCTTCACGCACGGCAGCGTGCGTCAATGTCGCTAGGCTACCCGACCGCCATAGATGACGCTTCGATCGAAGACGATCTGAAGTCATTTGATAATGGTCAATTGAAACCAGTTTTGTACAACACTTCAATAGTTTATGAAGCATTCAATGCATATGAAATGCCAGTGAGATACATCGCCGACTGCACGTATCTAAGTAAGTACGGAGATAGGTCAAAAGTCTGGGAACACCGCGTTACGGTTGATCAGAAAACTGGCACGGAATGGCTTTCCAGCAATGCGGAGCGATACTGAGCACGCGATGTGCGGATCACGAATTTTCAATATAAACGATTACGCAGCGAATACCTCATCGTCGTGTTTTCGGCTGAGTACCAACATCCAAGATTGCCTAAATCAACCTATGGGGGCAGAATGCGGCGAATAATTTTAGCAACTTTTGCATGTGTAATAAGCGGCAACGCTCATGCGGATTATCGCGAAGAAATCCATAATTTAGCGATTCAGGTCAACAACGCCACCTACTCCAGTCTAACCACAGCCTATATTTGCCGGAATGTCGCTGGCATTGATACCTACCTAAAGGTGCGCCAAAAGGTCGAAGCGGTAATGGCTAGACTAAGCTCAGATGCTGATTTGGTGCGCGAAACGATTGGCTCTTGGGAAACGCAATTGCAGAAAAATCGACGCTATAAGAATCTCGGCGTTACAGAAAAAGAATGTACGGACGCACTCAGCGACAGAGATCGCAAGCTCGACGCAGCTTTTAATGCCATGTTGGACATTCGCGGTGATCGCTAATGCTTTGATTGACACCTAAAGGTGCAATAGTCAAAAGCTGTCAAGCCGGCAGAACTTGCAATATCTGCCACTGGCATCGCTTTCAAAACCATGCGAAATACAACCCTGCGCTTTAAATGGGGGATTTCGTGATTAGATTGTGGAGATTGGTCAGCTTGGCTCTTTTGCTACCAACTATTAGCGGCTGTAGTTTTTCTGAATCGAAATTGGTGACCGTGTGCGAAGAAGTTTTGAAATTGAGACTTTTAGCGCCAGCAGGATACAAGCGGATCGAAATCAACGAATCCGAAGAGTCTCTCAGCCGCGACGACTACAAACGCTATCTGGCCAGGGACGAATATGGGCCGCTCATCCAGGGAGCCATGATGAAGGATTTTGACCGAGGCCGTGTAAAACCTCGCATGTTTGAGGTTCTTATAACTTACGATGCTCCTAACGCCTATGGCACACCAATTCGCGGGACCACCATATGTCAGTATCCAACTGACAATGAAGACACCTCCAGAGCGGACCGTCTCTATGTAATCATCGACGGCTGGCCTGCTGCCGGTTTTTCGGACACCGAGTTAGGCTAATCCGACCTTGTTTTCAAATTCCATCGGGCTGAGGTAGCCCAGTGTCGAATGCCGACGCTTCGGATTGTAGAAGCGCTCGATGTAGTCGAACACGTCCGCCTTTGCATCGTCCCTGGTCCTATAGACTTTGCGAGCTGTCCTTTCCGTTTTGAGTGATGAGAAGAAGCTTTCCATCGCGGCATTGTCCCAGACGTTGCCTGACCGGCTCATCGAGCAGGTGATGCCGTGATCGGCCATGAGACGCTGGAACTGCTCGCTGGTGTATTGGCTACCCTGATCCGAATGGTGGAGAAGCGCATCCGGCTTGCCTCTGCGCCAGATCGCCATGATCAGCGCATCTGTGACGAGCTGGGCCGTCATGTTGGCATTCATCGACCAGCCGACGACACGGCGCGAGAACAGGTCGATGACGGCAGCCACATAGAGCCAGCCCTCAGCCGTCCATAGGTAGGTAAAATCGGCCACCCACTTCTGGTTCGGCCTTCCCGCCGAGAACTGACGGTCCAGAACATTCGGCATGATGACCGGGCGCTCACCGTCGTCTTTCGGCAAACCCCGCCTTCTCGGTCTTGCTCTCAATGCGTTGTCGCGCATGAGACGCTCGATGCGATGCAGCCCACAGGAAAAGCCTTCCGCGAGAAGATCATGCCAGACACGCCGCGCGCCGTAGGTGCGGTCGCTGTCCTTAAAGCTGTCCTTGATCTTGTCGAGCAGAGCCTCGTCATACCGGGCATGCTGGCTCGGTGACCGATGTAACCAGGCATGAAAGCCGGAACGCGATACACCCAGCGCTTCACAGAGCCATGCCACCGGCCAGATCGAGCGGTGCTTTGCAATGAACGCGAACTTCATATCACGTCCTTCGCAAAGTAGGCGGCGGCCTTTTTTAAGATGTCGCGCTCCGCCTTCAGCTTGGCGACTTCTTTCCGAAGCCTCTCGATCTCAAGCTGCTCGGGCTTCATCTGTCCCTGACCAGGAAACGCCTGTGCCGGGTCCGAACCGTATTCCCTTACCCACTTGCGCAAGACATTCTCATGAACATCCAGATCGCGGGATGCCTGCGCAACGCTGACCCCACGCTCTCGCACCAACTTCACTGCCTCAAGCTTGTACTCGCGGCTGAACTTCCTTCGTTGCATTCATGCGCTCCAGTTTCATTGGAAACACCTTAACTCGGTATCCACGAAACCGGCAGCAGATCGTGTCCCATGGAGTGGTGTAGCTTGATTTCATAGCCATCGGTGATTTCCGGTAGGGTCGGGTTGCTTAGAGCCAACCTGAGGGACACCACCGATGACCGACGACATGATGAACCTGCGCTCACTCGTTGAGAAGAGCGCTGATGCCGATTTGCTGCGGGAGATGATCGGCTTTGCTGCCGAGAAGCTGATGGCGCTGGAGGTCGGCACGAAGACCGGCGCGGCCTATGGCGAGAAGAATGGCTTCCGGCTGGCCCAGCGTAACGGCTATCGCGACCGGGATTGGGAGACACGGGCGGGCACCGTCGAGCTGCGCATTCCCAAGCTTCGCACCGGCAGCTACTTCCCGAGCTTCCTGGAGCCGCGCCGCATGGCCGAGAAGGCTCTGACGGCGGTCATCCAGGAGGCTTATATCCAGGGTGTTTCGACCCGCTCTGTTGATGACCTCGTCAAGGCCATGGGCATGTCGGGCATCTCCAAAAGTCAGGTGTCCCGGCTCTGCGAGGAGATCGATGAGAAGGTGAAGGCCTTCCTCGACAGGCCCATCGAAGGAGAATGGCCCTACCTGTGGATCGATGCGACCTACCTCAAGGTTCGGCGCGGTGGTCGTATTGTCTCCGTCGCCGTAATCATCGCCGTCGGCGTCAACACCGATGGCCGACGCGAAGTGCTCGGCATGGAGATCGGCACGTCCGAGGCCGAGGCGATCTGGACCGAGTTTCTTCGAAAGCTGATCAGGCGGGGGCTGCGCGGCGTCAAGCTCGTCGTCTCCGATGCCCATGAGGGCATCAAGGCCGCAGTATCGAAAGTGCTTTCCGCCACCTGGCAGCGCTGCAGGGTGCACTTTATGCGCAATGCCTTGGCCCATGCTGGAAAGAGCGGACGCCGGGTTGTCTCCGCGTTCATTGCAACGGCCTTCGCTCAGGACACGCCGGAGGCCGCAAGCACTCAGTGGCGCAACGTCGCCGACCAGATCAGGCCAAAGGTACCGAAGCTCGCCAGTCTCATGGACAGTGCCGAGCAAGACGTGCTCGCCTACATGACCTTTCCCAAGCAGCATTGGGCCAAACTTCACTCGACCAACCCCATTGAGCGATTGAACGGTGAGATCAAGCGGCGCACAGAGGTCGTCGGCATTTTCCCCAACGACGACGCCATCGTGCGCCTGGTCGGTGC
Organism: Rhizobium tropici CIAT 899; assembly: GCF_000330885.1. Lineage (NCBI taxonomy): Bacteria > Pseudomonadati > Pseudomonadota > Alphaproteobacteria > Hyphomicrobiales > Rhizobiaceae > Martinezella > Martinezella tropici. The sequence goes on from NC_020059.1 coordinate 2,389,049, forward strand.
GCTGCTGCTCGAACAGAACGATGAATGGGCCGTCCAGCGATCCCGCTACATGACACTTGAGACAATCGCCACAATGAGCGATGATCCGCTCATCAGCCTGCCAGCAGCAAGCTGATACTCATCCGACCCTCTGGGATGAGCCGTGGTCGTCTAAGCTACACCACGTCCTGGGACATGATCCGGCAGCAGGCCAGGCAAAACAAACGCGGAGTGGTTGAAGACGCAGCTTTGAGAAAAGCGGGGGCGACGATGAGGCTAAAGCTACTTCTTACTGCATTCTTCGCGTGCACAATCATCACCCAAGCCTTGGCTGACGACGAGCACAAGCGTCTTCAGTTGGCCGGTAAAGTCATCGATGGTGTGAACGTGAGTTTCATGATTGCTTATCAATGTCGCGATGCGCTTGGCACGACATACTACAACGCAATTAGGACGTATGCCGAGAAGGCGCTCCAGCAGATCGGGGCGTCACCGGAAAAGGCGGCACAACAAGTAGACAGACTTGAAAAGTTTATCGAAAGCGAAAAGAAGCTCGGTCGGAAGGAGGATATCGAGGGATGCGTGTGGAATATCTCAACCGTAAACTACGACCTGCAGACCGCACAAAAGAACTATATCGATTTTACGCACCCTGAAAATCCATAGGCCTTTGGCTGGTCGCGTTGGCTGCCCACTTCAAGGCGAAAGAAAATCGAGAGTTGCGATATCTGTCACTGGACCACCTTTTGATTTCATACGAGAGAATGCCGCGAAGCTACTCGTGGGAGTTTTAATGAAGCTGATTTCCAGCGTGATTGCAGTGCTTGCCGCGTTGTTGTTACTTTACAGCTTTGGCGTCTTTGATCCGCCGATCGTGACCGCTTGTGAGGCCCGTCTTAAAGAATATCTCGCGGCATCTTCCACCTATGAGCGTAACAGGTTCTTCTTTAACGAGAGGCCGGGCACCAGAGGTGACCTAGAAGAAGAGTACAAACAAAGCCCCGACATACGAAGCTTTTTTCTGGAGAGATTTGATGAAGGCTCGATAAAGCCTATGCTCTACACCGCAACCATAAACTTTAACGTGCTGAATACGAAAGCGGAAAAGGTTACCAGAGCAATTACTTGTCAATATCTGTCCATTGATGGCAGCATTTCCAAAATATCAGCGGGTGGGGTTTCCATCTTTAAAACCGATTCCACCAGTGATTCTGAGATACTTAGGGACTTTAGCCATGCCCCTTCCCGAACTGTGGAAGAATTGCAGAGAGAATTGAAACCAATTGCCCCTTATGCGGGATGGGTTCGCGATACATTCAGGTGGCTCTTTGGCTGATGCATTTGAAGTCGCTTCCTAAAACCTACCCCGCCTCCCGCGCCCTAATCGCCTCCGTCTCCTCCACCACCACCTGACAATAGCGCCCGTCCATCGCCTTCAGCACAGCAATGTCTTCCCGGCGCAGGAGGTTGCCGGTCAGCTGCAGCCAGGCCAGCATTTCCTGGTGGGAGAGCGGCACTGGGCCGGAAAAGCCGGGGGCCTGCGCCGAGCGCAGGTCCCAGAACCAGTCCCAGAGCGGATGGCCGGCCTCCGGCACCTCGGCCTCCGGGCTTAAAAGCTCGAAGGCCTCGTTGCGTTCGCGCCGGGTCTCGCCGTTTATATCGCGCACGCAATCATAGCGTGCGACGACCCCTACGGCTTCTGAAAGCCCTTCGGCAAGCTCTTCATAAAATTTGCGCGGTCCTCCGAGGCGCCGGCCACCTGATCGTAGATCCAGCCGGCGTCCTCGACGACTTCGCGGGCCTTCTCGAAGGAGAGCACCGGCTGCTCGCCCTTCCACTGCTGCTCGCCCCAGCTCCAGGAAGCGATGGCGGCGGCGGCCTTGTCGAGATATTCGGCCTCGACCTTGCTGGTCGTCAGCTTCTTCTTGCGGCTGGCGAGGAAGCGGTCGCTATGCTGGCGAACGATCTTCTTCACCTCGTTGCTCTCGGCCGAGCGGATCATGAAGGAGATGCCGAGCGGCTCCTCGGTGGCCGGATGCAGAAGCTGCAGCTCGAAGAGATCTTCGGAATTGACGAGACTGGAGATATCCAAGGAAACACCTTATCGGTTGGGACATGTGAGAGTGACCGCGCGCCGCAGGAGAGCGACGCGCGCAAGTTTCCGTAATATGGTGCTTACGGCGTGGTGACGGGATCGACGCGGATCGGCAGCTGGTTGAGGCCGATCTTGAACTTCTCCAGATCGAAATCGTCGGAGCCGCCGCCGGGATAGAGCGGGCCGGAAACGACGCCGCGCGAATAGAACACCGTGTTGGTCTTGCCCTGCGGCGCGTCGTTACGCTCGACCTTGATTGCCATGTTGTTGATGTTAAGGGGATCGCCGAAGGTGCGCAGGATATCCTGGCCCGGATCGTCGGCGATGGAGGCGACTTCAAGCTCCGGGTCGCCGGCGTTGGAAACGCCCTTCTGCTTCTGCTGCACCGGCTCATCCAGCGTATTGTAATTGTTGATGGTGGATTCCGAGCCGAAATCGCCGACCTTGCCGACCTTACCCACCTGCACCCAGGTCAGCGCGGCATAGGCGGTGGCCGTGAGATCGGTATTCTGGGGCGTCTCGCATACGTAGACTTTCGAGCCCTTCTTCGTGCTTTTGTTCGCCATGGATCATGTCTCCGGTTCAAAGGCGGTGTAGGGAATGGTGACCGGTATCTGCACCCGGTCATCCTCTTGGATCGGGCCTGCGGCCCACGGCTCGCCACTGATCGTGATCTTCACGCCAGAGGCGAACAACGTCTTGTTGTTGAAATGGTCGATGACCTGGCCGGCGGCATCGAGCGGCTTGATCAGCCCGCCGCCGGCCTTCCAATAGACGGAAACCTGCAGAAGCCCGAGCTTCTGCTGCGGATCATCGCCGAGCGTCACCTGCCGGGGGCGGTTGGGCAGGTAGCTGACAGCCAGATAGTTATCCGGCTTTTCTTGCCCTGCCGGCGGGAAGGCAATGCCCGGCTGCGCCACCGGCAATGGCGGCTGGAATTGGAGTGCTGCCAGATGGTCCAGCAGCGCAGCCAGAATGAGAGCGTCCGTCCCCGTCGCCATGCGTCACCCATGTCTATGATGTTGAAATTTAGAGAGATCAGTCCGCCGTGTCGCGCGCGGCACTCTCAACGATGTCAGGCCATTGGCGCGCCGCAAGCCGCACCATGCCCTGCCCCGCCTGCCCATCCTTGCCATACTCGACTGCGGCGGCATGCGGCGCGGTGAAACCCATATGGATCATGCCACCCAATGGCACGCCGAGACCGGCCAGATTAACCGGCTGGCCTTCATTAGATCCCTCCGCATCCTCGCTTTGCCGTGGCGGGGCGGAGACCCGGAAGGAATTGACAAGCTCGCCGGAGGCCACAGGCGTTGCCTCGACGATCGCCTCGGCCAACCGCTGCGCGGAGAGGTTCGCCACCTCTTCCATGCGCTTTTTGGTCCGCTCGGCCCAGGCGGCGATATCGGCGGAGAAATTCGAGGAAGCCATGTCGATTGCCCCTGTGAGCTTATGCGTCATCGGCGGCGTCGCCCGGTGAAGAGCCACGCCGTTCGAAATTCAAAAGGGTGAGATGGCCGTAGCGGGCACGAACCACGGGTTTGGCGGTTGGGGATTCGGCCTTCGTCCCGTCGCTTCTCTCAATCCCCGGCAACGGTGAAACCCGATTGAGCAGCAGGATGACCCGCGAGAGCAGCCAAAGCGTGAGGATCGTCTTGAAACGAACAATCGCCGTCATCGCCGCACCTGCAGCTGCCAAAACACGACAGTCCCACCCGGCGACAGCGGCTGGATATCGACGATCGCATGCTCGATGCCACCGATCAGCATCCTGTCGGCCAGTGTCGGCGTGATCGAGAGCCCCTCGGTCGAGAGATAGACCATGCGGTCCCCACGCTGGATCAGCGTATCGGCGATATGCGCCTGGCTGTGATCGAGGTCGACGAGCGAACAAGCAAAGTCCTCGCGCGTCTGCACCGGATCATAGTCCGGCCCGGCATTCGTGATGCGCCGCAGACTGCCCCTCTGGCCGAATTTGGTAATCAGCCGCTCGGCGGTCGCCCGCGCCTTGTCGTAATCGAAAGCCGCCATCACACCACCAGAATGCCCGGGAGTACCGGACGCAGGAGTGGATAGAGCAGCCCATCGAGCATGGTCAGCACTGGCCTTGCGGACGCGATCATGTCGTCGCTCGTGTCGGCAACGGCATATTCCGTCTCCAGCGGTCCCACCTTCTCGCGCTTCACCGTGCGAGCCGCGACGATGACGGGCGTCAGACTGCCCGGCTCCGCAAGCTCGAGCGCCGCCGCCTCATAGGCCGCGTAAGTCACGGCCGAAGGCGTTGCGTCGCCTGCAACCACCTCGCCGTTGACAGTAACAGCGTCGCAGCGCGGCCAAGACAGCACTTGATCGTAACCGCCGGCGCGCCGCCCGGTAAATTTTGGCTCGTAGAGGCTATCGACAGCCTGCGATCCACGCACCAGCGCCGCCAGGCGGTCACCGTCGCTGGCCACGGCCCAGCCGGCATTGGCACGATCGGCGAAATAGGCATCGGCGGCAGCAAGCGTGCCGTAAAAGGATGCGGGCATGAAAGCTCCGTGTCGATCGTTGAGAAGACAGATGCCCTCTCCCCGCAAAACGGAGAGAGGGTAATCAGCGTCAGGCCGCAGCCGTGATCTCGTCGCCATAGGCCATGGCGGCCGGCAGGCGCACCTCGGTGCCGCCGGTGCGGGCGATGATGCCGGTCTCGAAGCTCATGATCGACTTCTGGCGCGGCTGCAGCACGCGGCGCGGCATCGGCAGATGGAACCGCAGCACCTCCGGATCGCGGCGATAGACGACCATGCGACCGCCACCATCCTGCGACGCCGTCGCGAGCTCGCGCAGCGGCTGGATATCGAGGGGCTGGCCGGTCTCGGCTGTGTAGACATTGCCGCGCCGCAGAAACTCCAGCACCGTGATGTAACCGTCGCCATCGGCAAGCCGTTTGGTGGCGATCAGGCGGAAGGCTTCCGGCGGCAGGCGCAGGCTGTCAACCCATTCGACTTCGCCGGTCCGCTGCCGCACGCCGCCGATAAGATCGTTGACGTCGCGCAAGATCTGATCCGCCGTCTTGGCAGACCAACGGGTCGAGCCGCTCGTGCCATCGGCAGCGACGTCGACGCGCGACACCTTCGGATCGTTGACGAAACCGGTCCAGCCCTTCTCCGTCGAGCCGGTCATGGCGACGGAATTGAGCAGGCGTTCGATCTTATCGGCGGCGAAAATGGCATTGGAAGCGTTGAGATCGAGATTGTAGAGAGCGGCCTGATTGACCTCCTCGAGATTCCACTCCCAGCCGGAGCCGAGCATCGCGAAATCATGGCTGGCGCTGTCGCGGGTCGACTGGTTGAACGGCATGTCGGTGCCAGCAGCCGAGAGGAACTTCGCCTCGCCGGCGCTGTCGACGGTGAAGAAGGTCGTGCCGGAAGCCCATTCATTGCCTTCGGTAACGACCGGGACATGGAGGCCGTAGTTGAGAGTCGGATAGCGGCGCTGGTAGATGCGCGTCTCGATATTGCGCCCTTGCGCGATAACGAAGGAATACGCGGCCTGGGCGTCGGCAAACTGCTGTCGAACGAACTGGTTCATGGATTAGGCGCTCCTGTGCTTGAGCGAGATCTCGACGATATCGCCGTTGCCGCCGCTCGTATCGAAGAAACAATCGGGAACGGGGCCGACGATGCCGGTGCCGGCCGCGTTGACGTAGGCGTCGGTCGTCGGATTATAGTAGACGGCGTCACCATCCGAGACCGCGCCACCGGCCCGTACATACATCTGACCGGAGGTCAGGAATGCGCCGGTGACGAACTGAGCATAGCCGCCGGCCGGAGCCACATCGGGCAGCACATTCGGCGTCAGCACCGCAATGCCGATGAACTTGCCACCGGCGGCAAAGGGTGCCACGCCATGATCGGCAAGGCCGCGCTGAACGGGCTGCCCGAACTTGATACCGGCAACGGTTTCGACCGTGCGGCTGATCTTGTTGGCCTTTTCCTCAGAAGCGATCTGCCCGTGCAGGCCCTTCCGAGGAGCGTTTCCATAGGTGGTCTGATAAGTCGCCATTGAAGCGTCTCCTTTTCGTTGACCTGTTAAGAGGGGTTGGCAGCCAGATGAGCGCTCTCGAGATCGCGCACCATGGCGGCGTAGGCGGCAAAGGCCGGGGATGTGGATGGCTGCATCGGGCTGATGCCGTCCTTGATGGCATCAGCAAAAAGGTCCGGCTTCTTGCGCAACCCTTCGGCCAGCATGTCGAAGCGGGCATCGATATAGGCGTCCGATCGGCCCTGGACGGCTCCCTCGCCTGCCTTGGCGATCACGACGGCCTTGCGGATGGCAGCGTCCGAAAGACCGGATGTCTGGATATTATCGGCAATCGCCTTGGCAAGGCCGATCAGATCGGCGCGCGCCTCAGCGCGGCGCTCGATCTCCGCTTCGTCGAGAAGAGCCGCTTTCAGCGTATCGAGTTCTGCATCGCGGATTGCAATCGCCTTCTGATGGCCGGCCTCGGCGTCAGCAAGGCGCTGACGCAATGTCGTGATAATCTCCGCGGCCTGATCGGAAACTTCGATCTCGACGCCATCGATCACAATTGTCTTTGTGGGCATCATTCCTTCCTTGCTTTGCTTGTCATCGGAAAGGGGGCGTGGGGCTGCGAGAGGAGAGCAGCCCCACGGTGCGGCTGCATCGCCGATGCGGACTTTCGTGCCCGCCCGGCCACGGCGCACAATGGCGATATGGTTGATACGAATGTTTCGCTGGATGGCGTCATAGGCCTCGCCCGCAGGCGTCAAGCCGGCGGTGAAATCGAGATCGCAGACATAGCCGGCGGAAAGCTCCTGCTTGCCGCTTTCGATGGCTTGGATCGTTTCCTCGTCGCTGACCATCAGCGGCACGCGAAGGAAGATGCCTTCGCCGGCGATCTCGTCTCCGGTCTGACCAACGGCATATTTCTTCCAGTTTTCCGAGGTGACCATCTCGGGCGGATGCTCATTTGTCACCGGGCGGTGAGCGGCGCTCTTGAGCGTGTCTTCGGAAAAGACCTCGCCACCGGGCCGGTAGATCCGTACCGTCGGCATTTCGGGCCTGCCGATTTCGGCGCCGGCATAGGTTTGAATGCCGGTGCGGGCGATGCGGGCGTCAGCCACAAGGTAGCCGTCCCCCGTCCGCCGCGTCCCCGCGACGGTGACAGTGTCTGTGAAATTCATGTTGGGATTTCTCCTGGCCGAAGCCAATCTGGTTCGGGTTAAAGCCACTCACCGAGGCAAAGCGGGCCCATCGCGTCGACGGCGCGACGTCGTCGGTTCGTTAGGTCGCGCGGGGATCCGTTTCGAATTGCTCGACCTCATCCGATTGGCTGGATGCCTTTGCTGCCGTCTCCAAACCCGGCAGCGATCCATCCTCCACAAAGGTATTCAGCAATGCCTTTGCGAGCGCTTGGCGAGGAATGATTTCCTCTCCCTGAGTTGAGCCAAACAAGGCTCGCGCCGCCTCAGCCTTCGTCTTGAAGATATCGGCCCGCTCCTTCTCACTCATCTGCTCCAGCGGTGCCCAGGTCGAATAGATGGCGGGATCGCGCGAACCGGTGGCAGAGCGGATGAGACACTCGTCAAGCCGGGACATTGCCGGCGTATAATCAAGCTCCTGAATGGCCTGGATGCGATCGTGATAATTCTTCATGTCGGCCGTGCCCGTCGCATTCATGCCGGCGGGAGACTGACCAAGCAATCGGGTAACTGGGATGTCGGCCGCACCGGCGACGATCTGCAGGAAGGCCATCAGAATATCCGTGAGACCGGAAAGCGGCGCGCTCTTGCTGTCGTACTCTTCCTCGGCATCGAGGATCAGCGTTCCATTGACCCCCTTGATGGTATTGGCGAGCACGTAGCGGCGCAGCACGGCATCTTCATAGGCCTGATTGCCGATATTGGCAGAGAATTGCGGGACCTTGATGATGTCGATCTTGGCTTCAAAGACCAGGCTGGCGATATTGGCCGCCGTGCTGTCTGCATTCTTGATCGCATCGAAGGTCGCGGTCAGCACGCTTTCGCCCCAAGCCTGATTACCCACTCCTCCAAACTCTTCATTCGGCGTCATCGCGCCTTTGAAGATGACGAGCCGCGACGGATGGATGGTCACCTGCAGGCCATTGGCACCGGTCAACGTATAGAACTTGGGCTTGCCATACCATTCCGAGGTCGGATCGCTCTCTATGTCCCCGGCAGCCAGCTGGCGGCGCGTCAGTACCGTCAGATGTTTGAGGCCGCCCTTTCCGACACGCTCCATCTCCAATGGCAGGGCCGGATCTACATCTCCGGACCCTATGAACAAGGCGGCACCACCGAAAAGCCGCGCTTTCGTTGAGACTTCCAGCACTTTGCCGCGCAGATTAAGCCGGCGTTCCTCCGCATCGAGCGAGCCGATCTGATCGCTCGCAGCTTGCCAGTTTCGCCATTTCCGGCAGCTATCGAGAGCCGGAATGTCGATGATCTTGCGCGGCAGCCAGGAGCCGCGATAGGCGGCGATGATCTGTTCGTCCGTCAGGATAGGCTGCGTGTAGAAGACGGATGCCGCCTTGTCGCGATCAGTGCCCATGCGGGATGCAAGGCTCACCAATCCGTCGCGAACCATCGAGAATACCTGCCCCATGGATTGTCCTTTGATGTCGTGTGATGAAGAAGCTCGCCCGAGCGAGCCTAGAAATTGTTGAAACTGAAGGACGAACTCAGCGCGAGTTCGTTCAAAGCGTCGGCGAAGGCATCGACCTGATCGTCGAACTGCCCGTTCGGGAAGGCGCAAATCTCGTCGAGAAAGGCTTCGTTCCAGTCCCCACGCAAAAGCTTGACGTTTCCCGCTTCGGCCTGCGCCGAAGCGGGTTTGGCGCGTGTCGCCTTATCCCCGGTTGGTGATATGGTTTTTACAGGAAAGCCCGCGAGTAGCTTGATCTTGGTTTCCGCATCAGCCTTGCCGGCTGCACCGGGATCCTGCGGCATGCGGATCGTCACCGTCGGTCCGTCCTGCGACGCAGTGTTCTTGAGATTGCGCTCCACCTCGGCGGGCGACCAACGCCCTCGTGCGAGGGTTTCGACATAGAAAACACCATCGATCAAAGCCATGCGCAGACCAACGGTCCAGTCTGGCTTGCGACCGGGACGCGCCTTCGAAGCGGCAAAGTCCCAGGCGCGACAACGCTTCGCACCGGAAGGCAGTGCCTCGACGATTTCGAAATCGCCGCGCTGAAATAAACCGCCCGACCGAGGGGCAGGCCGTTGCTGAAATTGGCCGGCCACCGCATAGGAGCCGAGCGGAACCTTGTCCCGCTCGACGACCACACGAGGAAAGCGCTGCGGAAAAAGCAGTTCGTCCTCTTCCGTCCTCGGATCGACAAATCCAATCGACGTGCGGCAACGCCGCTCCGGCTCGAACTCCATCGGCAGCATCAGGTGTTCGTAGCCGAGCCCAAGCGCCAGGATCGTCCCGGAGACATCCGCCTCATGCAGCCGCTGCATCACGACAACGATCGCCGAGCGCTGGGGATCGTTGAGCCGCGTCGGGACGGATTCGCGAAAGGTGCGGACGGTGGACAGGCGCTCGGCCTCCGATTCCGCCCCATCCACGGAATGCGGATCGTCGATGATGACACGATCGCCGCGGCCGCCAGTCAACCTGGAGAACGGCACACCCTGCCGCGAGCCCAAGCAGCTATTGGCGAAAGCCATTTCGCCCGTTCTTGTCAGCCTGACCCGATCGCCCCATAGTGTCTGATACCATTCGGAGGCAACGAGGTCGCGCATGCGCCTATTGTCGCGCTTGGCGTAATGTTCCGAATACGAGGCGCCGAGATAGCGCAGCTGCGGCTTGCCTTTTGGCCCCCATTCCCATGCCGGCCAAAAGACACCGCACAGGAGCGATTTCATCGTGCCCGGCGGAACGTTGATCAACAGCCGCGTAATCTCGCCCGATGTCACCGCCTCAAGATGCCGGCAGATAGCATCAATATGCCAGCCGTGGACATAGTCGACCGAGGGCTCGACGACATGCCAGGCCTCTCGCACGAAGCCGGTTAGAGACTGGCAGCTGGCACGAATGCGCTCGGCATCCATGGCAAGCCGGGCTGCGACCTCTATCTGCTCGCGTTCAGCTCTCCGCTTCGCCTTCTCCTCTTGGATTGCTGCGATCATCGTCGCCGGATCCGGCAAGCGGACCGAAGAGAGATTCGAGTATTGCAAGCTGCTCATCCGTGGCATTGGTTAGATCGATGGTGACGCCGCGGCCTCCCTTGGCCCCGGCGCCGGAGCGCTCGCTAGGTTTCTGATGAACATAGGAGGCCGCTATTTTCGCCATTTCATCGCGCCGCTTCTGGTCCGCCTCGTCGTCGCGCATCACTTTCAGCATGTAATCAAGCGGCGTATCCTCGGTGGAAACAACCTTGCGACGGCGCGCACGCGGTTTGCGCGGCGCGACTGGCTTGTCGGCATTGGTCATGCTTCATGATTTCCGATGGAATTTTGAAAGAAAACAAGCGGTTTAAAACGTCGCTTGCGGTCAACAGTGCGTCGCTGCAACTGTTCTCATCATGCCAAAATAGATACCCCATTTCGGCGCAATTGGCGACACCCTTAAAGGGCAATCAGCGCGCAAGGAATAAGAATTTTGACCGGGGCTACAAATAACCAATTGAAATCCCCCGTAAATATCGGATTCTCCAGTCCGACGAACTAAACGATCTAGCCCTCAATTCGCGAAAATACTCAAGATGCGCAAAGGCCGGCCGACAGGAATCTCGGCAAGACGAAACAGCAGTTCGGATGGTCCCGTGAGCCAGGATTGGGTTCGGCGGTTCATCGCCGCCAATCTCCCGGTCCTGCCCGTTCCCGGTATCCCCGATATTTACGTGCATAAAGCAAATCCACAAAGCGGGCTGCGGCGCCTCGCAGAACAAGATCCGCGATTCGGTTCACCCTACTGGGCGCATTACTGGGGAGGAGGTCTGGTTCTAAGCCGTTATCTTCTCGACGGGCCCGAAAGCGTGGCTGGTCACCGCGTATTAGATCTGGGCGCCGGCTCGGGAATTGTCGGGATAGCCGCCGCAAAGGCAGGCGCAGCGAAAGTGTATGCCGCCGACGTCGATCCCTATGCAATCGCAGCTATCGAGCTCAATGCCGCGCTCAATGATGTGACGATCGATACGATACTCGCCGACCTGACGAAAAGCGAACCACCTGACGTCGACGTCATATGCGTCGGGGATCTTTTCTATGAGGCAGCGCTTGCGGAGAGCGTCATCGCATTTCTGGACTGCTGTCTGGCTCGGGAAATCACGATTCTGATCGGTGATCCCTGGCGAGCTCATCTGCCTACATCGCGTCTTCGGCTCTTGGCAGAATACACGGTCCCAGATTTCGGCGAGGTCACTGCAAAGACTCGCCCTGCTGGCGTCTTTGCGCTTGGTTGAACAAAGTCACCAATCGGAGATATCTGCACATCACAATGATTGCGGGTTCGGACCGCATCAGTGCGACGGCTCACACTTTCATTTTGGCGCGCCTGCGGTTCCCACGCTCCAGTCGTTTAGCCAATTCGGCAAGTTCGGGGCTTGCCGCATCGAAGACGGGCCGCGCATCTTCCGGCAGCCAATGTGTTTCATGTTTGGGTGCCTTGGGCCTTGCCCGGTCGAGCCCGCCAGGCGCATTCGGCATTATCGGCGATATGCGCGACCAATCTGGTTCCTGGAGCATCGGTGACTGAGTGAGAAATACATCGGCCAAATTCCGGAACTCGCTGTGAATACGCCGTTCGGCTGTGCGCCGTACACGCCCCGTCCGCGCGCAAAAATCCCGAAACGAGCCGGCAATATAAGGCGCGGCAAGGCAAACGGACCATCGCGAAAGCAGAATGCGCCGCTCCTCATCTTGAACATGAACCCGAAGCCATTCCTGCAAAACCTCTTCTGCCCGACTGATGGCCGCAGCACTCGGCCGATAGCGAATGCGGATATCGGCATGATCCATCGGTTCGGGCAAAACCTCCGGCCAAAGTGTCCGCATCCTGTCGGGCCGGATGCCGCGCACGTCGAGATGAACCATCGTATCGGCAGCTTCGACGAAACGTGCACGGATGATCAGGCTCACGTCGGCAATCTCAGCCGCGCGACGGGACAGGTCGTCAAACTGCAAGGCGGGCCGGTGCATCAAGTCGTTTCTCCAATTCCTGATAAATCAGCGTTCGCAATGTCGCCCGAACGGGCCACGGCCGCCGCGCCACCGCATCCGTGCGCAATGTGGCAAGCCCGATATCATCGAAGGCACCCAGAAGATCACCTGGCCGCTGCAGTGCCCAATCCTGGCGTTGCGCCAGAACATCGGATACGGCACCGATCGTGTCAGACCAGAGCTCGTCGCGATTGCTCCCGGTCTGCCGGATACACCGCAGAACGAAGACCAGATGGCCATCGCCGTAGCGGCCCCGGATTTCCTTCATCGTACCGCGCGCGTGGCTCTCCGCAGGTGCGCGGCGCCGATGGACGGGAACCAGCTTGATGCCGAGCCCATCGAGAATAAGATCCAGCCTACCTTTGGTCATGACAGTTCAACCCCTTTCGTCGGCGAATTTGATACCTCTCGGCTCACGAAGCGCTTCCAATGGTGGCGATAGCGGTGGCCGTTTTGGGTTTGAAGAAGGCCTCCGCCTTGGAAATCGCTTCCACCCTCGCCCCATCGCGGAGCATCGGCGTGTTGAGATAAGCAACCATCGCCTCGCCGGCTGCAGCCTTGGCAGCATCCTGCGTCGCAAAGACGATCGGTTCACCTCTCCTATCCCGGAGGACCTCATTTGTCGCTCGATGAACCTTGCGAATCCAGCCGAGATGGCCGCCGGCAACGGCTTCTGTTCCGATTTGAAATTCGTTCATAGCAACCTCCCCCGGCTCGCTTGGCCAGGTCTATCTCTAGAGTTTCCGATTGAGTTTTAACGTTTGGGTGTCCGCCTACCGCCTGCGCAGTTTCGCCGGCGGTGCCGGCTCTTTGGGCGCAAGCATGGGGTCTTCGGCAATGCGGAAATGAATTTGGTCGCCCTCCGGAGCACCGAAGTCCTCATCCCCAAGGGATGGCATTGGCGATTTCCAAATGACTGACTTTATTGCGATCACCATAGCGACAAAAAGCAACGCCGCGCCGATACAGGCGAGAAGGCCCTGAAGCATTTCGATCACGGCAGCGCCTCCTGACCAGCTGCTTCGGAAAAAGACCGGATCTTCGTCATTTCCGTAGGCTCGACGGCTACATCACAACTCTCACAATGTAGCTCGATGACCTCCGCAATCGACAGAGTTCGAAGGCATCCGGGGCACCCCCAAAAGCGATCGAAATATCCAGCCTGCGATGCTGCCCTCCTGTTCCCATTGCCTATGATCATAACTTCACCTCCAAAACATTCTCCGCCGCGTAGTGCGCCGCGCCGCTCACCCGCCAAACAGCGCTTTGCGCCACAGGCATCTTGATAAACACAAATTATGTTGATAATAATGATATTGTCAACATGATTTATGTCGGAAATTTTGCAAGGGTCAAAAGATGCAGAAATCCATGGGCGAACGACTAAGAGCGGCGCGCGAAGCCGCAAATTATCCATCAGCCACGAAGGCGGCAGAAGCGCTGGGCGTAAGCCTGTCCACCTATCGTGCGCATGAAAACGGTCAGAACGAATTCAGCGCCGAAGTCGCCAATCGCTATGCCAAGAAATTCGGCACGACCGCGGCTTATCTTCTGACCGGCGAAGGCCAGCGCAAAACCGCACGTCCGGCGCCAAACATTGTCATGTCCTTCGATCCCGACGAGCAGGATCACGATGGATTTGCCGAGAGCGGCGACGAGCTTAGCTACAGCCGCGAACACTGGAAGCCGCAGATCGAAGGCGCAACACCGGAAGTGGACGTGAAACTTGGCGCCGGTAGCGGCGTCGTCGGCGAAGTCATCAACCTCCCCGTCGGCTCAGGCAATGTCGCCGGGCACAAGATCGTCGCAGAATGGCTTATCCCCACCGGCTATCTGCGAAACGAGGCCAAGGCGTCACCGAGCCACACGATCATCATGGAAGTCGTCGGCGATTCCATGCAGCCGACCTACATGCCCGGCGATCGCGTCATCGTCGATCTCTCACAGAACCAAATGACCACCGATACGGTCTATGCGATTAGCGACGGTTATACGGAGCCGCAGATCAAGCGCTTGCAGCGAGTTCCCTTTAGCCGGCCAAGCGAAGTCAAGATCATCTCCGACAATCCGGCACTGGAAACCTTTACCGTCGAATTGGACCGCTTGACGATCATCGGCCGGATCTGCGGTCATATCGCACGCAAATAAAACCAATTTTCTATCTGAGTTGCGCAATAAACATAAATTATGTTGACATGCATCATGTTGAATGGCAACTTCACCGAGAAGAGCCGTTGGCCTTGAATGGAATGAGCCCGGGCACGAGCAGGACCTCGCCCGAAGTCAGCGAAACCGGACAGGCCAATTGCAACGATTGGAAAAGCCGCAAGGCCATCGAAGGAGAATGTCATTCATGCTGAGACAGCCGAATGCTTTCATAATCATACCGGCAGATGCCGTGAGGGGCGCCGGCGTTGCCGAACTATCATCGATCGCCAGGGTGGGAGAATGATGACGTACGCCTCAGAATTCTCCTGCGAATATTCGTTTGACGAGCTTAGTATCCGCCTATGCGATCGCTGGGAAACCGGGTTGCTATTATATGGGCGTGCTGAGCTGACCTCAGCAGGAGCCGATTACGAGGACGAGTTCTATGTGTCGGCCATCAGACTGGATGGTGGTGCAAGACTGGCACGGCCGAATGCCTCGAACAATGCCGGCAGCTTCGAGTCCGAATTATTCAGGCGGATAGCAACGGTCATTGAAGACGACGGAACACAGGCGGGTCGTCACGCCGCCGAACTTTTCGTCTCTGCGTTGGAGCAATCTAGAGAAGCTGACTATGATCAAGACCACAAGTTCGAGCGGGAGAGAAAACTGGAAGCGCTCGGGACATACTGAGGCCCACGACATACAAACATCGATATTCACGGGAGGTCGCTGGAACAATGAACGTTCCCCAGCACGAGCTTGAAGAGATCCGCCTGCTGGAGCAGAAGCTACATCTCCCGGAAATACGACGGTCGCCGGCAGTCGTGGCGGAATTGCTGGCCAAAGGCTTCGTTGAATTTGGCAGTTCCGGTACGGTCTACGACGATAGAGATGAGCTGATCGCCGGTCTGGCTGCAGAAAAGAGGGAAGAAGCCGCTCCTCCCATTATTTCCCGCGACTATGCCTTTCGATCGATCTCACCAGATGCTGTCCTCGTCACCTACAGAAGCATCCGGTGGGCCGGAGAGAGCGGTCCGGAGCGGCATACTCTACGGAGTTCGATTTGGCAGCGTACCGAGGGGCGATGGCAGATGATCTTTCACCAGGGAACGCCAACGACTCCGCGGGATTGAACTAACCCGCGTGGCGACACCGCATTCGTAAGCCATGAGATCCTCGCGACTGGGGACGAGCGCTGCAAGACTAACGGAGCCCGGGCGCCGTATCGCTGGCTTTATCGTTCGTGAGGCCGAGATTATCCGCCATCCGAATGAGGTCGGCGACGGAGTCGGCCCGCATCTTGCGCATCGCCTGACCGCGATGAACCTTGACAGTGATTTCGCTGAGGCCGATCTCGGCAGCGATCTGCTTGTTGAGGAGACCTCGTGCGACGAGCGCCATCACCTCGCGTTCACGTGGCGTGAGTGTCGAAAATCGCTCATGAAGATCGACTTCCGCCGCCTGCTTGCGCAGCCGGATGCGATCGATTTCTAGCGCTTGCCTGATTGCATCGAGGAGATCCTGCTCACGGAACGGCTTCAAGAGAAACTCCGCCGCCCCCGCTTTCATCGCCCTGACGGACATCGGCACGTCGCCGTGCCCGGTAAGAAAAATGATCGGGATTGCATATCCCATACGCGCAAGCTCATCCTGAAAATCAAGACCGCTCGCATCCGGCATCCTGACATCGAGCACGATGCAGGCTGGCCCCTCAGACCGAGAAGAGGCCAGGAAATTCCGCGGCGATGCAAAGGCACGCGTATCGTAGCCGACGGAGCGTAATAGGCTGTCTAGCCCATCGCGCACGGATGGATCGTCGTCGATCACGTAGACGGTCGGCTGCTGTCCTTGCATGCCCTACCCCTTTGCCCTTTCGTTCAGCGACAAGGTGAAACCGAAGACGGCTCCGCGTGGAAAATTCGGCGCGGCATAGATGGTCCCGCCATGGGCCTCGATAATGGATCGGCTGATGGCAAGCCCCATCCCCATGCCCTTCGGCTTGGTCGTGTAGAAGGCTTCGAATATAGTGTCGAGCCTTTCGGCTGGCACGCCGCTGCCGGTATCGCGCACGCTGACGGTCACCTTCCGTTCGTCCGCGGCAGCGCTGACAAGCAGCTCGCGCGTTTCCTCATCGACCTCCGCCAGAGCTTCGATCGCATTCATAACGAGATTGAGGATCACCTGCTGCAGCTGGACACGATCGCCGGCCATCAATGGCAGATCGCTCGCCAATTCCGAGCGGAACAGGATTTGATTCCGTCGAATCTCGCTGCGAACGAGTTCCAGTACATCATTGATAGCCTCGACCAGATCGATCGCGTCGCTAGAGGGCGACGAGCGCGCCACGAGCCCGCGAACACGGCCGATGACATCGCCTGCTCGCCCGGCATCCGCGACAATTCGCTCGATGGCGCGGCGGGCTTCGTCGTGATCGGCCGGTGTTGCGGACAGCCATCGAAGCGCGGCATTACCGTTAGCGGCAATTGCGGTGACCGGCTGGCTGACTTCGTGGGCTATCGATGTGCCCAACTCACCGACGATCATGAGACGCGACATGCGTGCAAGCTCGGATTGCGCCTGCCTCGCCCTGGCATCAAGCATTTCGATCCTGATCGCCAGATAAGTGGTCGCGCCGATCGCGACTAGGCTAAGCGTACTGTTGATCAGGCCTGCCTGCGAAGCGCCGTGACGCGTCAGGAAATAGCTGATGACGGTCAAAGCAGCACATGCAATCCCGACTATCGCGATAGCCCCGGTCCGCCCCGAATAGACCGCCAGCAAGATGACGGATACATACAAAACGGCGAAGGCGATCTCCAGATCGGTGATCGTATCGCCGATGAAAATGAGAGCGGCAAGAACTGCAATGCCGAGCCAAAGCAAGGGCATTTCGAAGAGGTATTTCAAAAACTCACGCCTCATCCCTGGCATCCCTGCATCACGGCTTCCGCAAGATTGCGTGCGGAAGCTGCAAACTGCCCGAACCGAAGCATCAAAACAACAACCGCGTTCTCCCGTGCCGCCAAAGCTGGCGACCCGCCGGATCTGATGCGCTAAGTCCTGGCCAGGCGGCCTGTCAAATCCTGGAATGCCATGAGATGATCGCCGCCTCAACCGGCAGCGCCCTCTCGCATTCGTTCCAACGGGGTTTCAACTCGGGTTTTCCAGCGTGAACAGATCGGCGTTTTCGTCATAGGCGAAGTATTCTGCGTAGCGGGCCCAGTTCGTGACGGCCTTGATGGTGGTGTCGGCATAATCCTCGGACATGTAATCCTCCAGCTCATCGCGGAAGCGCCGTGCAGGTGCGCGGTGGGTCGGCCGCTCGTCGAGCACACGGCGAATATGTGCAGCCAACGGCACATAGGTCGCCAGGTGCTGTTCGAAGAGTTTCTTGCGTTCATCGACGTCGCCGTCGAAGAAACGCAAGCCCGGCGCCGTCAACTTGATGTCGCCCCCTTCCAGATCAGCGAAACGCAGGAGTTGAAGCGTTTCCGCGACCGGAAAGAGATCATCGATATCGAGATGCAGATGGGCCGCCAGCGGCGGCAGGTCGGCCTGCCCGCGATAGGGCTCAGCAGCGACCGTTTCGATCAGACCGGACATGAGGTTGGTCGACACGCGCGGCAAAGCCATCGCAATACCCGTGCCAGGGAAAAGTCCTTCGCGCGTGGGCGCACCGGTCTTTACCGTCATCCGCGCGTAGATGTCTTCGACGAGCATGCGGAAGGCCGGATCGAGGCGATTGCGCGGCTGCGGCAGATCCACATGGATCTCCGCAATCACACGGCCGGGATTCGATCCGAAGATCAGGATACGGTCGCACATCAGCACCGCTTCTTCGATATTGTGTGTCACCATGAGAACCGACTCGATCGGCATCCGGCCCTCGCACCACAGATCAAGCAGATCCGTGCGAAGCGTTTCCGCCGTCAGCACGTCGAGCGCGGAAAAGGGTTCATCCATCAGCAGAACCTTCGGCCGAACGACGAGCGCCCGCGCAAGACCGACACGCTGGCGCATGCCTCCTGAGAGTTCCTTCGGATAGGCGCTTTCGAAACCGTCGAGGCCAATGAGGTCGATGGCCGCGAGTGCACGCTTGCGCCGCTCGGAGGACGCAACGCCTTGCGCCTCCAGCCCCAGTTCGACGTTTTGCAGCACGGTCAGCCAGGGAAAGAGTGCAAAGCTCTGGAAGACCACGGCAACATCGGAGTTGGGGCCGACGACCGGGCGGCCTTCGAAGGTGATGTCGCCTTTGCTCGGGCGGATCAGGCCGGCAATCGCACGCAGCAGTGTGGACTTGCCGGAGCCGGAACGGCCGAGCAGCCCAACGATTTCATTGGGATAGAGCTGCAGATCGACATTCTCGAGCACGACGAGCGAGCCGGACGCCCCCTTGTCGTAGGCTTGGCACACCTGCTTGGCGAGAACCAGCGGTGCATTTTTTACAATATCGAGCTTCCTGGAGATGACAGCGTTTTCCATATTCGGTTCTCCGATCTTGAATTAATCGAGGCGCATGCGGCGTTCGGCGAAGACGTAGAGCGGCCGCCAGAGCGTTCTGTTGAAGAGCGTCACGAAGATCGACATGACGACGATACCGAGGATGACCCGCGGAAAATCACCAGCCTCAGTCGCTTTCGCGATGTATGATCCTAGTCCGAAGGCTTCGAGTTTAGTGTTGCCCCAACTCGCCAGTTCAGCGACGATGCTGGCGTTCCAGGAGCCGCCGGAAGCGGTCAGCGCTCCCGTGACGTAGTAAGGGAATATCCCCGGCAACATCACTCGCCGCCACCAGGTCCACGAGCGCAGCCGGTAAACCGAGGACACCTCCCGCAGATCGGTAGGGAATGCACTCGCACCCGCAATCACGTTGAACAGGATGTACCATTGGGTGCCGAGCACCATCAGCGGCGACAGCCAGATGTTCGGGCTGGCGCCCGTCGCAACGATCGCAATCACTGCAACAGGAAAGAGCACGTTTGCCGGAAACGCCGCCAGGAACTGCGCCAGAGGCTGGACGCGCTCCGCGACAGCGGGACGCAGGCCGATCCAGACGCCGATCGGAACCCAGATGACACTCGCGACAGCAATCAGAACAACAACGCGAATGAGCGTCACGAACCCGCCGGCAAAAGCGATCCAGACATCGCTCCAGGAGAGCGTCTGGCTGAGATAGGAAACCGCATCCCACACACTCCAGGCACCGACGACGGCGATCAGCGCATACCAGGCCATATCGATAGCCCAGCTGACAAGACGCTGTTGATGCTGGTCTTTTGCGGCGGCACGCGAGGCCGGCAACAGCCGCAGGAGCATCAGCCGACCCCATACAGCGGCCAAAGGTGTGGTCACGTATTTCAGGAAGCGCGTGCGACGGATCAGCGAATAAACCCAGGAGCGCGGCCTCTGCTGCCCGGCGGTCTGTTCGAAGCGGAACTTGTCTGCCCAGGCGACGATGGGGCGGAAAAGCAGTTGATCGTAAAGAAAGATGACGACTGCCATGGCAAGTACGGCCCAGCCTACGGCGGTGAAATCCTTTTTATCGATGGCAACCGCCAGCCAAGAGCCCAGACCCGGAAGCTGCACGGTGGTGTTACCCACCGTGATCGCTTCGGATGCAACGACGAAGAACCAGCCGCCGGACATCGACATCATCGTATTCCAGACGAGGCCGGGAGCGGCAAAGGGAGCCTCCAGCCGCCAGAAACGTTGCCAGCTCGACAAGCGAAATCCACGGCTGACCTCATCGAGGTCACGCGGAACCGTCCGCAGCGACTGATAGAAGGAGAAAGCCATATTCCATGCCTGGCTGGTGAAGATCGCGAAGATCGAAGCACATTCCGCGCCAAGCTGGCTTCCGGGGAAAAGCCCCATGAAGAAGGTGACGGTGAAGGTCAAAAAGCCGAGCACCGGCACCGATTGCAGAATGTCGAGGGCCGGAATGATGATCTTCTCGGCGCGGCGGCTCTTTGCGGCAAGCGTCGCGACGACGAAGGTGAAAATGAGGGAGGCGATGATGGCCGCCATCATCCGCAAAGTCGTGCGCAGGGCATATTCGGGCAGATAGGCCGGGTCGAACGACAGCGGTGCCGTGGACAGGCCCGCCAGCGGCGCGCGCATCTCGGCTATACCACGAAGTGCGAGATAGGCGGCGGCGGCAATGAAAGCGAATGCGGCGAGATCATAGCCATTCGGCAGGATACGCGCACCCGCCAACGTGGCAACGGCACTACGCCCGCGTCGATCGTTAGCAAGGAAAACCATGTGATAACCCTTTGAAGACAGGAATTTTTAGCCAAGGCGCGACGTAGGCGCCGCATAGCGACGCCACAGATACTTCTTTCAGAAGGAACGGTTAGGCCGCGCGACGGCTGCCATCCTCATCAAGGGAAGGCACGCTTTCCGTCGTCCAAAAGCACTCAAGCTTCCCGGTATGGGAATTGATGTGCCAAATGGCGATCAGCCGCGAACGCTGCGGCGATACGGAACGTTCGGCCGGACGGCTGCCGGTCGAAACGGCAAAAGCGTCCGGGGCGGAAAACTTGGTTGCGAACCTGTGTCCGCGGAAGAGAACGATGTTGTTCATGGCTCACCTCATCGGCCCGCCAGACGGCAGATCCGAAGGGCGAGCCGGACAGGCTAGGCCCGACCGACGCTCGCCCGGCGAATGCCGGCAGCGGTCCAAATTGTTGCGATGACCGTCCGGATGCAGCATGACGCCACGACCGGACAGCGACTAGGGTAGCTGTCCATTGGTTTCTTGATCTGTTGGTTTCGTAAGCCTTCGCCTGACGTTGCGAAGACATGCCCGTAGTGTCACAGCCGCGAAGAGCGGTCAATCAGGCGATGGTGCACCGCCATTATACCAAAGTATAAGCCGTAGGCTCTGTTGGCGAATGGACCGATAGGGGCAATAAAATCCTGACCCTAATTGAAGTTACCACTTCTGTGGCGGGCAAGTATCTGGAGGCTGGGAGCTTCTCTAACACTGCGTTGGTCATGAATTTTCCGACCGCCAATAGTTGCGGGGAAGATGGAATTTAGCCGATTAGGACTGTTTTCTTAACGGACCCGCATCGGAAGCGAGCTCGCCGACGTCGAATGAATGTCGGGAAACTGAGCTTTTGTGCAACAATAACTTTCGAAATTAAAGCTCGAGAATAGTTCATTTGCAAATATTTGTGCATTGCATCAGGAATATATAATCGATTCCACTGTCATTTCGCCGTTTATCCAGACGGAGCGCGAAAGACGGCCGCGGTTATATATCTGAAGCAATATAGAAGGCGCGATGAAATTTTTACTCAGAACTTTTGGTGAAATCGCTCTTCTGGATGGCGACGAACATCAAATAAAGTTCCCCAAGAAGGCGCTTCTGATTATTGCCTATCTGCTCACGAGCGATAGAAAATCCGTCAGCAGGACAAATATGGCGAGATTTCTCTGGGGCGATGGCGACCTGGCGAATTCGCTGACAAATCTTCGCAAGCTGGTCTCTCGTATCAAGAGCCGACAATCGGAATTGAACACCGAATTTCTGACCTTTGATGATACAGATATTCACTTGGCGAGCAGTTCGTTCAGCAGCGACATCTTCCCGGCCCATGCAAAGACGTCCAAGGATCCCATAGAGAGCCTTGCTCGCTTGATCGAGGCCTTGCAATCAAAGTTCATGGAGCGGGCCAACTGTCAGACCAGAGCCTTCATCGACTGGCGACAGGGCGAAAGAAAGCGCCACTTTGCGATCTTGAAGGAGACACTGGATGCGGCGGTGAAGCTTCCGACCGCGACCGGCGATGTCGCGCTCATCAAGGAGGCAGCTCTCCTTCTTTTCGAAGCCGAGCCGCAGGGCATTGCAACGCATCGTATATTGTTGAAGGCTTTCGATGCCGAGGGCGGCCTGGAACAACTCAAACGCATATTTGCGCAACGTAAGGATCTCGCCTCATCATGGCCGGCGCTCCTTCGGGCATCCTCTCGCTCATCAATATCGGCCGCCACGCCGCATTCGACCGCCATATCCGAACAGGATATCCCTTTGCGGACGATCTCGCGCATTCCACGTCTCGCATTACTGCCGCCCGCCAGCGGCAGTACCGATGACATGGCAACGATACTCGCATCCTCCCTGATCGAAGATATCACCCTTGGCTTCAGCGCACTGCATAGCCTGAGAGTGATCGCCCCCTACTCCGCCGCTCAGATCGGACGCCAAAGCGGCGATCAAACCACGCTTCTCGAGCGATACGACATCAATTACGTCCTGGAGAGCCGATTAATCGGGCCGAGGGAAGATCCCACGCTCGTTACGCAGCTCATCTCATTGCCAGGCAGCAAGATTCTGTGGGCGGAGCACTTCTCCTTCGCTAAACCGGATCTCGCGCGCTACAAGCGCGAAATCTCGCAGGAGATCGCGCGCATCTTTGTCGCGAAGGTCGAGCATCATGAATTGGCGCGCATATATTTTGAGCCAAGCCCTGTCGCGTATCACCGATACCTTGTCGGGCTGCAATATCTCGATCGCCCTACCCTGCCCAACCTGACGCACGCCCGCAAGGAGCTGAAAGCCGCGCTGCGCCATAGCGCCGATTTTGTACCGGCCCTTGGCTCCCTTGCCCGCACCTATTCCAAGGAATGGCGGTTAACCCCGCGCGGCGGGCACCAACTGCTGAAATCGGCCGAAGATTTTGCCGAACGCGCTATCTCGGCTCGCAACGATTTGTCGGACGGCTATCGCGAGCTGGGCGTCGCCAAGCTTTTTCTGGGTTCTATCGACAGCAGCGTGGAATCGTTGGAAATAGCGGAGACCCTCAGCCCGCATAACGCCGATATTATTGCCGACCATGCTGACACGCTGGTCCACTTTTCCCGGCCCGGCCTGGCTCTGGAAAAAATCCAGCGGGCCATAGATCTCAATCCCATCAATCCGGATGTCTATCTCTGGATCGCCGCCCGAGCGAATTATGCCCTGAACCAGTTCCAGACCGTACTCGATTATATCGGACGAATGACCGATCCAAGGCAAGCGGACGGGCTTGCCGCAGCGAGCTGGGCAATGCTCGGCAATCAGGATGAAGCCCGCGCACTCGTTGGTCGCGTCCGCGAGAACAATCCTGCTTTCGACGTTGATGAATGGCTGTCGCTCGTCCCCGTGAAGGAGCGATGGCACAAGGACCTGTATCGAGAAGGTCTCAAAAAGGCGGGATTTTGAACGCTGAAGTCTTCCAGCCGTAGGTCTTGGCAAACCCTCCCTGAGGTAAATCAAACGTACCTCCGTACGGTAGCGTACGAATGGGCAAGAGCACGCTTTTTCAGCGGAACGACCTGGGTTTTGAGGAATTGTCCCTAAAACCTGGGAGGCTGGAATGAACCGTGAAAATCGGAATACGAAACTTGACGCTGAACTGATCGAACTCGTTCCCGCGCTGCGCAATTTCGCGCGACATTTCTACGCTTCCCCAAACGACATAGACGACCTCGTCCAGGAAACAATCGTCAAGGCGCTGGCTAATCTTGATAAATTCGAAGAAGGAACGCGCCTGAAATCATGGCTGTTCACAATCATGCGCAATGCCTTTTGCACGCGATTTGGGCTTGCTAAACGAGAGCACGTTGGTTTGGGTGAAGCTTCTGAATACAGAACGTCTGTCCCACCCCATCAGGAATGGTCGATACGCGGACATGAGCTTGAGACCGCAATAGCAAAGCTTCCCGAACGGTACCGCGCGGCAATCGAAGCGGTGTTTATTCAGGGTGTGAGCTATGAAGAGGCGGCCAAGCAGTTCGGCTGCCCGATAGGCACGATCAAAAGCCGGGTCAATCGGGCACGAGAAAAGATCGTCAATCAGCTCGGCGACTGATGAACGTCAGTCATTGCAGCCCCTTGCTTCCGTTTCCCCAAAGGGCCTGCGCGATTTTTTCCAACTCTGCCGGCTTCTCGCAAAGCGAAAATCCTCGGAATTCGTCGGGAATGAAGGAAGGATCATAGCCGGTCGCGAAGACAAATGCGACGCCAAGCTTGTCGAGTCGCTCCGCGACAGGAAAAACGAACTCGCCTCCCAGATGAATATCAAGAATAGCGGCATCGATCTCGACGGTATCAATCAGATCCAGCGCGTCATCAACCTTTGCAACCGGCCCTACAACAGTGGCGCCGAGTGAGACGAGCTGGCGGCGAGCTTCATCGGCAAGGAAATACTCGTCCTCGACGACGAGGATGCGCTTACCTGCGTAATACTTCAGATATCCCTGATCGCAAGCCAAAATGCCTCGCCAATATTCTACCGTCAACAAGTCGGGCAAATGCCCCGACAACATTGCCCTCAGCGTAGCGATTGGTTCCTTTCGCTGGACGGCTCGCTGAGATACCTATGTGTCCAAAGCGCTCCGGTATCAAGTCGCCCTGACATCGAGTTACGAAGTGAGCGAAGCCGATCTTTCCCTCAAGAAATCTGCCTCAGGAAACACGATCGTCTCGCGAAGATCGGTGTCCGATATGGCGGCATCCGGACCGGCGTTGACGGGCGTCAGAATTGGTCCTTAGCGAAACTCACCAATCAGGTTTCGGTACTCGTTTTCGGCCCGCCCGTAACAATCACAGGCGAAAGCCTCCAAACCAGCACGATCGCGCACAGTTATCAGACCACGCTCGGACCAGATCAGGCGCCGGCCTTCCAGCACGTGAAAGGCATCGGTAATGGTCGGGCGTCTTACTGCGAGCATCGTTGAAAGAAATTCATGCGTCAACGGGATGCGGTCGCCATCCATGCGGTCATGGCACATCAATATCCAGCGTGCCAGACGCTCCTGAGCGCTATGATTGGCGTTCGCAAGCGACGTATACGCGGATTGAATGAGAAAGGTGTGAACATATTTGCCAATCAGTTCCCGGAGCGTTGGAGTGGTCCGGAGCACTTCCTCCAAACATTCGACCCTTATCCTCTGCCCATCGCCGCTCACCTGCATGAAGATATCAAAAGCGGCAGGCCCGCTATGAAGGATCAGCGAAGCGGGAACCATTCCCTCCCGGCCGATAATGCCCACCTCGCTGGTTTTGTTTCGAGGCGACCGAGCCACGACCGAGGCGATACCGGAACGCAAAAAATAGCAGAACTCAGTCTTTCTCTCGAACGACGAAAGCGTGTATTTCGCGGGTAACTCCACCGGCTCTAGCGCCGAGACGATCATGGATCGGCTTACCATATCCATTCTCGAGAGGAGCAGATTGTGGGTTAGAATATCGATCGTCGTTTCCATCGCGCTCTCTGCTTCAGGTCCCGAACACCTATTGAGATCGGCTTGTTGCCCTAAACAGCATTTGAAGGGCATGGCAGTATTTTTCGGGGTCCACATTTTTCCGTCCGAGCTGCCAGATATTGTCCGCAATATCGATCTGCTTGATTGAAACAGCCAAGGGATTGACGGCCAGCCGGTCTATAAAGGCGATCTCCGGCTCGTCCCGCCGCATCGTCAATGCATCGACGGCCGACAGCACCGAGGATGAAAAACCTTCCTTTCTCAGCCTCTCGATGCTCCAGCCGGCGCCTTTCTCGACGACGTCGTGGAGATAAGCGACGATCTTGCCGTCTTCATCTGAAATGAGCCTCGCGACCCGTTCGCAGTGCTCGAAATAAGGCCTGCCCGTTTTGTCGGTCTGGCCTTCATGTGCGGCAACCGCAATGCGCATGGCCCTATCAAGCGGTTTCACGATTTCTCCCATCGCGTTGAAAACGCGCCGATAATGCCAGAATCGCTTTCATTTTGGCCGTCAATGCACAGCACCTTCCCCCTAATGCCCGCCTTTTCGCTTGGGGTCGTGGCTGTGATGGCGATCGGGTTCGCCGCCACCGCCGGAAACCTTGCTGCGGTCGCGCCGATCGGGGTCGGCGGCTGGCTTGGGAATGTTCAGAGGCGCCTTGGCATTTTCATGGGACGCGCCCGGGCCGCCTTGGCGGATGCTGGCGGGAGTCTTGGTCGACGTGGACATTAGCTCCTCCTTATCGATCCTGTTGATGACCTTGATGGCTGGTGTTGATCCTGCTGTTGCCTTGCTGGCCCATTTTATCGGGATCGCGTGCAACATCAGGTTTGTGCGGATCGGCAACGGCGGCCTTGGAATGGTCTCCAACACCCTTATCGCTTCGATTGTCTGGGGGAACTGGTGGCAATTTGCTGTTCATGGCTTGCTCCTGTCATTGGCCGCTGGTCGACACAACGCCCGTAGCCGGCAAAGCGGGTTCGCCTGGATGAAACTCGAACGCAAAATAGACTGCGATGCAGCAAGCAATAATGAAAATCGCCGCTACGAAAATCATCATGCGGTGACGTGCTTGCGGGTTGCGTTCCATTTTGCCTTCTTGCGAGCATTGCGATCGCGCCAAATGGCGCGACGTCCCGGACTGAAATGCCGGATAAATATTCAAACCGTTTGCCATTCCGAATGTTCCGAAACGAAGGCGACCGCCGTCTATATTCGGTCAGCCGCTATAGGATCGGCTTGCCGCCCGTGACCGCGATAGTGGCGCCGGAAACATAGCTGGAGAGCGGATCGGCGAGCATGACATAGGTGGTTGCAAGCTCGACCGGCTGACCGGGACGCTTCATGGGCACTTGCTTGCCGAAATTCTCGACTGCCTCCGCTGGCATCGTGGATGGGATTAACGGCGTCCAGATCGGTCCGGGAGCAACGGTGTTGGCACGGATGCCCTTGTCGGCGAGGAGCTGCGCCAGGCCTGCCGTGAAGTTCTGAATAGCGCCTTTCGTCGTTGCATAGGCAAGAAGGGTCGGGTTGGGAGTATCGGAATTGATCGAAGCCGTATTGATGATGGCACTCCCCGGCTTCATGTGAGGGACCGCCGCCTTGGTCAGATAGAACATGGCATGGATGTTGACCTTGAATGTCGTCTCCCATTCCTGATCGGTGATATCGCCAATCTCATGAAAACTCGCCTGGTGCGCAGCGTTGTTGACGAGGATGTCGATCCCGCCAAGCTCCGCCACCGCTTTTTCGACGATCATCCGGCAATGCTGCGAATCCTGAATATCGCCTGCGACGAGGACCGCCTTTCGCCCTGCTTCTTCTATCCAGCGTTTGGTTTCCTCGGCATCCACTTCTTCCTTCAAATAAGAAATCAGGACGTCGGCGCCCTCCCGCGCAAACGCGATGGCGACGGCGCGGCCGATACCGCTGTCACCGCCCGTGATGATCGCCTTTTTGCCCGCAAGCTTGCCGGATCCGCGATAGCTCTCCTCGCCATGATCCGGCACCGGCCGCATGGCGGCTGTATAGCCTGGCATCGCCTGTTGCTGCGCTGGAAATGGAGGCTTCGGATGCATAACCATGACGTTCTCCTGTCCTGATGAAGTCTTCATCTCGAACCATCTTTGGAGACCATGGTTCCCTGAATTCAATCAGAAGATTGCCGCTTCTGAGCACGCCTCCTGAGCCAGTGCTGAACGCGGATTTCCTCCAATTCCATCCATTCCAGAAGCCGGCTGCTACTCGTCCGGATCTTGAGAACATCGGCAAGCACTCCTGCCCGGAAATCCTCGAAAACCGCCGGGTGGATGTAAGAGGACTTG
Organism: Rhizobium tropici CIAT 899; assembly: GCF_000330885.1. Lineage (NCBI taxonomy): Bacteria > Pseudomonadati > Pseudomonadota > Alphaproteobacteria > Hyphomicrobiales > Rhizobiaceae > Martinezella > Martinezella tropici. The sequence goes on from NC_020059.1 coordinate 2,417,045, forward strand.
CAAACTGAGCGGGTGTTCACGAGCCGTGATGCTATTGGGTCGACCACGCTGTTGATTTGGCGGGCGATAGCCCGCTCGGTTTTCTCGACCTTAAGCGAAGCCAGCGCGGACACTGCCATGCAGGTCGCGCCCCAAGTCCTGAACTGACGCGAGCTGAAATCGCCTCCGGCCGTTTCCTGGATGTAAGCATTTACATCCTCCGATGAGATCTGACGGCATCCGCTATCATCGCAGACATATTTGAACAGTTGCTGTCCCGGCAGTTCCTGCAGGCGGCGCACGATGTTGGCGATGCGGCGGTCATAGTGAACGAGGTTCCATTCCTTGCCGGATTTTCCAGTGAAACGAAACTTGACGCTTCCACCCTCCACTTGCACGTGCCGCCTCCTGAGCGTGGTCAAGCCGTAGGATCGGTTCATTTCCGCATAGGCTACGTTACCCACGCGAATGTAGAGATTGTCCAGCATCCAGACGACTGTCGCCAATGCCCTTTCCATGGTCAGACCTCGCGAGCGCAGATCCCGATCTACCCGTTGGCGAATGTCCGGCAGGCGGGCCGCGAAATCGACGAGGCGATCGAACTTCGCGCGCTCCCGTTCTGACTGCCAATCGGGATGATAGCGGTATTGTTTGCGGCCGCGCGCGTCCGTTCCAATGGCCTGAAGGTGTGAAAGAGGATTGGAGGAGATCACCACGTTCGTATAGGCTGGAGGAATTGCCAATGCATTCAGGCGATTGATCTCCGAAGGTTCCGTGATCCGCTTTCCCGTGGGCGAGTAGTAGAGGAAACCGTTCTTTCCCTGCTTTCGGGTAATTCCAACATTGAGGCTGGGAATGTAGATCAATCCGGAGGTAAGCTTGGCCTCTGCGGTAGCCGCTGCAACGCCGACTTTGGGGAGCATCTGGTTCATGTCCGCATAACTCGGTTTTAGCCCGCCGGTTCCATCGCATTGACGCAGGTGATATTTTGCAGCAACGGAGCCCGCTCGGCGCGGGTGAAGCTTTTGTTCAGGACGCTTGCCCGCCGCGGATCGTTGCGCCGCGGCAGCCACTCCTTCGACTGGAAACGAGTATGCCGATTTCTGACCCGAAGTTATCCCGGTTCTCTAGCGGCGACCAAAGACGGCACTCAGCGCCTGTTTCAAGGTACCCTTGACCACGCCGCTTTCCTCGGGATCTCCTTTCAGCAGGGCGGCGCTCAAGTTGCGCATCTGCTCGAAGGTGATGTGCGGCGGTATCGGCGGCACTTCCGGATCGGTCTTGACTTCGAGGACCACAGGCTGCTGGGCGGCAAGTGCCTCATCCCAGGCAGCACCAAGCATCTCCGGCCGATCGACGAAGATGCCACGCAGGCCGATCATTTCGGCAAAGCGATGATAGGGAACATCGGGAATGCGTTGCGACGCATCGAATTTAGGATCGCCTTCCATGACACGCTGCTCCCAGGTCACCTGGTTGAGGTCCTCATTGTTGAAGACGCAGACGACCATGCGGGGATCGGACCAATTGCGCCAATACTTGGCGACGGTAATCAGTTCGGCCAGGTTGTTCATCTGCATGGCGCCGTCACCAACCAGTGCAACGACCGGCCGATCGGGATGCGCGACTTTCGCGGCGATCGCGTAGGGCACCGCCGCTCCCATGGATGCGAGACCACCCGATAGGGACGCCATCATACCGCGCCGCATGCGCAGATCGCGCGCATACCAGTTGGCGCAGGAGCCGGAATCGCTTGTCACGATGACGCCGTCAGGCAGACGCGGCGAAAGCTCCCAAGTGACACGTTGCGGGTTGACGGGATTGGCTTCGACATGCGCTCTTGTTTCCAGCGTTCGCCACCATTCGCCGACGCTCGTCTCGATCTGCTTGCGCCAGGCAAGGTCCTGCTTTTGCTTGAGAAGCGGCAGGAGTGCCTGCAAAGTCTCCCGGGCATCGCCGACAAGGTTGACCTCCATTGGATAACGCAGAGAGAGCATGTCAGGCCGGATATCGATCTGGACCCCTTTCGCATCGCCCTCCTCGGGCAGGAACTCCGAATAGGGAAAACCGGATCCGACAACCAGCAGCGTATCGCAATCCCGCATCAGGTCCCAGGACGGTTCGGTACCCAGAAGGCCGATGGGGCCGGTTACCCAAGTCAAATCGTCCGGTAAAGCGGCCTTGCCGAGCAGGGCCTTTGCTGCCCCTGCCCCCAGTCGGTCGGCGACCGCGATCACCTCGTCGGTTGCGCCCAGCGCGCCGGCGCCGACCAGAATCGCAACCTTCTTGCCCGCATTCAGGACCGAGGCGGCGCGCTTCAGATCGATCTCGTGCGGCACGGTCCTCGGAGCTACATACCCCAAACCCGACATGACGGAGCCATGCTTACGTGGCGGGGTCTCATATGGCATCTCCTGCAAGTCGTTGGGCAGGATGACCGCAGTCACCGTCTTGTTCGCCAGCGCGATGCGCGCCGCCCGGTCGACCAGATGACGCACCTGGGAGGGCGCCGATGCCTGATGGACGAAATCGCCTGCGACATCCTTGAAAAGCGACGGGAGATCGACTTCCTGCTGATAATGACCGCCGAGCGCCCGACGCGCTTGCTGGCCGACCAGCGCCAGCACCGGTTGGTGGTCCAGCCGCGCATCATAGAGCCCGGTGACCAAATGCGTAGCACCCGGCCCCGATGTCGCAATGCACACGCCAAGCTCGCCCGAGAATTTGGCATAGGCAGAGGCCATGAATGCAGCCATTTCCTCATGGCGAGCCTGGATGAATTCTATTTTTCCGCCGGCCCGGTTCAAGGCTCCGAAGAGGCCGTTGATGCCATCGCCGGGATAGCCGAACATCCGCCGCACGCCCCAGTCGTACAGCCGCTCGACAATAAAATCGCCAACCGTCTTTGCCATGCTCCATCTCCGCTTGCTGCGCATCAGTAGTGCTGAGAAATCTCCCGGCCCAACAAGTAAGATGTGCTTATGTTCCCGATCCGGGCAGGCACCGTCAGACGAGCGCACGTCCAGCGGTCGATGCAACGGAAGCTGGCGATATGAAGGATCAGGCGGCTGCGGCAGGGGGAGATTCGGAACAATAGGCTTGGTCGGCGGTTCCATGGCAGACGCGACATCGCGGCGAAATATCAAACGCTCCACGGAGGCCGAGAATGAAACACCAGCAACCCCAGGATGGTGCCCCAGGAACGACCGATCAGTCGCCGAGATGGGAAGGACCCAGCGGATCGAAGCCCGCCGGCTACCTGCCGGCAAAGGACGGTGGAGAGAAGGCCCGAGACGCACATGGCGAAAACATTGATCATCCCCGCAAGCGTCGAGTTTCCGACGCGATGAAGCAGAAGGGCGATGATTAGGGTCTGTTCAGGATGCGTGTTCGATCACAGAGCCCCATGAGCAGCCTTCGCCAGAAGCACAAGCTGTTGCTCATCGTGAATACCTTGCTGGTATAATTCGATGATCATAGCGGCCGCTTCTTCCGCCATTTCGCTATCTTTGGCGATGTTTCGCTCAGCAAGGAAGCCCTCAAAAGCGCGCTGGCATAAATCCAACTCGCTGGAGTTCAGGAAATGACCGTGGCTGCCCAAGGAATTTCGAATCATTGCGTTCTCTTTCCTTTTTGACGGTGTTGGACGCTGTGAAAGTGTCCGATTCTCAAAATTGCGATGAAAATGACTAGATCGACGGTCTTCCCGCTGCTCGTTTCGCTCCATGGGCTCGATCAGCGAAGAAGGATATTGGCGAGCTAGATCTAGGTGTCGGGACTTTTATTCTCTTGCTCGGCCATATACTCACCGGACCGCGATGCAGGTGGACGGTCGACACGCTTGCGAGGAGCTGCCAAAGCAGGGGGCGCCTCAGGGACATGGGTCGCCTGGGTCACACCCTCCGTCTCGATTACCGGCGAACGTCCTGGTTCGCCCTGCTTTGGTCGGTTACGCCTCCGCGAGACGTCGTGCTCGGCGCGATGCCAATGGGTCAGATGTTCCCCCTCGGGGCGCCCTTCATTTTCCCATATCTGATAGGCGCGTGACCGAATTTCCTCTTCTCTGGTAGGGCGCCCGTTCTTTGCCATCGCATGATGCCTCCCGAAATAGATGCGGAAACCTTCCGGCTTCGCTCAAACGGTCCCGAACAGCCACGTCACCATAATGTTCCATTCAGGCAACGGGTATGTAGAGCGATGCGGCTTTCTTTGCGCGCCTCGCGCCGCAGTCGGCTCAGTCGTCGAAGCACTCGGCTTCGCTCTCAAAGGACAAGAGAAAATATCCGTAGGCCTGGAATGTCAGTGAATAGGAAGCCTGCTCGACGACCGGGAATTTTGTTTCACCAAACAATTCGACAGGGGTTTTACCCAGAAACGGGCCGAGATCCAGCCGTACAGCCTGTCCGTTGTTCGCTAGGTTGGCCGCAAAAAGCACGCAGTCGTTGCGATACTCTCTGGCATAGGCAATGACCGCCGTATTGTCGGTGCTGAGAAAGCGTATGGAGCCCCGCGCGAATGCGGGATGCTGAGCGCGGATCGCCAGGACGCGGCGGATCCAGTTCAAAAGCGAGTGCGGATCGTTTTCCTGCGCCGCGACATTGATGGCGCGATACCCAAATTGCGCATCGTCTATGACGGGAAGTGCGAGCTTGTCGGAAGCGGCATCGGAAAAACCTCCATTCCGGCCATTCGACCATTGCATCGGCGTGCGCACCCCGTCCCTGTCGCCCAAGTCGAGATTGTCGCCCATTCCGATCTCGTCACCATAATAAAGCACCGGGCTGCCCGGCAACGACAGCAGCAGCATGTGGAGAAGCTCAACCCGCCGTCTATCCTGATCCATCAAAGGCGAAAGACGGCGCCTGATCCCCAAATTGAGGCGCGCACGCTCGTCGGAAGCGTAGGTATTCCAGAGGAAATTACGCTCGGCTTCGCTGACCATTTCCAAGGTCAGTTCGTCATGATTTCTAAGGAAAATGGCCCATTGGCAATCGCTCGGAATATCCTGAGTCTGGTTTACCATCGTGATGATCGGCTGGGCGTTCCCCATGGCAATTGCAGTGAAAATCCGTGGCATCAGCGGAAAATGAAAAGCCATGTGGCATTCATCCCCGGTGCCGAAATACTCCCGCGCCTCGTCCGGCCACTGATTGGCCTCGGCCAGGAGAATGACGCCCGGCCGCTCCGCATCGAGCATGTTTCGGATGAGCTTGAGCAGGGCATGGGTTTCGGGAAGATTTTCGTTGTTGGTATTCTCCCGTTCGACCAGATAGGGCACAGCATCCAGCCGGAAGCCATCGACGCCGGCCTTGAGCCAGAAGCGCATGATATCAAGCAAAGCTTCGACGACCTCGGGATTTCGATAATTCAGATCGGGCTGATGCGAGTAGAAACGATGCCAGAAATAGGCTCTGGCGACGGGGTCCCAGGTCCAGTTGGATCTTTCGCTATCGACAAAAATGATGCGCGTCTCCGCGAACTTGTCGTCCGTCTCGGACCAGACATAGAAATCGCGCTCCGGAGATCCGGGCGGCGCATATCTGGCGCGCTGAAACCAGGGATGCTGGTCCGAGGTATGATTAATGACCAGCTCTGTAATCACCCGCATGCCGCGCGCATGCGCCGCCTTCACGAAGGATGTGAAGTCCTTGATAGTGCCGAATTGCGGGTTAATTCCTCTGTAGTCCAGAACGTCGTAACCGTCGTCGCGCCGCGGCGACGGATAAAAGGGCAGCAGCCAGATCGTATTGACGCCGAGCGAGGCCAGATAATCCAGCTTTTGGGTAAGCCCGGCAAAGTCGCCGAATCCGTCGCCATCCGCATCAAAGAACGATTTCACATGCAGTTGATAGATCACCGCATCCTTATGCCACGACGGATAGCGAAGATTGCGGTCAATCGTGCTCAAGCGCCTCTCCCTTGCAACTCCAGCTGATGATCAGCCTCCAGGCTCTGACAATTAAAGCCGGCAGTCCGATCTTCAAGACCGCGAAAGTCGGCCCGGCCCGGAGGCGCTCTGGGTCGTAAACGAAGCCGCCCTGCTCGGTTCGAGAGGCGTCGTTGCCCTCATCCCAGAAACGGAAATTTTCTTTCCACACGTCTTTTCGGCGGGAACTCCGCCCCCATTCCAGAGTTCGGATGTTAGTGACAGCAGTGGGGTGGAGATTATGGAACGCATCGAAACGGAAGCGATTGAAATTCAATCGTCCACGCAGGTCTGGTCGGTTGCCGACTTCGCCAAGCGAAACAAGCTGGATGAGAATGAGGAACGTCGCCTCCGTCAGTTGTTTGGTGCATTCGCCACGGCCTGCGAATTGCAGCATAACATCACGCGCAAGCCGCGATGGAGATAGCCTGCTTCATCACCGCTTGAGATCGAAATGGGGAGGAATGTCAGGGATGAGTTGTCGAAACTTTGAACCGGTTGCCATCGCCTGAAAACTCATGCGTCGAAAACAAAGACATTCCCTTCCTTGACCGCTTCCAGAAACGCCGTGCGAGCAGCTTCAGGGTCTAGACGGCCATCAAATGCCTGGAGCAATGCGTCCTTCGCCACATGGAAAGCTGGCCCATCTTCCAAAGTGGGCCACTCGTGAAGCATATATTCCGAGGCGCGCTCAACGCTCGCGATGTTGACCCGCAGGCCCGTCTTTCTGGCTTCGACGGTGACCGACTTACTCCACCAAATTTGTGTCATGTCCTGCATCCTCCGATGCACTAAACACGGCGGGAAACGGAATGTTCCAACCCTGCCGAAGTCATAACGCCTCATCTGCATGAACTCGGGAAGCGTGCATGAAAATGGAATAGAGCCGGTTGTGCGAACCATCAGTCCTGCTGGACGCGGAACCGGAAGGCTAACCCGGCGTTTGCTGTTGGAAGATGCAAGCATTGCGGGAGCAATCCTATGAAATTCTTCTTCAATCTCCGTTCAGAAGATGCGGTCGATATTGATGGGGATGGAGTGGAGCTACCGTCGCTGCAAGCTGCCAAGGATGAAACCTGCCATTCCGCAAGGGAAATGATCGCCGAACTGATCCTCCAGAACAAGCCGATCGACGGCATGACATTCGAGATCGTAGATGAGAGCGGCGAAGTTCTCGCAACCATTCGCTTTCGCGATCTCATCAGATTGGAATGAGGCGCCTCGACGGAAATGTCGGTTGTCGTTCCGGCTGCGATGGCGGCAACAATCGTTCTTCAACGAGACTCGTGCTCAAGCGGTGCGCTGATGCTGCAGCGCACCGCTGAATCGGATGCAATCGGCGCTTTAAGCTGCCTTTTTGGCCTTCGCGTTGGCGGCAGTTTCCGCCAGCTTCGTCAGCTTTTGGTCCGTAGCCTTCTCTTCCTCCAGTGTCTGCTGAAGAAGCGGCACAGCCTCCTTGAGCCCAAGCTGCTTGGCCCATTCTATTAACGTTCCATAGCGCGCAATTTCGTAGTGCTCGACGGCCTGGGCCGAGGAAATCAGCCCTGCGTCGAGTGCCGGGGTACCTTTGAATTCCTCGATGATCTCGTCGGCTTCGGCGACGATGCCGAGAATTGCTTCGCAGGTCTTGCCGCGCGCCGGCTTTCCGAGGAGCTCGAACACCTGCTCCAGGCGTTCGACATGGCCCTGGGTTTCGTCCCGGTGATGAAGAAAGCCTCGCTTGCCTTCTTCCGCCTGTGCCGCACGTGCCATCTTGGGCAATGCCTTCAGGATTTGCTTTTCGGCGTAATAGATGTCTTTCAGCGTTTCCAGAAAGAGATCGTTCAAAGTCTTCTCGGATGCCATTTGGGGTCCTCCAACATGGGTTTAACGTCATCTTGGTACGGAAGCAGAAGCACTCTGCCTCCCATCAGGTCGGCGGACGGTCTGTCCGCTCGATACACCTGCAGAACGAGAAGTCGGCAGAGCGCGTGCCTCGGCGGATTAGATCAGGATTTCTTGTGGCTTTGCTGACCGGCTTTCACATGCTGCTCGTGAGAGCCGCCCCGCACGCCGCCTGATCGTTGTTCTTTGTGCGATGAAGCCTGCTTCGTGTCGGTATTCTTGTGACCCTGCTGGCCGGCTTTGACATGCTGTTCATGAGATCCACCTTGGGAAGCCATGATGCTTTCTCCTCTCGTTTGATTGCGAGGCCATACGGACCTCCGCCTTCGAACAGCCGATCGCGAATTTGGTTCCTGCATGGTCGCTAAAAAAGTGATTTCGGCGATAGCAACGAGGGCAGCGAAGATGGCAAAAGAACGCAACAGCAAATGCATTCAAGCGATGCTGGATGGATGCTGCTTCATGGCGTTGGGATTGATCGGAAGTCGCACCTTGATTTCGGCGATGGGAGCGCAAATAGGAGAATGGAGAGCCGGCGACCAATCGGCCCCATGAGCAGCTAAACCGTGCGAGATTATAGGATTTGGTGGGCCCGGAGGGCCTCATAAAAGGAAACAAAAACAATCAATTGGTGATATGGTTAGCCAGAAAAGTTTTCGCATTGTTTCAAAGGTTGCCTTTGCTCACCGCCTATTCAAAACAGTCGGATCCACACCACTGCAAAACCTGCTAGGTACTCAGATATGACCGGTACCAGCTAAGCCTAACACATCAAATGCAGAGGGACTGACCAGATGGCAGGCTGCTTTCTATAGGACTGAATTGTCGGAATTCGGCTGCGTGCGGGCGAAGTCTTGACGAAGTGTACGTGAGGACGGCATCTGATGAAATCGTATCCGATCGGGAGAACTTAGGTGCGCTTAGGGATTGCCGTTGCATTTTTGCTGCTGTCCACCAGCACGGCCTTTGCAGAATTTATGAATGGGTATTCAGACTGGCAGGGAGCTGCTGATATCGTTAAGTACGCATATGTCGAGGGGCTTTACGACAGCTTCATCGGCAACATAACTACTGAAGATCAGCCATGGGTTATCGCGCGGCGCGCAGGTGTGGAAGAGTGCGCCCTTGCCCTGAAAATAAGTCCCAAGATGATATCCGACGCTGTGACAATGCACTACCAGACGTACAACGTCGATTGGGCTATACGGCCATCTGCAATCTTTGGGCGTGTCATGCAGGAGGTGTGCATCACGTACATAAACACTGCACGGCGTTCCTTTGGTCTAGCCGATTGGAAGACGCCAAAAGGATCGTTTCTGTCTAACGAATAGAAATTGGCGCTGCCGAATCGTTGCCCCGACCGCGTTTGAATTCCGATTCCAAAAGGTCACCGGCGCGAACCCTGTCAGGTACGCAAATAATTTCAAGCGCTTACGGAAGACTACGGAGCGCTTAATTCCTACAGGAAGCATATAGGAAGCAGCTATTGTGGCGAGGGCGAGCATTGGGCGCAGATCGGCGCCAGCTGTGGCGCGGCGCTGCCTTCTGGATGGACCGGCGCTGGCTTCTGGACGAAAAAATGCACCCGTGTGTTGTTGCGGATTACTGACCATCTACAAAGTATTCCTCCAACCTGACGAACGCTTTGCCCAACTCGTTTAGCTGGACTTCGAAGGTGTGAACAACAACCTCCCCGGCCCACAGCTCCTCGGTTTCTATTTCATCGTAACTCAGCCATGGGAAAAGCCATTCAAACACTTCGTCTGAGACTGCAGCAGCAATACGAAATTCGAACTCGTCAAAAGCTTCGTCCAGAGGTGACTCGACGTGAAACGTAGCTTTCCGAAACCTCAAGTGTTTGTTAGGCCACTCCTCGACCTTCACAAAAACAGGGTCTGAAGCATCTACAACCCGCATCGTGGAGAGATCTGCACCAAAGCGCGCTCGACGCAGTGCTTCGGGTTCCATCGGTCCGAGTTGCTCAAGCACATGGGCGGCGTGGTCTGGGGTCAAACGCTGGTGTGGCGTAAGTTCGATCGAAGCGTTTCCGTTTTCGCCAATAGTGAGAAGGCTCTTTGAAATCCGCGAAAAAAGGATGAGGCCACTCTTTGGATTATGCAACACTATAAAAACGGGAAGACTATGGCCAAGCCAGTAGCTCAAATGGCGAGGTTTAAGAGGAAAGACGATATTTTCGCCCTTCTTGCGGAAATACGAGCTTCCAGACTTAATCTGCAACGCAATTAGCTGTCCAGTTGGCCGCCCATCTCCGACCACTTCAACCTGGGCATCAATGCCAAAATCGCTTTCATGCTGCCTCCGGAAAATCCAACCCATGTCGAGAAAGCACCGCGCTACGGCATTCACACCCTTCTCTCCGGTGTTGTCGGACGTAGTCATAGAGTTTAGATCCAGAAGCTGTGATGCCGAGAGGGAATATGAACCTGCGTTGCGGTAACATTTGAATACTGTAGGGCGGCAAAATTGGTCTTTATCGCCGTGGCTAGCGTCTTGAGATTTCGCGCCCGTTCACCTCTATGCGCACCACGTCGTCGTAGTGCCCGATCCGATCCAGCACATAATTATAAGGGTCTATCGCTACGGGTAGTCGAAGAGTGAATTGATAAGTCCGCTCTCCAATGCCACTTCCAACAAGATGCTCTTGAAGAGCCAATTGAGCCGCTGAATGGCCGATATTAAATTGGTGCTCGGTGATACCTTGCGAGAATGTCAGGGTGCCGGTGGTCGAGAGTACGGGTGTTGCATAACCACCGCCGCCATAAGTGCGATATCCGTAGAACTGCTCTGGCTGAACGACACCAACGGCGCTCGCGATGGGGCCAATATGCCTCTCAAGCGCATTGAGCCGCCTTTCCATTTCAGCAGCTTGTTCGATGAGCAGCACCTCTGCTGATGTAGCGGTCTTCAACACCTGGAGTTGCGCACGCGCCTTTGTGACGGGATTATCAATCAGAAAGTTTTCCACCTGAGTTTCTGCGACTACCGCTTGCAGCTCTGCTCTAGCATCCCGCAGTGACTGCGGTTCCCTGACGGAAAATGGTATCGCCCGGTTCGGCTTAACGTCGAAGGGAAGGTCGGTGTCGTCAAGAAACATGTGAACTGTTGGCTTCGAGACGGTGTGCCTTATCCCCATTTCGTAGAACACGTTCACGTTCAATTTGCTCATATCGATAATGACGAGATCGGCATCGTAGAGATGGTTGATGATCTGACTATCGATCATGCCGGGCGCGCGCATTTTATCAGCCCTGATAACCTCGAAATCGGCGAAGTGATTGTCAAAGACTGGCTTAATGATCTCTTCCAGAAGCCAGTCCGCATGGATACGCGAAGGAGAGCCTTGCGCCCCTATTGGGCAAGCGACAAAGCACTTTTTCTTAGCGCCGGGGGGCGATTTTTCTTTTTGTTCGTTCGAATCTGTCTTCACATCGACCATCGTTGGCCTCGTTTTCAGTTGAATGGTCACTTTTGCAAAATCGTACATAGTGCTTTTGCAATTGCATAGCTGCAATCGGCCTCTTCAATGCGGAACTGCACGAACGCTTCGAATGCCCCTTGAACCGCATATAAGAGAGAATGAAGCGGTCTTTGGCGCGGCCGACAGAGATCAATCTTGACTCCAGCCTGAACCAGAACATAATAAGAACATCAAGGCGGCAGCAACATCGAATGAGGAAATCTATGCCGCGCGATATCCGCTCAATTACACCCGCTTTTGAAACTTTACGCTTTGTCGCTGCCGTGTGCATCGGGAGAACCAGCAAGCAGACAAAACGAGACTTTGCAGGCTATGCCGTGGGAAAACGCCGTAAGCTCTCGGTGGTGCCTTACATCGCCGGCGATATGGCGAAAGAGCTTATCAGGTCGGTGCAAGTCGCGAACGGCAATCAGCGCGTGACGGCGGAAGAGATTGCCGGAAAGATCGAGGCGATTTTGCTCGGCTTGGATGAAAAAACCGCCTTCAATCTGGCGAGCATTGCGACTGAAGAAAGGGAGGCGGTCGTTGACCTGATTGCCGATCAGGTTCGGGCGATGATGCTCACGGACTACACGGTATCTGAGGTCGAGAAGGAGCCTGAACCGCCAAAGCCCGTCGAATGGAATGGATGGCAGAGCTTTGAATCCATTAAAGCCGCCGAAAAGCCTCAGTATAAATGGCGGCATACATGGGCCGACCGATGCGGAAATGATTTTGTTGGCTACAAGGATGGCAAATGCATCGGCCGGGTTTTCCAAATCGATTACACGGCGCAACGAGATAGATGGTTTTGGCTGATTGAACACGTACCTGTTGAGCGTCCCGCGCGGGAAAACCGGTCGGCAGGTTGGGAATGGACGGCCCGTGAAGCGGCGTGCCGTGCTGAAAAATGCTATGACGCTATCATGCGTTTGAACGGCAAGCAGGCTTAGGGAGAGAAAGCATGTGCGGTCGCATTTATATCAAGGCATCGCTGCGCGAGCTGCTGTTGAACTTTTCGTTCGCCGGCCCCGGCGATACCGAACCGCTGTCAAATAGCTTTCCGAACTATAACGGCGCACCAACGCAATCCTACCCCATCATCATCAGGGATATCGTCCAAGAGCCGGATATAACCGGCCCTATATTTGCATCGGCGAAATGGGGATTCGTGCCCGAATGGGCGAAAGACGAGCAGACCGGCAGGCCTGCGCCGATCAATGCCAAGGCGGAAGGTATCCAAACGAACGGCATGTTCCGGAATGCCTATAAGTCCAAGCGCTGTCTCGTCCCGATCAATGGCTTTTTCGAATGGAAGGACATCTACGGCACCGGCAAGAACAAGCAACCCTATGCCATTGCCATGAAGGACGGCAGTCCATTTGTGCTTGCTGGCATCTGGTCTCTTCGCCGAGATCGGGATACGGGGTTGGACAAGCGGACATTTGCCGTTGTGACCTGTCGCCCCAACGAGTTGATGGCGACCATACATGACCGCATGCCTGTTATCCTTCGCCCGGAAGACTATGAGCGCTGGCTATCGCCCGAGCCGGACCCCGCCGATCTTATGACGCCCTTCCCCTCCGAGCTGATGACGATGTGGAAAATCGGAAAGGACGTTGGGAATGTCAGGAACAATCGGCCCGACATCATCGACCCCCTTCCCGAAGATCCGGAGCCGCCATTGCTATGAGCGATGACACCCGCACAGCCACCTATCCATTCCCGCCAACTTACTTTGAGCATTATTGCGAGCATGCCGGGTGCGGCCTCTGGGGCCTGCTCGGCTATGAGCCGGTGAAAGGGCAGAATAGCTATTGGTGCTGGGAGCATTTTCCCGATGAAGAATGGAAGGCCGACAGGCGCAAATACCGGGAGGCGGTAGATGCGCATTGATCAGGTGCGAGATGCCTATCTCTGGACGCTTTTTCGACCGCATGAGGAACCCGCGACAGGCTACGGATTCCTAAGCGAGCTTACGGGATGGCTGGACAATCTAAATCTGCCCGGCGTTACGCCGTCAACGTGGATCATTGATGTATGCTTAGAGAAAGTCGACAACGATCATCTCGAATATTCTCATGACGTTGGAGGCGAGCATGAATGGAAAATCATCCTCGCGCCAACCGCGCGTCATGAGATCGAAAATCTACCGAAGTAGCCGCTGCCTGTTTTCTTCTAGGATGCGCTCAATAGTCCGTACGCGCTCCTGCCGGCGTTTAAGACTTCTGCGCGCTTTGCCGCGAGCCTGCGCACGCGATATGGCCTGCTGCCGGTTTCGTGGATACCGAGTTAAGGTGTTTCCAATGAAACTGGAGCGCATGAATGCAACGAAGGAAGTTCAGCCGCGAGTACAAGCTTGAGGCAGTGAAGTTGGTGCGAGAGCGTGGGGTCAGCGTTGCGCAGGCATCCCGCGATCTGGATGTTCATGAGAATGTCTTGCGCAAGTGGGTAAGGGAATACGGTTCGGACCCGGCACAGGCGTTTCCTGGTCAGGGACAGATGAAGCCCGAGCAGCTTGAGATCGAGAGGCTTCGGAAAGAAGTCGCCAAGCTGAAGGCGGAGCGCGACATCTTAAAAAAGGCCGCCGCCTACTTTGCGAAGGACGTGATATGAAGTTCGCGTTCATTGCAAAGCACCGCTCGATCTGGCCGGTGGCATGGCTCTGTGAAGCGCTGGGTGTATCGCGTTCCGGCTTTCATGCCTGGTTACATCGGTCACCGAGCCAGCATGCCCGGTATGACGAGGCTCTGCTCGACAAGATCAAGGACAGCTTTAAGGACAGCGACCGCACCTACGGCGCGCGGCGTGTCTGGCATGATCTTCTCGCGGAAGGCTTTTCCTGTGGGCTGCATCGCATCGAGCGTCTCATGCGCGACAACGCATTGAGAGCAAGACCGAGAAGGCGGGGTTTGCCGAAAGACGACGGTGAGCGCCCGGTCATCATGCCGAATGTTCTGGACCGTCAGTTCTCGGCGGGAAGGCCGAACCAGAAGTGGGTGGCCGATTTTACCTACCTATGGACGGCTGAGGGCTGGCTCTATGTGGCTGCCGTCATCGACCTGTTCTCGCGCCGTGTCGTCGGCTGGTCGATGAATGCCAACATGACGGCCCAGCTCGTCACAGATGCGCTGATCATGGCGATCTGGCGCAGAGGCAAGCCGGATGCGCTTCTCCACCATTCGGATCAGGGTAGCCAATACACCAGCGAGCAGTTCCAGCGTCTCATGGCCGATCACGGCATCACCTGCTCGATGAGCCGGTCAGGCAACGTCTGGGACAATGCCGCGATGGAAAGCTTCTTCTCATCACTCAAAACGGAAAGGACAGCTCGCAAAGTCTATAGGACCAGGGACGATGCAAAGGCGGACGTGTTCGACTACATCGAGCGCTTCTACAATCCGAAGCGTCGGCATTCGACACTGGGCTACCTCAGCCCGATGGAATTTGAAAACAAGGTCGGATTAGCCTAACTCGGTGTCCGAAAAACCGGCAGCAGGCCAGGGTGACGATATTTAGACAGTACTCCGATCTCTGGATATGTACACCAGAATCATAGGAGGAATTTGCGGAGCATTGCATCAGGAAGCTCCCGATTGCGCGAAGATCATCCGTTCGCGAGCGCAACCGACGACCTTCCAAAGACAAAAAGCCGCCAAACATGCGCTTGGCGGCTTTTCGTATCGGTTAGGCCTAACCCACAATGCGCCTCGAAAACCATTTCTGAAACAGCACTTCAGTCCCGCGCGGCCCGAGATAGGCGAGCCCCGCTATCAGGCCCGTGGTAGCGGGTTGCCCTACATATAAATAGGAGGCTACGCCTTCCCCGATGAAGGCCATGCCGAGAGCAACCGGGACCTCCCAAAGCAGTTCGATGCCGAAGAATTTCCGCCGGCCCTTGCGCGCCTCGTTGGTGTGCCACATGGCCCGGCCGACCATTGCGCCAACAATGGTCGAAAGCGCGCCGCCACCCCAGGCATTCAGCAGCTCATAAAGCGAGTTGTATTTATCGGACATCAGCCCGCCTTTCTATTTCTGGATAGGAGGTTGCCGCTTGATCAGGCCCGATAATCCATCGCGACCAATGTTGACGACCAGCTTCAGCGCACCTAGCCCGGCAATGGCGTAGGCGGTGATCTTGGGGCTAATGGAAGACTGCGAGCATTCCAGCGTACCGGTTGCGAGCTGCGTGCAGCCGCTGGCAAGCAGGATAGCGACGAGCAATCCCGAAAGGCTAATGACGATGTTCAGCATATTATGCAGGGTATTGGTATTCAGCATGCTTGATCCTTTTGAAGTGGCGTGAGCGGGTGTCGGACGAGGGTCAGCGTGCAGCGCGGACTTAGCGCGAGGCTTCAAGTGCTGCCGCGAATTTCTTGGCGTAGCCGGCAATGTCGGCGGCACGATCAGTGCCGTTGATGATCTTGCGCGCCCCGGCCCAATCGCTGACGGTGGCGCTGAAGTAGTCGGCAAGCCGTTTGCCGGTGAACCGCCCGTTGATCATGCCATCGCACAGAATTTCGACGGTCTTTATAGGATCGAGTGCCTTGTCCGGATCTTCGGCGATGCCGTATTTCGCGTAATTGTCGCGGCCGGTGATCTGCACCAAACCGCGACCGCGATAGCGCCAACCGTCGCCGCTGGCCTCGTTGCGGTTGCCCATGCGGTTCGCATAGGCGCGATTGGCGATGCGCTGCGGCTGTCGTGCATAGGCTGCGGCTTGAGAAATGGTGAAATACTTCGGGAAGGTCGCCAGCAAGCCCGAAGCGGAATAGTTCAGATTTTCAGAGACGGCGCACATGGTCCTATCGGTTTCGTGATAGGCCGTCGCCAGCATGTAGGCGAGCCAGCGCATATCGAACGGCGCGGCACACCATGCGGCAAGAATTGCCTCCATGCCGTCCACTTGATTTACCGAAAGCCGTCCACCGAACAACGACGACCGCACCGCCGCGAAGAACTTCGCGTGATCCATAAATTCTCTCCATATTTTGGGGTAAAAATTGCACCATGTAACTTTACATGGTGCATAATATGCCCTATGTTTTACCTCATCGAAGTGAGGGGCACATGGGCAAACTGGTTCAAATCGGAAACATCATCATTCGGGTTTACGCGAACGACCATCTGCCCCCGCACTTCCACATCATCACCCCCGATGGGGATGCATTGGTGGAAATCGCGACACTGGAAATCCTGCGTGGTAAGCTCGCACGCAAGGCGCAAGACACCGCCCTCGAATGGGCAGCAAAGAACAAGGCAGCTATTGCCGCCGAGTGGAACCGGACCAATCCCCGCTTTCCAATCGCTTGAGGAAGGGAAACAGACATGGACATGCCGCGCATTGAAAGCGTAACGCCAGCCTCAAACATGACGCTGGCAATCAAGTGGAAGGGTGGTGCTGAATCCTCCGCAAACCTTATCGGCTGGATTGCGACCGGCGGCGAACTGCTCGCCCCCCTCAAGTCTCCCGATGTCTGGAAAACCGCCGAAGTCACGGACTATGGCGCAACGGTCGAATGGGCCGGCGAAGATTTGGCGATCGATGCCTATCACCTCTTCCAGATCGCCGAAGACCAGCGCGATTTCAATGCCGAGGATTTGCGGAAATGGCAGGAAGCAATAGGGCTTTCCAATAACGAGGCGGCGGACTTTCTTGGGGTAACGCTCCGGACATGGAAGAACTATCGCGCGGGCGCTCCAGTTAGCCACGCCGTCAAGATGCTACTGCGCGCCAGCCAACGCGACCCGCTCTTGATGCATGCGCACTATCGCCCGCGCCAGAATGGCAGGCCGAAAGCTGCCTAGCCGATCGATATGGATCGACGCACTCCCGCCAAGCGCCGGCCGCTTTGCGTCAATTGCGGTCATCAATGAAGCCAGCTAGAGTACGCCCAGGAGTTGAACGATGAAATATTGAGTGACATGCATCAGGCTTTGGACGTTGGTGACTATCTCAACATTGCCATCCTCGCCGGAGGGATGATGTTGGTTTACATACTCGCAGTGGGGCCAAATCGCTACAAGTCGATCGATGAAATTCCCAAGCGTGTGCTCGTCAGGATAGCCCTCATAGGGCTCCCACTTGTTGTCGTGCTTATCCTTATTCAGACTAATCACCGTTCAACCCCATGGTTGATGTACACGCCAGTTTCATGGTTGCGTCCCGTGTGAGGCTTTCGGATTTGATCCACGTCCGCTTCGGGCCTGGAAGCTATCGTCCCCCCTTCGTTGTTAGGAGGGCGGCGGCGATTAGCGGCGCTTGCCTTTCAGCAGAAGTCTGCCCGCTCACTTGCCATCCTTCGACATTTATACAATCCTACCGCCATGGCCGACGAAGATATCCAGAATAATATACGCAGCGCCCTGCAATCCATCATTGCAGGCGAAAAGCAGCGACTCGATACGATGTTTAATAAGTCCGATGATGACAATATTAAGCGGGTGGAAAAGCTTAAGCCGGTGATCGCCGCGCTTGAGGCCATCAAAGCCGAGATCACCGATTACCCGGAAATCGAGTTTAAAAGCTATGGCTATATGGCGAATGTCGTCATCAACGACAAAGGCGGAAATCACCGTCTGTCGATCAGCACGACTTACGGCAGCGATGCCAACGAGCATTTTACCGTCGAAGAAAACCAATATTTCAGCTTCGGCGATTTTATCGAAAAATTCCATCAATGTAGGGGCGAGGACGAAGTTATACGCTTGGTCATGGACGCCATAGGCAAGCATATCGCACTCAAGAAATCACTCGCAGATCGCAAACAGAAATAAACCATCGTCCGTGGTTAGGGCGGAGTTGCGATCCGAAGAGGCGGTCGGGCTCAGTCAGTCGTGATCCCAACCGCGATAGCGATTCAAGATTCACGCTTACTTGGAATACCGAAGGAAGGGTTGGTTTGGGCCGTCAAACCAGAAAGGCCGAAAACAGACGTGCCTCGCTTCGTAGCAAGCTCCCGTCTAGTTCTCGTCAATCCGTCCGAAGCGAGGCGTGAGAAAGACCGAAGGCGTGGCAGGCGTGCCCGGCGCGCTACTCGGCGCAACCTTCCCGGCCGCATCGGCGGCTTCGGGCGGCTCGGCACCTTCGCGCCTGCCGGCTCCCTCGTCTTCAGTCGCCGACTTCCCGTCGTAAAGCCGGCCGGAAACGTCAACCTCGAAGCCGGTCGTCTTCGTGTACTTGGAACGTGCCGTTTTGATGATGTAAGGCACGCCATCAAGCCCAGGGCGAACGTCTGCAAAGAGCAGCGGCAAGCCCGCCTCTATCGCCGCATCGCCCAGTACCGTTACCGAAACACTACCCTCCCCGCGCGCAAGCTCCTTTGCCTTGGCGCGCGCCGCCTTGTCCGCTTCTGCCGGCGACGAAAAGGCATCGGGAATGCGGTAGACGCTATCGCCATCCGCATCCGCGTCCGCCTCTATTTCCACCCGCTGCGCCTTATCGGCATCCTGATAGTAAGAGACGACCTTGCTGTATTTCGTGCGGTCATTGATATCGACTTTCAGCGTGCCGGTTTTGATGACCGCAGGCGTCAGGATGATAGAGCCGAGGGAAGCGCCGGAAACCGAGAGGCCGGAGCCGCGACGCGCAAACAATAGCCGCCGCTGCTTGACGGCAAACAGGGCGTTATGCCGGTCTGCCAGCCGCCGCAAGAAGTGGATGTTCGTTTCGTCCTGCTGGCCTATCCACTCGTAACGATGCTCGGCAAGATCGGGATCAACGGCAGGCGTCAATCCGCTCTCGCTGGCAATCTGCGCGATCAGGTCGCCAAGGGTGGCTTTATCCCATGCCCGTTCCTGCCGTTCTTTCAGCTTGCCGCTGCGCAAGTCCGCTGCCTTGCCGGAAATCGACATCTTATACGGTAGGCAATCGAGGCTGATCTTGTCGGCCGTGAATTGCCCTTTGAGAACGAGGTTGCTGCCGTAACCCATCTTGACCGAGATGAGCGCGCCCTTGCGCGGGAGCGCGAGATAGCTCGGAGGGCCGTCGTTTAGCTCGATATCGACCGTATCGGACTTCAAGCCCTCTTCATCCGTCACGGTGACGGACATCAGCCGTTCATAGAATGCGCCGGCAACCGGCACGCCATCGACGGTAATTTCAACGCGAGGCTTCATATTCAATCCCATAAGCTAATCAGCCGCCGCTCTGCGCTAACGCTTGGCATGTCCGGCATAATGATTTGAGTACCGAGGGGGAGGATCGGGCCAAGACTGGAAAGGCCCGGATTGGCGGAAAGTACCGCCTCGACAACCGCCGTCGTCCGCCCATAGTGAGAGAGGCAAGCGAGATCGACCGTCTCGCCTTGCCGCGTCGTGTAAATCCTTGCCATGCGATCACCTGAATAGCTCAGAAAGTAGGGAGCTTGCGCGGTCCACGATGCCGCCGGCACTTGCCGCAGCGTCCGACTGGATGCGCTTGAGCGAAATGACATAGGCATTCCGTCGCGGCATCCCTTTGGCATCGTGATAGGTCTGATCTTCCTCAACTGATTGGACCGTGAACATGCCCCGAATGACGCCTTCCATGGCGTCACCACTGACCAGCATCATTTCCGTTCCCGCCAACTGTGCCGCTATGATGCCGTCGAGTTGCGATTGCCCGCCAAATTCCTCCGGAAACAAGACGCCTTGAATCGTCACCTCGTCCGACGTTGGCCCTGTCCATTGCTGCGGATTGAGGTCCTGCCCCACGGATATCTCCACCCAAGGCGTATTAACCTTGCGCTTGATATTCTGATAGCCGAAGCCCAACGCCTCGAAGGCGTAGCCTCCGAGCATCATCGATGTTACACCCGTCATTTTCCACCTGAAATTGAACTGTTATAGATCGCCGATATCAAAGGGTGCGTCGATTGAAAAGAAGCTGAAAAGCGCATGCACCTGACGAATGGCGACGGGCCGGCAAAGAATGCACCAATTCCTTAGCTAAAACTAATCGAGATTATCTAACTAAAGCAGGTTCTAAAGGCCGCAGCACTTATCGAATGCACCGATACTATCGTATTCGCATACGGCGTGAAAATGCCGATAAACATCTCGAACCGCTAACAGTGGTGCGGGTTTTCTATGAAGGAAAATCTACACGAATTTCGCTGTTCAACGGTGGGAATGTATTCGGTCAGATGGAAGCGCCATCATCTTGCGCTGATGTATTTTCTACCATTTCGGATTTCTTTCCTTCGGTGAGGCCGTTTGTGGCAGCTTCAACCTGCAAACCCAGCAGACGGTCTTGTTTTCGTTGGTGAAGCAAATACCATGAGCCAAGACCTATCAACAAAATTACTCCGCCACAAATTAGGTTGATGCGCGCTACCAATAGGTCTTGTTCACTACGCTTTAGCACTCGATCAAATGCAAAACCTTGCTGCTTCGCTGCGATCTTTGCCTTATATGCATCCTCGCGCTTAGCAACGGCCTTTTCATACTCAGAATTAAGGGCGGCAAAAGCATCTATTGCGCGCTGAGCCGCCGCTACGTTGCTAGCATTTTCCGGCTTGAGCGCCTCTTGAATAAGCGTGGATGTCTCATTGAGCTTCTTTTCTAAACTGTCACCTTGCTGCTCGACATTCGTGACGGCAACGTCATATTGCCCAGTTGCTTCGTTATATCGGATTAATGCCTGATCCAGCCGGTCGGAATTATCACGTATTAGCCAAAGACAAAATACGATAATCACGATGCCACCTAGGGTCATAAACTTATAGAGATTGTCCGTGGGCAATTGAGGAATCATCGCAACCTCCAGCTGGTACAGCAGTGAGCTCAAATGCTCGGCGCTACGCAATAGTTGATAAACGGCGTCCACTGGAATCGATGCTTTGAAATTCGCGACAATAAGTATTCGCCCACGACCTGTCGTGGCAATTGATCCCAAGCTTAGTCGCTAAATTGGGTGTCGGTCGCGTTTCTGACCGCCGTCCCGAGCTGGCTGATGACTGCATTTGCCGCCGCCTGCGGGTCAGAAGCTCCCGTGATGGAGATCGGCGCATGAACCGTCACGTTCGGGGGTTGCTGATTCACAACGCGGACATCTTGCGTCCCGCTCGGCCTAACCATCTCAGCAATGGATGACGCATCGATACGGGCGGTTATCAAGCCAAGATCATCCGCTGTCTTTCCGGGCGAGGTTTCCGTGGTCGATCCACCGAAGCCGGCGGCGCGCGCTGCACGGGCACTATCCATCGCAGATTGCGCATAGACACCGGCCGAAGTCGGGCTATTGTCCGACGTGACGAAGGACTTCAAATACGACCCGATGGCATGCACCGCGTCCTCCGGACCCGGCAACCAAGCTTTTCCCTGCTTGTAAAGCGTATCGCCAGTATAGCTTTGCTGTCCGAATTCCAAAGCGCCCGCTCCCGCCATCCCATAAATGCCAAGGCGCGCAAATCCCTTGAGCATGGCCGACCAACCCGCAAACAGGCCCGTGGCCGCGCCGCCCGCCGCCGCCCCGGTTGCTGCTGTCGCGGCAACGCCTCCGGCTGTTGCGGTTCCACCACCGACAAGTGCGGCAATAGCACCGATGGTTTTGAGGGCACCGACGAGAGTGCTCGCCCCGGATAACAGAAACATCGCGCTCGCGAGTTTACGAACCGTACCGGCGAGGAAGGCGATGCCAGCGCCCCACATAGCGAGCTTGAGACCATAGCCCGACATCTGGCCGAGGAACTGCGCGATAGGGTTTTCGCGAATTGCGTTCGTCAGCTCGCGAACGGATGCGCCCCATTCCCTCGCCTTCATGAACAAGCGGCCAAGGTTTTCGCCCGCGTTCGGATCGACCTTGCCAAGCATCAGGTCGCTAATGTCGTTGACCATTTCGCGAATGCCGCCATCATAGCCAAAGCCTTGCGCGAACCCCTTCGCGCCGACCTTGATCTGATCGAAGATCGTCGCCCGGCTACCGAGAGTATCTAAGACTTCGCTGATCGCCTGCGCGCCTTCGCGGATGGAAGGCAACATGCTGTTGCCCACTTCCCAAAAGATGTTGGATACTTTGTTGCCCAAAAGCTCGAGCGCGTTGCCCGTAGTGCTGGCACGCTGCTTATACTCGTTCAGGGCGGAGCCGGCATACTTTGTTCGGTCGCTCACGCTTGCAAGCGCATCGTCCAGAAGCTTCACATTGCCGAGCAGCGGAATGAATGCCTTGGCCTCATCACCGAAGAAATCGGAGACGATTGATATCTGTTGATCCTTCGGAGCCTTGGCGATGGCGGCGAGAACCTTTTTCAGAGCTGCCGGCGCATCCTTCTGCATTTCCTTGGCGATCTTCGGCAGGTCGAGACCAAGCCTTGCAGCCACTTCACGCTGACTCTTTTTCGCGGAAGCGCCGCGCGTCAAAGCCTTCGTGACGTTCTGCATGGCGGTCGCGGCAACTTCCGGTTCCGCGCCGGCCGCAATCATGGCGCTGCCGATGCCGGCAACCTGCTCTTTGGTGAAACCGGCAATCTTACCGAGGGCACCGACACGCAGCATGAAGTCCGTAATTTCCGACGCCTTGCTCGCCATGTTGTTGGACAAGTGGTTCATGACATCGGCAAGGTCCCCGGTCTCGGCAACCGTCAAGCCGAACTGCGTCTTCAGTTTAGCTAGGCTGGAACCTGCCTTCTCGGCCGTGATGTCGAAGGCGATACCGACGCGTGACGCCATTTCGGCAAAGCCCTGCAATTCTTCCGTCGCGATGCCGGATTCTCCGGCGGCAGCGAAGAGAGCAGCGATGTTGTTTGCGGACATCGGGATTTCGCCCGACATGCGCCTGATGTTGCGGCGCATGTTCTCGAACTGCTCCTCCGTCGCTTCGACAACCTTTTTAACATCGGCAAAAGCAGACTCGAATTTGATTGCGCTTCCCGCCGTGGCGCTCAAGCCCTCCCTCACTCCAAGATAACCAGCTCCCAAGGCCATAGCCTGCCCGATCATCCCACGCATAGGAGCGAACGCCGTCATCTGTTGGGAGCGCAATCCGTCCAGCGCCCGCGTGATGTGCTTGGCGCGAGCAGTAACATCGTCAAGCAATGAAACGCGCAGGGTGCTTTGCTGTGTGGTCATAGCGGTTCCTTCAGCGCGTCCCTCAGGCTTCGCGCTGTCTCAAAGTAGGCCAATAGCTTTTCAGGGCGCCACCGCTCGATGACGTCGAGCGATGTGTGCGTGTAACGGGCAACGAAGACGGCAACTATTCGCCAGTCGTGTTCTTGCCTTCGTTTCCCAAGAGGTCCTTGGTTTTGGCAAGGATGATACTGAAATCCTTAGCCTTGATCTTTTTGAATGCGGGCAGCGGAGTATCGGAGATCGAAGCCAGCACCGCGACGTTGCCGGAAAACTCGCCTTTGACATGATCTGCCGCCATGAAGTCGCCAACTTCGGCTTCACGGAACGTCAACTCGGTAATGGTCAGCTCGCCATGCTTTACGGGCGAAAGAAGGGTATGGGTGACAACTTCGGTCATGATAGCCTCGATAAAAATGGCCCGCGCGAAGCGGGCCGGATTGAATGGAATGATTTGAATGAGAGAATGTCGCTAGCTGCTAGAGCAGCAGGGCGTTGCGGATGTCGCCATACTGCGAGACACCGCCGACCCTGAAATCAAAGTCGTCCATCTCGTAGATTTCTTCGCCGTCGATTTCGAGCTTGTAGTAGTTCACGTCAACGGCATAGTCGTTCTCGGCAAGGTCGCCGGTTTTCCATGTGCCATGATCGGGCTTGTACATCTTGCCGCGAATGGTCAGCACGGCGCTATGCGTCGTGCCGTCTTCATCGACATGCGCTCCGGTAATCATGAATGGCGTATCGACGCCCGGCTTTAGGCCGAAGAGCTTCAAGATCTGCGGGTCGAGACCCGGCATCTTGAACTTAAACTCCGGAGCCTCGTAGCCGAGATGGACCTTGCGGGCCTTGATCATACCGGCATTGCGCACGTCTTCGCGTTTGGCTTCCGGCACGGGCACGGTGATATCGCCGATCTGCCCGAGCTTGCTCGTACGGTCGGCCCACATCATGCAGTCGCGCAGGATGCGGCTAGGTAGGGTCTTTTCTGCCATGTCGGGCTTTCCTTATCAGGCGGCGAGCGAGAGCGGGCCGGTTTCGATTGCGCCATTCACCTCATCCAGCAGAAGCCGGTAGTAGAGAATGTTGCGATGGGTAGTGACGTGGATTTGTTCCATGAGGCCGACCGGCTCGAATTCCACGTCAAGGAAAAGCTTGCCATCGGCGAGCGTGGTCGGCTCATTGATATCAGACAGCCAGACGCGACCGCCGAGGATATCCTCATTGTTCTTGAAAACGCGAAGTGCGGCGTTGCCGTCTTCGATCATCATCTTGAGATTGGCCTTTGTGAACTTGCGGTCCACGTAGAGGAAATAGAGGTCTTCAAGCGCCTCGTTCACCATGTCAGCCGTCGCGCGTACGCTATCGAACTGCCAAAGCGGATCGTCCGTCGCCAGACGGCTACCCCACGTACGGAAGCCGCCGCGCTCGTTGATGATGGTGGCGACCTGCTTTTCGTTCAGATAGTTGCTGTCTTCGGGGTAAGCGATGGTGCGGGCAACGCCATCGATCGTGCGAACGATCTTGTTCGATACCGAACCGGATACGCCCTCTGAGGATGCGACGACGCGAGCGCGAATGCCGGCGAAAACGGCGGCGACAGGCTTTGTCACCGGTACGCCATTAACGTTCTTAATGGTCTTTGGATCGATGATGAGAATGCGACCGCCGTTGACCGTACGACGAAAGCGAACGGCTTCCGCATTCGTGGTGTTCGGCCCGGAGATGTAAGCCCTCGCCCGGATTTTCGGGGTTATGACGTTTAGCGCGGAGATAAACGGATTGGCAACGTCGCCAACATTAGCCGTCGCCTTCGGCAATACCTTGTCCGCCTCTTTGCCACCGCCGGTAAAGGTAATCGTCGGCGGCTGCGAAAGCGCCTTGCCCGGCTCGACCACTCGCACCGCGACTACCTTTCCTGCATCGACAATGCCGGTGCCCATGATTGCCTCAAGCTTGGGCAGAACTTTGTCGGGATCATTGCCACCGCCGGACGCCTCGACAATGGGCGCTTCTGTCAGCTTGGCCCCTTGCTCCGACATCGAAACGGAAACAACGCCCGCCTCGATCCAAGCGCCGGTATCGCCGGCAGTAATGACGACGCGCGGCTGATAGCCGGTAATCGCCTTGGCACGCAGCGCCGCATATAGGCCGGTACGAGCAACCGGGTCGCCAAGCAGATTAGCTTGCTGGGCCGCCGGGTCGGCGCTATCGGGCACGCGGTTGACGATGCACCAAGAACCGCCTTCGCCAAAAACGGAGGTCACGTCTTCCAATAGCGTGCCCGCAGCGCCGAGCGCCGCAGCCGCCCGTTCCGAGGTAATCAGGGTGGGATAGTTCAAGGGGAAGGCGGCGGCATCCGCGTTGGGTGCCGTGCCGTTGACGAAGGTAATGCCGTTGCGCTGGACGCGCAGAAGCGACGGGGTTTCCGCGCTTTCGGCGAGCGTCACGCCATGCGCATAGGACAGGTCGGCCATAAAGGTCTCCTTTGGAAATGACAGAGGATCGGGTGCGATTGCGCCGCCTCAAGTTTTCAGGGCGGCAAAGAGCAAGCGGCCCGCCGGAGCGCAGCGGGCTGAATTAACGAATGTCGAGGGTGTGAAGCATGATGCTTCGGGAGCCGCGCCTATTGCTGCGCGGCCGCCGTCCACATGGCATCAATCGCCTCCGGCGAGAGATCGAAGGATGATCCGATCTGCTCAAGCAAATGATCGGTGCGCGAGAACATGGTAGGATATTCCCAGGCATTGAGCGCCTTAGCCCGTGCCTTTGCGTCGGCAATGCCGTTGATTGCCGCCGTCACTTGGTCCGGCATGATATCGTTATCGATAAGCGCGTCTCGGAACTCGCGAGGCGTCAGGTCCGGCATTGCCGCACGCTTTTGTTCAATGGTCATGTGGTCGGTCGGGTCCACAATCCGACTGCCGTTCCATTTCATGCCGTAGACGCTACCGCCGGGACCGCGCGTGAAATCGCCGGCTTCCTCACGGCTGATACCGATGATCCGATGACTCGCGATCTGCGAGTGTTCGGGATTGGATTCCATAGAAACCACGCGGTCGCCGTCATCTAGCGCCACGTAGAAATCAAAGGGTGGCAGCGATTTATAGAGATCGTGCCACTCGGTGCCGCCGGCACCGTAAAAGACATAGATTTGGGTTTCCCGACCGCCGGGAAGCTCCACGGTTTCAACCCGTGAAGTGAGTTTTCCGAAATCGTGCATAGGATTCCTCAGAATGGGAAAGCGGCGAACCAACCGCGATTTTGAATGTAAAGCTGCGGCTGACGAGAGCCGAACCTGTACTGGTCACGGTCCACGCGCTGCGCCATCGTCAGCACGTAGCCGCCATTGTTGATGACGGAGCCATTGGCCATCAGCACTTCGACGTAGCCCGCCATTTGAGAGTTGGTGACGGCGTTGTTAACGTGCGCTTGGCCCCAATAATAGGAGCGGTCCTCAATCCGCGTGTTCAAGTCACCGAGCTGCTGGGTCCCGATGGCGCCAGCACTAGAGATGTAAAAATGGATCTGCCCGCCTTGGTCCTGCCAGCACAGGCTACCATTGGCGTCTACGACCCACCTTCCACGCTTCACATTCCTGCGGTGTAGCCACAGGCCGATGTCTGCATTGCTCGCTGGAGATGCAAGCTCAACATCGCCGGTAAACATGTCGCCAGCCTTATTGGCCGGCGCGTAACCTAAAGCCGCCTGCTTTGTATCCAGGGTCGTTTGCAGGTTCGCGATGTCAGCGATGACATGCTTGTGCCCGGTATCCGACTTTTGATTCAGTGCCGCTTGCGTAGCGTTCGAGATCGGCTTTGCCGCATCAGAGGTATTGTTGACGTTCCCGAGACCGAGAGCGGCAACTTGGGCAGTCGCGTTCGCGGCGGTGAATAAGGCTCGCCCCACGGTGCTCGCATCCGTCAAGTCGGCTGAGGTCAACGTTACCGCGCCCTGCCGCCCGGCCACGGACTGCACAACGTCCGTTGGCGTTCGCAGCTCCTGCCAGTTCGCCAGCGTCGAAGCCGGTTCGCTTTGCAGAATGAAGCTCTTGTTGACATCGGTTCGAATGGCAACGTCGCCCTTCTGCACCGCAAGAGCGAGCATCGCCGCTTGCGAGGCGACAACAAACGTGTCGGTGATTGCCGAAGCAGGCAATTGCGAGGTCGGAATTTTGCCTGCCCCGTCGAGCGAGGCATAACCGTTGGCCGCTCCCTTATTCGCGATGTTCTCCGGCACGAAGCCAAGGCTCGCCTGCTTTCCTGCCAAAAGGGCATCCATGGTGGAGGATGAATAAGCGTCTACGATGCCATAGCCGGCAAGCGTCGTCGGCTTACCTGCGACATCGGCAAAATCCACAAAGCTCCATGTCATTGAGCCGGCCGCTCCGCCGGCAGTCAGCACCTTTTTCGAACTGCCGATACCGGTTGACGGCACATGCAAGTTGCCATCGCCAGTCGGGTGGACATAGTTGTTGGCCCCGGCCGCAAC
Organism: Rhizobium tropici CIAT 899; assembly: GCF_000330885.1. Classification (NCBI taxonomy): domain Bacteria; kingdom Pseudomonadati; phylum Pseudomonadota; class Alphaproteobacteria; order Hyphomicrobiales; family Rhizobiaceae; genus Martinezella; species Martinezella tropici. The sequence continues at coordinate 2,444,845 of NC_020059.1, forward strand.
ACCGTTCAATTTGGTCTTGTCGGCGGCGGACATAAATCCGCTGGTCGCGGCCGTCGCGTCAGGGTGCGCGACAGCACCGCCCGCGCCGACATGGGCAGAGGCGGCAAACGCCGTCGATGGCTGCAAGGCCGCAGAGCCGAGCTGCAGCAAAGTGCGGGCCGCGCCGGCATCGACGGCGGCAAGGAACGAACGGGCATATGCCGAAGTCACGCCCTGATAAGCAGCAGTCCAGGCAGTCGAGAAATCCGACAGATCGGCAGTGACAAGCTGCAATGCTGATTTAGCCGCTGATGCGTCGCCAGCCTTTAGGATTGCTTGCCCCGTCGCTCCGCTATCGGAAACGTCGCTGGCATTAAGGGTGATGACCCCTGTCTTTCCAGCGACTGACGAAACAGCGGTGAATGTCGGAACGCGTTCCCAACGATCCGGACCACGGCGCAACTGATCGCCGGCAGCAACATCGCCGACGTCATCGGCCGTGACCTTGCCGGGCACCGAGACAACCCAAAAGTCGCCCCGGTTCCCGGACCCTGAAGAGATGGCAGGCGTATTCGTGGCGGCATTGTAGACGCCAAGAAAGCTGCCATCGACGGGAAGATATGCGCCGGAAATCTTGCCATCGGGACCGAGCGGCGCATAACCGTCCGGCTTTCCCCTGCTGGCCTTGTCTTCCGCAACATATGAAAGTTTGTCCTGCTTGCCGTCCAAAAGGCGGAAGTTCTCGGCTTTCGTATGAGCGTCCCCGATACCGTAGCCGGCGAGCGTCGTCGGCTTGTCGTCAATTTCCGACCACGGATGACGATGCTGGTCGTATTCCTGCGCACGAACATAGCGGACATCGGTGTAAGCCAAATCGAGCGCCACCGACACATCGCCGCTCATTTCGCCGCCGCCCTTCAACCCCATTCCGGCCGTGACGGAACGGGTCTTCGGTACGGTCAAAGCCAGAAGCTCACGCAAGGCAGCTTCAACCGTCGTGGACGTGAGACCGCCGCCGGCCTCACGGAAAACGCGGTCTGCTTGATAGTCGATATGCGAGGTCGCGGAGATAATCCAATTGGTGCGGATGGGATCACCCGCGCCAAAGGTCCGTTCGATATCGACCGCAAGCGTGCCGGTGTCACGGTTGTAGGAAATCAGCCGGCCAAGCATGACGCCGTAAGGCGCGTCGCGCGTCACCAACGCCAGATAGGCCGCAGGCGAATAACGACGCTTGTTCGCGGAGCTGATACCGATGGTCATAGGACCGGTCTTCACCTCAACGGCCGACTTGCTTTCGGCGATAAAGACCGCGCCAAGCTGCAAATCTTCCTGCAACTGCGCGATGAGCGGTGAAACGGCTTCATCGATCCGCTTTAGGCCGTTTTCTTGCAACTCACGGACGGCCGCTCTCCAATCCTTTTCGATTTCCTCCTGTCCATGCAGACGCAAATCGAGGTCTTCGTAACGGCGGTTCCAGAAATCCGGGTCGCCGAGATCATCGCCGACCTTGATTTGATATTGATCCAGTCGGCGCATACCCGGTCACTCCTGCGCTTCGGTGATTTCCTCGAAGGAGAGGATATCGGCCTTGATCTGCTCGGCGACGGCACCCTTGATGGTGCCGCCCTGGCTTGGCCGAATGGTCAGTCCCACGACCTTGACGACGGTTGCGACTTGGACGCGATAGTCCGCGTCCGGCTTGAAAGCCGGCGTAGATTTGACAGGCATGTTTCGTCTCCGGGAATTTAGAGCGCTACGTCAACGCGCTCTTCAACGTGGAAGGGCACGAGAGCATTGTTGGTCGTGCCCTCGATTTGGATTTTGTAGGCGTTGATCGCCGGCGTTGCGGCAAAGCTGTAGGTGCGGCGGAAGCGGCCGGGTTCGATCGGCTCGTCTACAAAGCCGCTGCTCGCGATCAGGGTGTTGTCATCCTTGCGGAGACTGACTTTCAAGGTATGCCGTTCGGCCTCGAACTTGGCGACAATGAGCTGAACCGTGATCGTGGTTGCCGATGTCGCCAGCGTCCGGCGTGTCGAAATGTGCTTGAACGTGGTCCGCTGACGCCAGATGCGAATGCGGCTGCTCGGTATCTCCAAAGCAGGCGCAACGGCATTCGTACCGGTCATGACGACGCGGTGACGCAACAGCGGCGGCAAGCCGACCAACAGATTGGGCGTCAGCACGTTCAGCGGCTTCCACGCACCGTTGATCATCACTTGATGCTCGATGGCGCATGATTTCGGCCTGATCGTTCCGGCGAGAATATCGATGGAAGCAATGCCGCCCGAAAGCGTCAGCGCCGCCAATTCGATTTCAACGCGGGATGCCTTGAAGACCAGATATTCCATCTGGAAATAAAGGTCGCGCGTGAGGTCGCCCTGATAGTACGCGCCGTCCGTGGAGTAGAACAGCGTGCCTTGCGCATACTTGTTGCTATCGACCACCGCGACCTTGTGATTGCCAAGCGTGGTGATGATGAGCGAATAGCGCTGCCCGGCCTCAAGAAACACGGGCGGAATGGCGACATAGGTATCGTTCGGCGCAACCTTGATGCTGGCATAGGGAATGGTGACATGCGTCACAAGGTGCGCCGGGTCGGGCGAGCCGCTGGCCGTCGTATAGCCGATGGAAATATGCACATCGCCATCCGCGCCCTTTTCCGTGAACCGGAGCTTGAGGCCGGAAAGCCAACCGTCTTGCGAATTGAGGATAGTCTGTGCGATCTGCGCGCCGGACACCGTTCTGTCCGTCGTCTGCGCAACCCAATAGTTATCCTCCCACGTATCCTCCCAAAACTGCTGGACACGAAGGAGGGTATGCGCATTGAGCGGGTCCCACCACGATTGCCCATAGACGTTATCGAGGATCTGCGTTCCGGTGACGAGGAAGGTTTCGCCGTTCTTTTTGAACGTGTTGGTGGCGCTGTCATAAACGCCATCGGCCCACCACTGCGAATTGTTGCAGACGTTATAGGCCGGGCCGTAGCGCATGCGCGAACGGGCCACCGACAACTGTTTCATCTCATGGGTTTGGAAACCGTACTGCGCAATGGCAACGGAGCCATCGACCGCACCCGCCGACGATGCCAGCCGGATTTCCCGGCCGGAGATTGCCGGCAGCAGCAGACCGTTGCCCGGCAGATAAGCGCTCAGATCGAGAGGGTTATAGAGCGAAATCTGTGTCTCGTTCCGTGCCTCATGAGCAAAGCGCACGCCCTCTTCGACAAGGCAAAGCAGGTCGAGGTTTTCGTTGTCGGTCTCGCTGCTGGTCAAATAGCGGTCCGAAGCCCAATCCGACGCATCGTCCGGTATTTCCAGCTTCTCTTTCAGACGTGCAATATCGCGCATGACGTTAATCAATTCGCCCGAGCCGGCCATGCCCGCCATGCCCTTTTTAAGCGCGGTGATATCGCTGGCAATCGTGTTGATGCGCGGTTCGATCTGATCGCGCCACACCTCCAGCGACCGAATGCGCTTATCGTTGCGGGTGACGGATGGCAGGGCGTTGGCAGCTTCCATCGCAATCGCTTCGATACCGGTCGTGTTCAGCGTAACCCAGGCAATGACGATAAGCGACTGATCGACCACCGGGCGCGGCAGCGTGGCACTTTCCTGCCCCGGAACGAGGTCGAGCTTCGCGGCGCGATGGCGCTCGACCACGAGCATGCGGGGTTCCGTGGTATCGCTTTCCAGATCAACGAGGAAGTCGCGGGTCTCGGTTCGGCTGTCTTCCTCCTGCCCGTAGGCGATAACGGCAACGAGCCGCTTCGTTGCCGAAGGCAGGATTGAAACGATGTTGCGGGTGGACGCCTGTTCCATTTCGAAGACCGCGCCATCCGGCCGATAGATGCGACCGGCCGCGATCTGCAATTCCGTCGCGCTGTTCTTCGTGACAACGAAACCGGCATAGCCGGGCGCGTCGGCCGTCACCGCGTCCTTGACCAGCGTGTCGAAGGTTGCCCGTGCGGAGCCTTGGATATTGTTGAGATCGCTGTGGCGCGCTTCCATGCGATCCTGAAACGGTACTGTTTTAAGCATAATCAGCTCCTGAGTAGACGGCCGGCAACAAACGGCGTGCCAGCGACAATGAGCTGACCTGCCTGCGGGCTGCGGAATGTTTTGGTGTTGATGAGGATGGTATCCCGCGCCGATTTCGCGGCGCGAAGGGCGCGCAGGGTTTCACGATATTTCTCGCCATCCGAGGCGGCGAAGAATTTCCCGAAATAGCCGCCAACAGCGAATGCCCTTCGCGGTCGGATCGAAGGTGCATGCACCACGAGTTCGGCCGTGAACGGAGCAACCCCGAAACGGCTTACGCCCAAGTAGGAAGCTCCCCTTCGGCGCGGCACCATTTCCGGGTCCCAAATCACAATGCGCTCGAAAACGCGCGTTTCGGATCGCATGTTTGACCAGTAACGACGGTGCAGCGGTCGGCCGAAGAATGCCGCCCTCCCCGCTTCCGCCCGCCCGTATTGCGCCTCTGGCTGCACTGTCGCCGGGCGCATGCCATAGCGAATGACCGAGGGCGAGCCGTCCGCACGCCGATAGGCGGCGACAGAGCGATTGTGATCGAGTGTCACCCAAAAGCGCAGGGTTCCGCCGAGACAGCTAACGGACCGCCGACGCTTTCGCCGCAGCAAGGCTCGCTCGTACATCGCGTAGCCAAGGCCCGGAATGATGTCCGTCACCTCTTCGACGTTGATCGGCTGCTCTAGCCCGGCCTCGAAGAACGTGATGCGCGGACGCATTCGCTCCGCCGCCTTGCTGTCTGCGACGAAGGATGCACCCAAGGCGGAATAGGACCGGGCAGACAGGAAAAGCCGCTTCCCGGCACTCGACCGCAGAGCGCGGCTGTAGATACGGATTTGCGGCATGCGGTCGGCAAGCGCCGCGCGCTGCTCTTCTGACATGCCGCCCGACAGGAAGAACGTACCGGGTGGCCGGATCGCGCGAATAATTTCGCTTCCGACTATCCCGGCATAAGCTTCGAGGCCGGCAAGCGTGCCCTTGATCCGATGATGATAGATGGCATCCGCGATCACCCGGCGCTGATGATGAACCGGCCACTTCGGATTCCAGATATCGACCGAATGCGCGTGAGCGAGGACAGGCAGGAAGTGCACGGGCGCGCGCATCGGGTCGAGATGGGCTTGCCAGTCAATCCCAATCGCTTCCGTGCGCTCGCCGACCGCCGCAAGCGCCTTTTCCATAGGCTCCGAGCTTTGCGGCAGCAGATGCGTTTCCGCCGGGATCACATCAGCACCCGATACGTCAGATTGATATCCGTCAGATATGGCGCGACGTTGGCACGCGCCGGCAGGTCGGCAACCATGACAGGTTCGATGCGCATCACGTTCGGCACGTAAGCCGCAGCCAGAAGAGCCGAAGCCGGGACTTCGGCCCCGATATGGTATCGGGTCGCGCCGAAGGCTTGGACGCTTTTAACCGCGGCACTCACGACTTGCGCAGGGTCCGGGCCACGCGGCACGACCAGCGTTGCCGAGAGGGTGTAGCGATCGATCTGCGCGGCCGAGACGGTCACATCGTCAGTAAGCGGCCGAACGTGCTTTGCATCGAGCGCCTTGGCGACCGAAAACACAGCATCCACCGGAGCCGGCGACCCGGCAGCACCGAGCAGATAGACGAGAACCTTGCCAGCGCCGCCATTGACCACGCGTATGTCATGCGCCTGCGGCCAAGCTTTCAGGGAGGCGGCAAGATAGCCATCTTCCGAACCGGCCGCAGGAGCGTCGAAGCTCGCCAGATAGCGGCGCAACAACGCATCGTCGTCTTCCCGAAAGATGACGTTGCCGCGCTCGTCCAGGGTGACGATGCGCACAACGTTCGCACGCGAAACCGCGTGTTCCAGATCGCCGCCTTTAGCAAAGGCCGGCAAGACCGAACGGATACCGTCATTCACGCGAGAGCGCATCAGCACTTCGCGATAGGCATGCGCCTCCTGATCGATCTTGATAGGATCGGTCTCAAGGTCGCCGACATCATAATCAAAACCGGCTTGCTGCGCCCGCTTGCCGAAGTCTGCCATGCGGCTTGCAAGGATCGTTTCAAAATCGAGCTTTTCGATTGCATCGGGTTCCGGCAGGCGCGAAACGTCGATGATGTTTGGCGTATGAATTGCCATGATCAGGCCCCGCTATAGATGACGCGGATGCTTGCGCTCTCCGAAATGGAGTAGTCGCCGCGATGGCCGCGTGGGTAATAGGTTCCGAAGATTTCGAGGGTAATCGAGCCGTCCGCTTCCGCCCGCGTGACCCTGCCCGCCGACATGCGAAAGCGAGGTTCCCATTCGAGAATTGCGCGTGCCGCTGCGGAGTAGACAGCCAGAACGTTGCGGCGGGTCATCTTCGCGTCGATCAGGTCCGGCAAGTCACTGCCGAAGTTTCGGCGCATGACGCGCGACCGTTTCGGGGTGGTCAATATCTTGCGCACTGACTGCTCGACATGGCCCCAATTGCTAAGAGACTTGCCGCTTGCGACGCTTAGTCCCGCCGAATCCGGCATGGTCCGCACCTCTTTCTTTTTGGTAGGGGAAACGACATTGCCAAAACGGCGGGGCAAGCTCCCTCGCCTGATCGGCGGGCAGCGATTTGAATTCACCGGACGCGCGCCATTGCCCGGCGATGTCGAAGCTTGAGCCTGATGCAGGCGTGCGCTTATATAAGTCAGCCAACGTGGTGGAATAGGTAGACACGTCGCCGCAGCGATCCCGAGTGGAATGCTTGGGTGCAGGTTCAATCCCTGCCGTTGGCCTTCAGGTGAGCCGTCCAATTTTTGGCAAAGACGAAGCCAGTTAACGCGGCATTCGCGGTTCTAAATCGCATTTGGGGACAAGTGGAATAGTCACGCTTCCATGCCGCTGAAAGCGCATAACACGACAAGGGCGGCGATCGCATGCCACCGCCTCCGTTGTTCGCTATACTCAGTGTCGGAGATTTTGGTGGGAGGATCTAGTCCTCCAAGTTCACGCTTGCTGCCGTAATTCCGCGTTGCATCATTACATCGCCCACTTTGCCGGAGACGCTAATGTCGCAGCCGCTAGTGCAGTTGTTGTAGAGCAAACTAAGCTGATCACGCGGGAGTTTTTCCACATTGACAAAAAAGGCGGTCATACCGCCGTTTTTGTCATATAACAGACCCTGCTCCCCCATGAACAAGAATTTCCCACTGGTGGTGACACTCTGCCCGCGCATCTTTTTATAATCGACTTGAAGATCGCTCCACGAAATAGTCAGAGCCGTATCAACCTTTTTTGCGGCACCCTCCCCAGTCTTCCCAAAAAGGGTGTCATAGCAGTCCAATCGCGCAGCATCATTCGCGATCTTGCGGCAAGTAAAAACATCGCCTGCTTGCGCAACGGTAATACTGGCCGAAAAAGATGCCAGAAAAACGGAAACTAAGATTTTCATTATGCGCCCTCAACACAACCATTGGCAGCTACGAAATCACAGAAAACTTGCAAAAGGGTTGCGCTACCCCATAACGATGTCTCCGGCAATGGCTCGGAATCTAATCTTTCGCGAAGACGCGGGTTGACCCTTCGACAATAGGCCAAAGTCCCTTGGATGAGCCCGCCCCCACATCGACCCTGTCACCGATGCGAGCGACTTTTTTTCCGCCCTCGCCGCCGAGCTGTACATTGGGCGATTCAACAATCACGGTTGCGCCCGTCACCTTCACCAGATTGGCCGAGGCTTCCACGACGGTATCGCCGATTTTGATATGCAATGGCATATCCTTGTTCTCGCGAGCGTTCGCATCGCTGTATGTGGAGAAATCTATCTGCGCGTCCGCCATGTCGCCGCTTTCGGACACAACATCGACCTGCTCGCCCTTCAGATAAAGAACGTCCACCTTGACGCCACCGGCCGCGAGCGTCCGCGCCTTAATCCATGGCGAGAGATAAGGTTTGCCATTCTGATCGGACAGCTTGACCCGATACATGCTTTTGTCGTCGCTGACCTCTGCAATCGTCCCTTTCCGGCGGCGATTGCGGTTGCGGCGCTCAAGCTCGGCAATACGGTGCATCATGTCCGAAAGCTGTTCAACGAGGCCCGTCATCGCGTCACCTCGAATGCAGGCGTCATCAACATGGCGTCGGCCTCGCTGTAGATCATGCCGTAACGGCGCATCGCGGCTTGCAGTTCGTCCGCATCGCCGGAGATCTGTGCACGCATAAGCGCGATCTTTCGGCCCATATCCGGCGAGCGCGAAACAAGCTCCGTTTCACACTTCGCGAAAAACCGCGCCAATGGCGAGTTGGCTTTGAGCGCAATACCGCGCACCGGGTCGGCAATAGCATCCACGGTCAATTTCAATTGGTGTGCCGCTAGCCGGACACCATTGGTATCGCCGCTTGCCCGAGAGCGTTGCGACTGTCCGAAGCCGAGCACCAGACTATTGAAGATTGCCGACCATTCGTTATCCGGGTCGGCGAGCGTGTCGGTAATTTGCCGCATCGTTAAATCCAGATGGAATTCGAAATTCGCGTCCGTCGCCGGCACGCCCTCATATATGACGGACTCATCAGTCGCGGCATCCGTCACGACATGCGAGGTTGCTATTCCCGCCTCGAAAAAGATATCCACCTTGCCGCTCTTTGTGAGTGAGCGAAGTTCTAGCCCATCCGTCACCTTGGCGTCATCGGTATAGACAGAGATAAACGGCTTCTCCTGCGGCGTGTGCAGCGATCCGTTGGCGGCAATGTCAAGCGCGCCAATCTGGCTATCGAGAACATTGCCATCTACCAGTGTCCGCCCTTTCAGGGCTTCCACGGCACAGATGCGCAAGGCGACACGTACGAGGGACATTGACACTCACCAATTCTGTTATTTGTGAACAAGCTCGACAATCAGCCGAGTATGATTGCGGTCATCGACAAGCGAGACCTCGAAAACAGGTTGCCCGTGGCGGGTCAACGCGCGCACCGCGTCCTGCTTCTTCAAAACGATATCGGGATATCGCGTGCGGTCGATGTAGAGCATGGCCTTGCCCGCCGCGATCTTAATTTGCCATGCGGCAGGGTTCGCAGTGTCAACGGCGTTCGATTTCTCGGCGCCTGTACGCAAGATCGCCGAAATTTCGCGCTGCGGCCTTTGTTGGTCCTTCGCGCCGCCGCTCATGGGAGACAAGCGGACTGTTTCGGCAAACTTCGCGTCTACCGCCGAAACCACGGAATCGCGAACGCTGTGAAAGGTAGCCCCGACAGGCATGCTCAATCTCCAAAGGCTGCATCCGGTCGCCATGGTGGCGACCGGATGACGTTTGCTGTTAGTTCGAGGTTTTGACCTGCACCAAGCAATCCGGCTGTTTGCAGATGGCAAGCATGTTCGACTGCGATTTCAGTTCGAGGCCAACGCCGTGGTCCAGTTCCTTCGTGGAGATGAAAATGGAGCCTTCCTCGTCCGCGCCCGGAGCCTGATTGACTCGGTCGATGTGGTAGGCCGGACCATCGAAGGTGCGGAACATGGATTGCGTTCCGGACGGATAGACCGAACCGGAATTGTCCTCGACATTCTTTGCCGTCACGATGCGGCCGTCATTGTCCTTGACCGGCAAGCCGCCCTTGTATTCTCGCCAGACGATATCGCCGAACTCGAACACCCGGCCCCAGTTGCCGCCGAGACGTTGGCGCTCCAACTGGGTATGCAGTGAAGAGTTCTGCGCCTGCACCCAATACTTTTCGACCTTGGAATGCGAAATCAGCTTGGCGAAAAACTTGCTGTCTACGACCGCTTCAACGCCGCCGACCGTCTCGCCTTTGGCATTCGTCAGAATGTGATCGCTGACTTCCTCGCACTTCTGGCGAACATCGGTGCCGGCCGTGCCCAGGGCGAAATCGACTTCCTTCCGCTCCACGTCAAAGAGATCATAGAGATTATACAGCGTCCGCAGCTTTCCATCCTTGATCTCGCCGCGCAGCATGCCGAGCCGCAGAAATTCGCGCGTGATCGAATGGTTTTTGCGGATGGTGATGAGCTTGCGCTCAAGCTCGGCGTCGAGCGATGCTTCTGTAATCTGCCCGTTCACAACTTCCAAGAGGCCATCAATGTCGCCGACAAGGATGTTTTCGAAGTGGGTGAAATGAGGGATGGACAGAATGATACCAGACTGCACGCCATCGTCCGAAATCTCGCCGGGTCCGCCCGGCTCCTGATGGGACAGGACAACAATCTGCCCTTCCCTATAATCGATGCGAACGAGGCGCGAACGCTTCGGCTCGCCCGGCGCGATACCAAGCGCATTGAGTAGACCGAAGGTATTCGGAAGTTTGTTGACCTCCGTCGTGAGATCAACGTTAGAGTAAGGCAAAACGATTTCCGGCATGGCGGATTGGTCCTTGTATCCTGATAGGCATAGGAACCCCTACCCGCGACCGCGAGGCGGAAATTCCAGCGAATGATGAAGGGAGATTAGGCGCGGGCGATCAGGCCCAAGCGCTCTTCGATGTCATCGAGTGCCGCAGCCTTTTGGGCGTCGGTCACGTCAGCCGGCCACACGATAGCGGCTCGATTGAGAACCGAGAGACGGCGCGAGTAGAGAACGCCGCCAACCAGATCGGCCCCGGTCACCGCTTCGCAATCCTTGAGGCAAACACCGTAGACGATCTGGCTGCCGTCCGTTGCATCCGGGTCCCAAGCAACAAGCTTGCCAGCCTTCGCACCGGCCGGAGCCTGATCGGTTCCCACGATCTTGCCGACAAGCTGGCCCATCTTTACGGAGCGGGCTGCAGCCTCCCCTGCAAGCAAGGTGCCGACACCACGGCAAATTTCGGGATCGACTTCCTTTTTCAGCAGTTTGGACATGCCCGGCGACTGCTGGAATTTCAGAACAGGCAAAGTGCCCATGTTGATATCCTCTTCTAAAGATATGTTTCAGGTGAGATGAAAACGAGCAGAACGGGCTATGCTTTGGCGCGCTGCACGCGGGCATCGATCCGGGCGGAGAGTCCCGACTTCGCCTGCGGCTTGCTGTTGGTTGGCTCGCGATTGAGGCCCTGTGCATTCATGGTGCGCGGCGGCTGATATTCCTGTTCGCCGGCATCGCCGGACTTTGGCGCAAACGACAACGTTGCCTTGGCGGCATCGACGGAAACACCGGTTGCAAAAAGATGCTCCGCCAGCGCCTCGCGTCCCTTGGCCTCGTCGAGCGCCATGATCGCGGCGCGGCGCTCGCGGTCTTCTTTCACGGCGGTTTCTGCCGAGGCTGTGAGCTTTTCGATCTGCGCTTTCAGGCCGGCATTTTCGGTCGCAAGGTTATCCGCGCGCTCTTTGTCGTTCATGGTCTTCTCCTTGGTGGACGTGGGGTTCTGACTTTTGGGAGGGGGAGAGGTCGTCATTGACCAATTCTTGGCCTTCGACAGCGCAACGAGGTTTTTCGGAGCGTGGGCGAAAAGCCGGTAATCGAAGGCGGCAACCGCCTTCGCCTTATTCTCAGTCGTCTCATCCGCGAAGCCTTCGGCGACCGCCTCGTCAGGTGTCAGCCAGCGTTCCGCCCTCATGATGTCCCGGCACTCGTCAGCAGTCTTACCGGACTTGGCCGCATAGACGCGGGCATAGGAGGTTGCCAAGGCTTCGAGCGCTTCGATGGTTTTGCTGTGATCGTCGGAATTACCGAAGGTGTAACCGCTCGGATCATGGATCATCATGACTGCACCCGCCGACATGGTGACGGTATGGCCTGCCATCGCAATGAGGGATGCGGCAGACGCCGCAATCCCTTCGACCACGACATTCGTGATACCGGGACGCGCCGTGAGCAGAGCGTGAATTGCCGCACCTTCCGTAGCAACGCCGCCGCCCGAGTTGATGTGAACGGCAAGCTCTGCATCCGCCTCGATTTGCGACAAGGCAAAGACGACATCGGCCGATGTAAAGCCATCTTCAAAGTAATAGTCGCCGACATAGCCGGAAAGCCGGAGCTTCCCGTCTTCAAGAATTGCAGCCATTTCCGTGACCTCAGTAAGGGCGCATGCGACCGCTGATCGCGTATCGGGTTCGCGCAGGTTTCTCGCCTCGCGCAATCTGGCAATTGCGGATGGCTTCATTCAAAGCCCGCTGCACCTCTGCCAATGAAGCGTTGGCGTAGCGGGTCATGTCCTCGCCGAAGCGCGCTTCCGTGACCATCTCGCCGGAAAGCAACGCTTCTTCCACACGGCGCAGCTTTACCGCGCGCGCGCACCAATCGATTTTCAACGGGTCCGAGCCGTCCGCCATCAAGCAGCCTCCTTCGCGGGGTCTCTATTTCCAACGGCTGCGGCCCCGAGGGGACCGCCACCGCCCTGCGACCGGCCAAATGGATGCGGCACGCCCTCATCCTCGAACATCTTCTTTTCGCGCCCAAGCTGCACGATTTGCTCCTCGCCGTTCTTGCCGGCGAGAGCGCATTCGTCGTGATAGGTGGACAGACCGGTTTCGAGCCTGATCTTTGCAGCCAGGGCGGCTTTGTAATCGTCGGCAGACGGTGCGGCGGGACCGCTCCATTCCGTCTGAAAAACGCTCTCTCTGTCCCGACTGAAAGCCTCATATCCGCCCTTGAAAGGGATGATCTTGCGAAAGATCATCTCATCAAGCCAGCGCTCAAAGATGCCTTGCAAGAACGGGGCGACGATACGAGTGCGCCGACGCAAAACAATCGGCCATATGCTGGCAACCGCCATTCGGACCGAGGAATAAGAAGCGTTGGAATGATCCATCGCCAATGCCTCGTAGGTGATGCCGAGGCAACGGGCCACTTCCTTCAACAGATTTTGGAAGAACGGCAGATACTGAGAACCCGGTGTTGCCGCCGTGTGCATCTGGAATTCTTCGCCGGGACCGAGATGATTAATGCGTGCGGAGTCGGACATGGAGATGCCCTTTTCCTTCAACGCGCCAATGCGATGGTCCCAAACGTCGAGCAAGTCTTGCTGCAACCCACCGATGAACTCCGACCAATCCCCGTCAAAGCTGGCGGGAGCGTCTATGTCGTTCAACGTCTGTATGGCCTGAAACGCTGTTTCGCTCGGTTCCGGGCTTTTGATGGTCGCCGCAAAGATGGTCTGCATCAAAGCCGTCGCCAAGGTCGCATCGGCCAACTGGTCTGACTGTGCAATAACCTTCAACGCGGCTGCGATGACCGAAATGCCGCGCGGACTATTGAGGTTTGCGGCGCGATCCATGACATGGATAACGTCGGAAGCGTCAACGGTCCGATCTTGCTCAACGCCACCCGCCCGAACACGAAAGCGATAGGCAACCGCCCTATTATCCTCATCATGGTAGATACCCTGATCGAGACCGACGCTTTCCTCTGTCCTGCGAGGGCAGCGATGCGAGGCGATCAGAGAAACTTTCGTACCAGATTTCAAACCGAGGCGACGTTGCTTTTCGAGCGGCAGATTATCGAGCAACCCGAAAGCCTCGCCCGTCGCAAGGAAGCTGAGCAAGGCCGCTTCCGCCATATCGGCAATAGTCGCCTTGCCGGCTAGGTCGCATTCCTTCGGGTTCCATGCCCAGCGCCGCCAAGCCCGCTCGACGCGGCGGCACCATGCCGTAGCCTGCTTCTTTGTGTAACCGAAGGATTCGAGCTGTGCGAGACAGGCAAGTTTCAGCTCTTCGCCGATGGTATCGGTGACGATCTGCTGGATAGCGCCCGATATCCAACCGCTATTCTGCATGAAATCGAAGGCCAAGGCGGAAGCACGTTCAGCAGCTTCACGCACATCTATCCGTGCATCGCGTGTGACCGCCCGGCGCATGCTAAGTGTGCCGGCCCGATCACCGCGAAGATATCGCGCGGTCATTTTGCGGGACGGCGCAGGCTGCGGCGCGGGCATCTCGACCCGGATCGAATTCGCCTTCACGCGCATCCGAGGTTTGCTTTCAATCATGAGTATGACCCCCAACGCTTACGCTGACGTGGTTTTCCGGATGGTTGCGCTGGCTTCTGCTCTTGCTTGCCGAACGGGCTTAGGTCAGCCAGGTCAAACAGGTCGTTTGCCTGCTCTGGTTCGCCGTGCAGTTCACGAATCAGGTCGGCCCACCGGTCGAGCGTAAGCTTGCGCTTGTTCTGGAGATACCAGCCGAGGGCATAGGAATAGACGGTCGCGTCAAACCAGTCGTTCATGCGACCGTTGATCTTCTTCCATTTCCGTCCGGCTTTCGGGTTTACGAGCCGCTTCGACTTTCGCTTGAGGCTCGTACGGGCTTCCTCTTCCTCGTCCACCAAGCATTCGGCGGTTAGCTCCTTGGCGAAATCCTCGTCGCAGAGATCGCCCGCGAAGTGGATCGTACCGCGCGGCCACTGCCCGACCTCGCTGGCACCTTGGACGAGATTGGCGAGCGCCGCAGTGACCGCGGTCTTCACATCGTAGAGACCGACAGGATAGAGCAAGACCTTGGCAATGACCTTTTTCCGATGGTCCTTGACATCCTTCTTTACGGGTGTCCCGAGCCAAGGCAAGCCGACGGGCTCGCGTCCGTCCAACGGAATGACGTTCGGACGGCCAACGCAGAAGCGATAGACTCTGTCTGTCGACCACCCAGAGTCGATGCCCGAAAGGTCTATTGCCTTTTCACGTCCGCCTGATGTGAGATAGGTTCGGTTCAAGGCGTCGGATAACTGTATCCACGGCTCATCGCTCTGGTCCGGCGAGCCTTCGAAAATCTCACGGTCGATTAGGCAATATTGCTCGCGTGGACCAATGGCATAGACAACCCACTTGATGCCGTATCCCTGAACGTCGGCAGCAGAGACAAGCAGCGCGGCCCATTCCGGTACAATGCCGGTCGGCACCATCTCGTCTCTTGCCGCCTTGACGATCTTTTCCCATTCGACGGTTGTGCTGCCGGGATCGTAGGGCTCTGCCAAATCCTGTTGATAGAAGGTTTTGAGCTTTGTCGTATCGCCCTGGGCGTCAATCCAGCGCTGCCAGATATCCGCCCATTTTTCCCGGATCGCGTAAGCGGCCCACAAATGATAACTCGGTTGCCAGTCGCGGCAGCGCCCCTCGCAGGGCGGGCAAATCCAATCGCCTATTTCTTCCGCCGAAATCTCAAGTGGTACCGGCTCTTCATCGTCTTGGACACGCCGGGCAATCCAGTGTGCCCGTTCTTCCATTTCCCGCTTGTGGCCGTCGAGTATGACGCCATCGCAACGCATGCACCGAACATGAACCGGTAGCCCGCGCTCTTTATCGGGCCCACGCATCATGTCGAAGATGATCGGCTGATAGGTGTCGCAATGCGGGCAAGGCATGTAGCGGAAACGCTGGTCGCCGCTTTCGAAGTCCTCCGAGATCGCGCATTCACCCGCGATGCCCGGCGTGGACCCCTGCCATTCTTTGGCAAGGTCGCCGTACATCTTTTGACGGGCGCGCGCCTGATCGCGAGGACTGCCGCGACCGTCAACGTCTTTCGGGTAGCCGGTCACCTCGTCCATAGCTAGATATTTGATCGAGACCATCTGCAGGCCCTTCGAAGAGCCTGCGTTGACTATCTGGCAAAAGCCGCCGGCAAAGCGCTTGAAAGACGTTGTGCTGCCCTGCTCATCGCGGCTGTTGACCGGCAATACCTTGTGCGCGATGCGCTTCGAGGCTTCGATGGTCGGCTGCAGTTTGATGCGGTTGAATTTGGTCGCCTCTTCGAGTGTCGGCAGTACGATCATCATCGACCCCGGCGATTGGTCCACGATGAAGCAAAACCAGTTTTCGATTGCGGTCGATTTCCCGAGCTGCGCAGCCCATCGGCATGTCACGCGCCGCGCCGGATGATCGGGGTGCAGGCAATCTTGCGGCTCGCGTAGATAAGGCACGCGGTCGGTGCGAAAATCGCCGGGCCAAGGTGAACCCGATTCCGGCGACACCTTGCGATGACGATCCGAAAATTCGCTTATCGTCAGGTCTTCCGCTGGACGGCTTGCAGCGGCCAAGCCTCCGAAGAGGACAGCCGCGCCGTTTGCCAGCTCCGGAAATCGGACACGAACATCATGAAAGCTCACTGCAAAGCCTGCCCTGTCTCGTGATACTGGTTATCGCCGCCCGCCTCCGACTGACGCCGCATGCCGTCCAGCCTTTTCAGAATTTCGCGGTTGAAGACGCTCAGGCCCTCCCTCGCAAAACCCTTGAGCGCGAGGCGGGCCATGCGCTCATCCCATCCGTATTTCAGGGACGCGGCAGCAGCTTCCGTTTCAATCGCACGCTCGAAAGCGCTCTGCATGAGGGCGATTGCATCGCGCCCGCCTTGATCGACTTCGGCGACAATGGTCAATTCGCCACGCCGCTCCGCAAGGTCCATCTCCTTTAGCTCGGCTTCGGCTTGCGCCTTACGCGCAGCACCATCGGACTGTGTGCCCTTGAAGCGAGACGGCATCATCTGCGGAGCCGACGCCGGCCCGGTTCCCATAGCGGGTAATGAAGCAACCGGCGTCTTGAGGCGGACATTCTCACTGCGATGGGCAATGAGCGCGACAAAATCGACAAGGTTCGATTTGCCGTCCGCCTTGAGCGGCAGAGCTTCGGAATGTTGCTTGAGATATCGTGAGAGTGACGATCGGTCGATCTTGTCGCCAGCCTGTGTAAGTCGTGCGGCGGCTTCCGTGATCGATATCCATTCCTCGTTCATGTGTGCCACCCGTGCATTCACACGTGTATTGCACGTGTATCCGTGTACCGCTTTTTGAAAGTGCTACTGGCGAAATCGCGCAGTCCCCCTGGCCCGTCCATCGATAAAGTCGGCAAACCGGTCCCTGAATGGGGGGTGCCCCGGCCCGGAGGGCCGAGGGGGTCGGAGGGTCAGGGGACCAGCTTGTTCAAGGCGGCTCCGACCCGTTCCTTGAGCAATGGCGCTGCGATCCGATGGAATGCCGCCGACGTGGCACCCGTTGTCATCTCTTTCGGGATAAAAACCCCGGAGCGCGCAAAGGTGATCTTCGTTCCCGACCGATTCAAGCGATAGTAGACGTGGCCGTTGAAGCGTGAAACGTCCTTGCGGTCAGGGAAATGGCCACCTCGCATGAACGAACCGGGATAGAGCGTCGGCTTGCCAAAGGGTCTTGCCACCACGCCGGCCGGCGTTTCCTTCGGGCGCAGAAATTTCAACCGAATGTTCCCACCCCGAGTGGTCATGTCATAGTAAAGTTTCCCGGGATGCGCTGTCGATGGATTGCCAATCGCTCTGACGATGGTCGCGCGCGGCAAGCCTGTCTGTTTCGTCAGCTCACGAATGACAACCGTCTTGGCGCGATTACCGACCTGATTGACGATGCGCGGCAAGACCTTCGGGAAGCGATCCTTCAGCTCCCCAATGCGCTTGCCATATTCCGAAAGGTTACGGTCAGCCCATTGCATGGATATCGCGGTCATCAGCGAGCCCTACCTATGGAATGCAGAAAAGGCGATCCGCTGGACCGCCTTCGATACGATGATGTTTTTGGCAATGCAGTAGCACCGGCCTTGAGTCGCTGCTCTCAATCGAGAGGGACAAGGCAGGGTCTACCCGGCTAAACAGCGTGGAAGCTTTTCGCTCCACTCGCCTGCCCCACAGGTGGCGCGCTTGCACATGGACGGTAGATCATCCTGCCCTCTGACTCTCACAACTTTTCCAAGAACGCAAGAGGGGCCTCTATGAGATGTTCCTTGCCGAAAAGCTCCACCTTGACCACCGCTCCGGTCGGCACTCGTTGGCCGTCAATGGTGCGATCCTTGCGCATCTTGCAGATGGTTCCGTTGAACTTTGCGAAGGGTCCGAAGGCAAACCGAACGATCATGCCGCGCTTAAATGCCATGCAGTGTTGCGCGTCGGGCGCTTCATCGAACGCTTTGAATCTTTGCACTTCCTGATCGGATACACGATGCGGCGACACCATGCCGCCGACGAAGCCGGCAACGCCTTCGACGCGGCTAATGCCACATACCGCAGCCGCCGAATACACCATGTTGACGAGCACATACCCAGGCATCAGCGGGCGCATCACATCTTGCATCAGCTTGCCACGAACAACCTGTTGACCGACATTCTCCAGCGGCAAAAAAGTTTTCACGCCAGCTTTGCTTAGGGCGTGTTCAACAGAAATTTCCTGCTTATGCTTCGTCTCGACCACAAACCATTCCCGGTTCCCCGGCTGATCGCTCGCCGCCATGGAGAGCATCGTGGCCTTGATTCGCTTGCGGTCTCGCATCTGATCGAACAGCGATGCAAAGCGCGTCAGGTCGTAAACCTCCGGGTTGACCGGTTTGCTGGCAGCATAGATTTTCACGTTATGCATCATTGGAAAGTCCCTCGTTAACCTGCTGTTCAAATGCTGCCCACGCCTCCCTGACAGCCGCGTCCAAATCGGTGGCATCGGCAGCGATGGGTGGGAAGAAGAACCACTCGACGCCGGCCGGAGCCGGCACCCATGGCAAGCCGCAACGGGCGAAATATCGCTCCCAAGCGGCACAAAGCTCGCCGTTCCGGCGCGTGCTGGTGAAGCCCTCCGAGATACGGAAAATGCTCGGCGGAACTGTCATGCCCTTATGGTCCTGGGCACGCTCGTCCATGGTGTTGACCTTCGGCCAACCATGCTTGACGCGGCGTTCTCGCAAGATTGCTTCAGCCTTTTCGCCGCCTTTGGCCACGAGCGCCCGAAGCAGCGGCGGCAATGCCGGCATAGTGGCGGGAGGAGGTTTCAGCAGCTCGGCACAACGCCCGGCATGCCACGCCCTCGTGTAAGCCCCGTGGACGATAGGCAGTGCAACGTCGGACTTCGGGTCTTCAAGCTTCTCCCAATCGCGGCCGGTGAGAAAAGCTCCGGCCCACGGGACCGAGATTTTCGCCTTCTCTGCGCGCTCGATGTAGGTCGGTGATTTGGCGATACATTCGGCGCGCTGCTCTGGCGAGAGCTTCTGCCAAGCCTTCCGGGCAGCATATTCGCTGTCTTTGTCCCGCGTCGGCCATTTGGCGTACCAGCGACGAAAGGCACGCTCGACCGCTTCCGGCTTGTCTTCCGAACCTTCGTCGCGCGCATCTCTCTCTTGCTGATAATCAGTATTGCTAGATTCTAAGTTATTACTATGTGCCGATTTTGCCGGCGCCGGTTTTACCGGCGACGGTTTTGCCGGCGCCGGCATTTCAGTCTGCGGTAAAAATGCCACACTATCGGACGGCTCCGATTGAACGTCGTCCGGGGAACGCGGCTCATCAAAAATGACCAGATTGGACGCACCGAATTTGCCGTCCGCACGGGACTGCTCGCGCTCGGCATAGCCATACTCGACAAGCTCGGCGATCATCTTGCGCGCCTTGTCGCGTCCGCAGCCGCCCTTTTTGACGATA
Source organism: Rhizobium tropici CIAT 899 (assembly GCF_000330885.1). Taxonomy (NCBI): domain Bacteria; kingdom Pseudomonadati; phylum Pseudomonadota; class Alphaproteobacteria; order Hyphomicrobiales; family Rhizobiaceae; genus Martinezella; species Martinezella tropici. Next base: position 2,464,136 of record NC_020059.1, read on the forward strand.
TCGCCGACGACGACAGTCCAGTTGTCCGGCTTGGACAAGAGATAACCGAGGAGCCAACGCGCCTCCATCGAAAGCCGGTCGTCCTCGAAAACATGATTGGGAATGGCGGCATAGCGGGCATTGCGCGCGCCGCGCCGAATGGTTGCCTCGCCGCTCACGTGGCACCCCCTTTCCGCACGATCTCACGAAGGAACGAGCGCGCCGCCTGGACGGCCAGCACGACCGTTTGCGGCAATCCACCGTCCGGCAGGCGCGTGGCATTGATAGCCGCAAACTCCACGTCCAGTGCGTCCAGCCCGCAGCGAAATTGCGCTTCCATGAGGACGCGGCGGATTGTTGCGCAATCGCGATAAATGACACCCGCCGGCACGCGCAAAAGCCAGTCGGCACGTTGCGCATCGGTCTCGCAGTCGCAAAGCTCTTCGATGATGGGTAGTACGTTGCTCAACGACCCCTCCCCTGTTTCCACACGTCGAAGTCGGCGCGCATGTCGAGAAAGGCGACCTGCGCACGCTCTTCGCTGTTCAGTTGCGTTTTGCTGGAAATGCCGAGCAGCTTTTTCAGCACGGTGTCGGCATGGTCCTTGTTATGGATGGCGCGGCTGCTATCCCGACGTTCTAGGAAGCGATGAAAAAGCGGCTCCGCGCAAAGCATGGCCGCGTTTGCCGCGAAGTCGCCGGCACGCAGCCGGCTCGGCGTAGGCTCGTGGGTCCGGCCTTGCCGCAATGCAATGACGGCACGACGGCGCAGCTCAAGGAACAACACCACATTCTCAAGCGCGCCGTTGATCAGCTCGATATCTTCGGGAAGAGCATCGGCGTGCATGGTGCAAAGCACGGCATGTTCACCCGTCGCGCGCCGCACAATGATACGGGTGTTCGTCCCATCGGTATCGATAGACCATCGGTCGCCCCGGCAAAGCTCGGCGATGCCGGTCAATCGAGAAACACGCGCTTTCTCACGTTCGCGAGCGGCCTGCGCGGGCGTCGTCATGCCGCCTCGCTTCCCGCAGTGGTGGCGGTTCCGGCGGGCAGGAAGTCTTTCCAGTCAACGCGCCTCGCAACGGTGCAATCGCCATATGTGCCGTCTTCGCGCAGTTCCCAAACAAACCACGCGGTATTCATACGGCTGCTTGCCTTCTCGCCGTTCCATCCGTCGCGATGCATCATCGGCAACCGACGCTTGAACACGTACACCCGAGCCGGCGGGCAATCGTCCATAACAAAATTGCGGTCGTCGTCCGCGAAGCCGCAAAGGAAATTCAGGTTGAGAAGGAGCGCCATCTTGCGCGGCCGGAAGACCCGTAGCGCATGGGCGACGAAGGCGTTGAGAACGTCGCCATAAGGCGGGTTCGTCACGATGTCGCAAGTGCCGCCATCCCCCGGCTGCGAAGTCAGAAAGTCTTGAACCGTCTGCAATTCGCCGTGTTGGTCCGCCGTGCCGTAATCGACTAGATCGGCGAGGACGACACCATAGCCCGCCGCTTCCAAAATGCGAGAAATTGCGCCGCGTCCGCATGCCGGCTCGAAAACGGTCGCAGAAAATTCTTCGAGCGCGAGCAGCGTATGCATCGCTTCCGGCGGGGTTTCGTAGAGGTTTTGGCCGCGCTCCGCTTTCGTGGCGCTTGCGGTCCCGACAGCCGCGCGAAGATTTGCGCGGGTCGGCCCAAGTCCGGCGGATAGCCGCGCCTGAATTGCGCGCTCGACTATGCCCGGCTCGCGATGTTCCGCCGCCGCCAATTTGCGGGCCTCGTGGATTTCCTTACGCGAAAGGCCGGTCTCCTCAGACGTAAAACCGTTTCCATCGGAAACGGTTTTCGGCCGGCCACCTTTGGAAGCCTGCCCCGACTTCTGTGCCTCATCCCATTTGTCGGCGATGAGGATTTTGGCGCGGGCTTCGATCAGCAAGGCGTCGGCCTGCATCCGCCGTGCCTTGGCGATCAGCTTTTCCGTTGCGCCGATCTGCTCTGCAAATTGTGCCGCCGTCTTGGCCGTGGCATAAGCCACAGACGCGACAATACGAGCATTGACGATATCGCCCTCGTCCAGCAACGCCCGCGCCCGCTCGACCGTCTCGACCAAACCGGACGCGTCGGCCGATTGCGGGATATTCGGAATTGTCGAAGGTATATCCGCCGTCTCCGGCAAGTCGCCCGGCTCCGCAATACCTTGCAAGGTCGCCAGCAGCTCGCGGGCGCGGTCGGTCGGATAGTAGGTTTTCGAGTCTTTCTTGTCGCGGGTCAGGTAACGGTTGCCAACGGCATTGTTTGCCGCAGTTACATGCCTCGGCTCTGCCGCCTTTACGATGCCATCGCGAACCGCTGTCGTGATAAGGGCGAGCGCATTCGAGCCGGGCTTGGGGAGCTTGACGGAACTATAACCGGCCATCAGTTCGCCCTCATCAATCGATCGAGATAGGCTTGGCCGAGACCGGTCAGCTTTACGGTTCGCTCGTCTGCGCAGATATGGAGATAGCCGCAGCGGCGGCATTCCTGTGCGAGGCGCTGGCGAATACTGTCGTGCGCGACATCGGCACGACCGCCGGAATGCTGCACCTCACGCAGAAAACCCCTTGCGCGTTCAGACAAGGGGCGGGACATCAATTCATCAATGGCCGAATCGGTTTGAGGCTTCATTGTCCGCCTCCGACCACCTGCAAGCCGACCTTATGTCCGCCGCGTGCCTTAACCGCCGCAAGAGCTTGCCGAAGAACAGCAATCCCCTGCTCCAGTTCCGCAGCATCGCGGTCCATCTTCGCCGCCTCCGCAGGCGTCACAACCAAATCGGCAATCGCAACCGCTCCGCCGGAAATCAGGTCGCCCGCTTTCCGCACAGTTTCGGAATAGGCCGCGATTAGGCAGTGATCGGCTCCGCGCTCGCTTTCGGGGTCCACGAGGCGCTTTCCGCTCAGCTCGGCCATCGCCGAGGTAACGACCGGCACCCCGCATTCGGATTCCAGGGCGTAGACAGCATGCAGCGGCATCAATTCGGGGTCGGTCGCATTGTTCATCCGCCCGATGTGACTTTTCGAGATCGAGGATATTTCCGCAGAGCGCTCGATACCGCCGACAAGCCGTATAAGATCGCGTTGTGCCGCCTTTATGCGATGAAACCATGCAGTAGAAATCATGTAACAAAGCCTTTCCCACGCCGGGAAAATCCCAGCGTTTTTCCCGTGGTGGGAATTGATCGAAGGTGAGAGATTCAGGGCGTTACCAAGCTACGGAGGCCCGCATGCAAAACGAGATTTCCCCGCGCCGGGCGGCAACTGAGAACGCGCCACGACGCGGGGTGCAGCAGGCCGGGAGGATTGGCCGCGCGAAAGGAAAATTAGACCGCTCATCTCGCGGCCTCCAAAGGCACCGTGCCATTGATCTTGCTATGAGATTGCCGAGCACGCTCGCTAGCGCGCAGCGCCCGCCGCTCTTTTTCCGAGACCATGAACTTGCGAATGCGTTCCTCTGTCTCGGGCCAGATTCGCCCCCCGGAACGCAGACGCTCGACAAGCCGGCCGTTTCTAATTGCGAGCATGCCAAAGCGGAAACCGCCTATGCCGGTCTCCGCCATGAAAGCATCAATTTCTTTAAGAATGGGCGTGCACATATCGGCATACGTACACGCCATTGCGTGCATATACAATACACGCAATAACGTTCACACGTTTTTTCGTGCACAATGCTATGAGAGAACCATGCAAGAGAACTGGAAAACACGCCTATTGCGGGCAGTTGACAATGATGGACGGTCGGACCGCGCGATTAGCTTAGCCGCTGGTCTCGGCGTCAATTTCGTCAACGAACTTCGTAATACGCCGAAAGACCCCAGCATTGAGAAGGTTCTAAAGCTCGCCGTCGAGCTTCATCTTAGCATGACGTACCTTTTTCTAGGCCGTGATCTTTCAAAGGATGATGAAGACCTTTTGTCGGTTCTTCAATCACTTCCCGAAGATGCGAAGGCAGGATTACTTGCTGCTCTTCGGGCAAACAAGCAATAAATTCTCGAAGTATTCTACCTCGAGCCTCGGGGTCCAACGTCACCCACACCAATAATATTTCATCATCAATCCCCAAGTCTGACCACCCTGCTTACCTAATACTTATTTTGAATTGCATTCTGCTGACAAGGATCGCCTGCAATAATTGATATTGCCCTCGTCGGCCGGCAATAGTGGGGGCTTCCATGCCGGCTTACCGCAATCACCATCATGGCGCTTGCCTCAGTCCACCCGCGCTTCATACGTGCAACACGTTTATTTTGGATTGAGAACAAAACAAGAATATTTAGGATTCTATTCACACATTCCGTACCGTTCTCGCGCATATTTTTGCTGACCCTCAATCGCGCCCTTGAACTGTGGCGGCTGTCGCACTAACCGCAAACGCAGCCTTCTGCAAGTAAAAATGCACGCTTTCGCGTGCATGATATTTACACGCACGGAATAGCGTGTATATATCCGCGACAACCGACGGCCCGACCGGCTCAAAAATCGCGAAAGGATACCCAATATGCAGGCATCGTCAGCAAACGACTTTCCCAAAAGACGAAACATCGCACAAGAGATCGCGGAGCTCAGCCGCGAGCGGCCCGGCATCACCGAAGCCGAACTAAAAGCCGAGGGATTTACCAAGGAAGAGATTGAAGAGAACGCGTCACGGGCGGCGAAACTGATGCGCTCAGCCGAAGACGCCCGCACCTTCTGATCTCGATCCGCTCCGGTTTCCGCCTCGCGCGAGGCGGTTTCCCGAACGGATGAACGGAGATCGCCCCATGTTTCGCATTTCCCCGATGACAAAGACGCCCACGAGCCTACCCCGGCTCGTTCAGGAACTGCGCGCGCTCTGCGCTGCAATCGGTCTTATCACCGTCACCACTGCCCTCGCAGTGCTGGCGCTCACATTTGGATAAACTGCGAGGACGTTTGATGAAGATCGAGCGAACTGACGGAATAGCGTACCCTCCCCGTGGTTTGAGCCGCGAGGCGTCAGCCAGATATATCGGCGTTAGCACGACAAAATTTGACCAACTCGTTGCCGACCGCCGTATGCCAAAGGCGAAGAAGGTTGATGGTCGCGTAATTTGGGATCGTATCGCCCTGGACGCCGCGTTCACCGAATTACCGGATGAAGGCGTCAACATGATTGACGAGATATTGTCAGGCCGGCACCCCCAGAAGTAGAGTGCGGCATGGCTACGCATCCCGACTATCCTTTTGCATCATCCTTCGAAGACCGCCACGGAACCACCCGCTGGCGGTTTCGCCGTTCTGGCAAGACGATTTCTCTGCCGGGAACACCCGGCGATCCGCAGTTTGAGCAACACTATAAGGCCGCGGTCGAGGGCCGAAAACCAGCGACAGCTAAGGTTGTCGGCATGCCGGGCGCGGTGGCGCAGGGTTCATTTCGAGATGCATGGCGGAAGGTGCAACGCACACCCGAATGGCTGAAACACGATCAGGCCACGAAAGACAAGAATACACGGTTAGCCGAGGAATTTCTTGAGCTGCTGCTTGTAGAAAACGGAACCGCCAAGTGGGGTGACATGATGGTGCGGGACCTGAAACGCCGACACGTCAAAGAGCTGCTCGCAAGATTTCACGAAACGCCTCACAAGGCCAAGCATTTGCTAGTCGCCGTTCGCAAGATGATTTACGTGGCGCTCGATGAAGAATGGATAGACAGCGATCCAACCTACAAACTCTCGTACCGCCCGGAATACAAGGGGTGGCGCGCCTGGACGGAGCAGGAGCGCGCTGCCTTTGAAGCGAGATGGTCGCTCGGGTCAGCAGCTAGAACCGCATATGGCCTTGCTCTGTGGCTAGGCAATCGCCGCTCCGATCTCGCTAAAATCAAATGGAGCGACATTGATTTCCAGACCCGCACGGCAACCATCACCACCAAGAAGGGCGACAAAACCCTTGTCCTGCCGCTCACTCCGATGATGTTGGAGGTTCTTGAACCGCTCGACAAAAGCAAGGAATTTGTCCTGATCAACGCTTATGGAAATCCATTCTCCGAGAAATCCTTAACAGGCATGATGGCTCATTGGACCAAGCTGGCGGAAATGCCATCCGGCTGCACCCTTCACGGCTTGCGCAAAACGCTAGGCAAATTGTTGGCCGAGTCCGGCTCGACCACACGCCAGTTGATGGAGACTTTGGGCCACGATGATATCCAGCACGCCGAACTTTACAGCCGCGAGGCTGAACAGCGACGGTTGGCTCGCGATGCAATGGGCAAATTAACTCGCAAATTTACCGTAAAGTCGGCAAAGTGAGCCTTCGGGTTTCTGCACGATTAATTTGTAGCCTGCGTGGGCTCCGCCGCATCCGCGCGTTCTGCGGGCTTTTGTGCTGCAAAGCTGCGATAGGTCTCTATCGCGTTGTGGATTATGCTCGTCGGCGAAACGCAGTCCATTCCCGCGCGCGCGATCATCTGGCTCGACAAGCCGCTTAAACCTAGTCCGTCGACTAATTCAAATCCGAGCGGAAAATTGGGGTCTCTCTCTGAATCATAGGTTGCCTTCGCGCCGAACTCCGCAGCGATCTCCTCTAATCTGTCAATTTCCAAAAGCACCATGATGTACAATTTGCCTTGAACGAAATCCCAAAGCGCCTCCTTGTCTTGAATGGTCAAGGTAAACGGAATGAACGGCACCCATGTTTGCTGCGATTTCAGCATGTTCCATGGGTAGATGAGTGGCTCTCTGAGTCCCAAATCTCTGAAAAGCTCAGGAAGGTCCGCTAGCGCATTCCGCGCTGCGAAATAGAATAGACCCTTCTCCGGTTGCTCGACCGCGTATCCTGCCTCGCCCACATTGGCGATGCACACGTTCATCAGAGCTGCATAATCCTCCTCCATAACCTTCTGGGCATGGCGGCGAACCTCAGGCATTCCGCGAAGCCCTTTAGCTCTGTCCGTTTCAAAAAACTCGGTTAACAATTCAAGACTGCGTGCCTGCTTGCGCCCTCTTGGATTAAGACGTTTCGCTGAATTCTTAACCTCAATTAATATCGGATCTGAGCCCACCATTATGCATACATCGCCGTGACGTATTGTATTGGTAATATCAACGAGTAACGCTGGAATCCCCTTAGCAATACAATCGTCCAATAAAGATAGCTCTGCATCGAGACCATCTTTGCCACCAATAAATCCGGAACTTTGCTTAGCGTTATAATTATCTGTGTTGTAGACCGTCTGCTTTAGGGCATATTTATCCATATAAAGAAAGGCGATTGCGTCCCCAAAGCAACGCCAAATGAAGGCACACCTGCGGAGACCCTCGATCCGATTGGAAAGATAGACGAAGCGTTTGAGATTTGCGTCCGGTGCATCCGGATCGATTGTCTTCAACTCCGATTTTAGGGTTCGAATGCGACCTTCTGTTAGGATTATCTCGGCTAACAACAGGCCTTGCAGTTCCCTTAAAGCCGTCAGATTAATCTGATTGTTTCGCAGCACGGCAAGAAGACCGTGCGCGCGGTCAAATGATCGTTTTCGATAGCCAAGCATGTGTACCCATCGACTATTCCTCTTTGTCTACCGCACCAAAATTGTGCACGATCCAATCACCATTTTCGCCGCGTTCGGATTCGCTTCGCAACACCTCATCATTGCCTACGAGGCGCATCACTCGCACCAATTCATTCAAATCGTACTGGTAGAGGAATTTGCCGCGATCATAGTCCGTTGTTACAAAAAAACCCTCTGCGAGAAGGTCCGTATCATCCTTCACCGCCGCAATGAAAATGAAACTATGGATCAATTGATTTGTGAAAAAGCTTAATTTGACCGTACCTGCCTTTCGCTTTTCATAGTCGTAAAATTCGTTGGCACGATGCCAATTCATTAAGTCGGGAATCCTACTTGGATCGAGAAGAGCGAGCTTTCTACACCTCACGTCGCTTTGTGCCACCTTATCCGTCAGCTTTTTCGCCTCAAGTAACTTTCGGATCGTGAAGCCGGCAAGGAAAACCGAACGTTCATAAGCCACTTCCGACGCACCATCGCCTAAAATGAGACCTTGCAATTTATTGGCGTCCGCAAGAAGTGCCTGTTTCCATGGCCAACTGTCCCAAATCAACTTTGATCCTCGCATCAACTATCTTCGCAATGCGCGCAAAAGTAATTCAAGTCGCCCTGGACTTGCAACCGTAATTCGATGTTTCGAACTTCCAAAAGGATGCGAATGGTTGCTAGGGCAAACCGCTTGGCTAACCCTTTGGCTAACTCCGCCGCAACTATCTGAAATTATAGGTAAAATGGTGGGCCCGGAGGGACTCGAACCCCCAACCAAGCGGTTATGAGCCGCCGGCTCTAACCATTGAGCTACAGGCCCGGGCGCAGCAAAAGACGTTGCGCTTGCGGTTCCGGAGCAATGGTTCTCCGAAGCCGACTTGGCTCTAACCCAATTTCTCTTTTCCGACAAGGGACTGCCGTAATACCTTCACAATGAATCCGCAAAAGCTCATCTTGAGGGATCATCAACCAAGGAACGAACCATGCTTCTGACGAAAACCAGAGATTTTGCTCTTGCCGCTCTTGTCAGCGCCACTTTTTTCGTGCCGGCGGCTGCAGCCTTTGCCGAAGATGGCAAGCCGCGCGAGTCCGCGATCACCGTCACCGGCGAGGGACATGCGGCGATCGCGCCGGATATGGCTGTGGTGACGCTGTCGGTCGTTCAACAGGCCAAGGCTGCGCAGGACGCTCTCGATCAGAACAACAAGGCCATGGGTGCAGTGCTGGCAACGCTGAAGGAAAGCGGCATTGCCGAGCGCGATCTGCAGACCTCCGGCTTTTCCATTCAGCCGCAATATACCTACCCGAACGACAAGGACGGCCACAACCAGCCGCCGGTTCTGAACGGCTATCAGGTAACGAACGGCTTGACCGTTCGCGTGCGCGATCTCTCCAAGCTGGGCGGATTGCTTGACCAGGCGGTTAAGCTCGGCATCAACCAGGGCGGCGATATCCAATTCACCAACGACAAGCCGGATGCCGTACTGGAAGAAGCACGCAAGAAGGCCGTCGCCGATGCCGCCGCCAAAGCAAAGACCCTGACGGATGCCGCCGGTGTCAAGCTCGGCCGTATCATCGCCATTCATGACGGCGCCGGCGCTGCACCGCCTCAGCCCTATATGCGCGCTATGGCCGCATCCGCACCGATGGACAAAGCCGTCCCTGTCGCAACCGGCGAGAACGAATACAACGCATCGGTGAGCATCACCTACGCGATCCAGCAGTAGACAAAACAAAACCGCCCTTCGCTCAGATCCCATCGGATCGCGCAAAGGGCGGTTCCGCGGCCCCCGCCAGAGGCGAAAAGGTCAGAGAACGAAAAACGGGCGCTCCATGCGCCCGTTTTTGCTTGTCAGCGGCCCAGAAGCGGGCAGCCGCGAACATTGGCAAACATCATCGTATCCGGACCGCGGCGGCCAAAGCCGTCGACGATGACACGGCGCGGCGTCACATCCACGACTCGAGCGCGGCGCAGGCCATAACTGCGTGCAACATCCACGGCCTGACGGGGATCGCAGCCACGCCGATCAAAACGCGGTGGCGGGCGATCATAATCCGGCGGTGGCGGGCGATGGCGGCCCGGGTTCACATAAATATCCACCCCTTGCGCAGAGGCAAAATCCGCGGTGCCCGACAATGCAGTCACCGCGACACAGGCAGCGACCCCCAATTTTGCCAGCATTTGTCTCATTGTGTTCTCCGTGAAGCAGAAAGCCCCTCTCATGCCAGCGATAAGTGCTGAACGAGCGCCCGAGAGGTAAAGGCTAGATGCTGAATGAGCTCGGAATCAGCCATTCATCCATTACTCAGCTACAATGAACGCCAAGGGGAAACCAGAGGCCCGATAGTAGCATAGAGCTAAAATAAAGCCGCCTCTCTTTTGGAGACGGCTTCAAATTCATCACATAGATGTGGAAAACCTCGGTACGAAGCAATCAGCGGCGGATCAACGGGCAACCCGGCGCATTAGCGAACACAACGCGATCCGGGCCACGGCGGCCGAAGCCTTCGACGACGATGCGGCGCGGCGTGATATTGTCGATGCGGGCGCGGCGCAGGCCCATGTCGCGTGCTTTCTCAACGGCGAGACGGGGCGAGCACATGCGGCCGCGCGGGTGATCATAGCGAGCCTGCTGGATGCCAGGATGGAAGTCGTTGGCCGATGCCGTCGTAGTGGCGGCGGACATGGCGCCGAATGCCATGAGAGCTGCAATACCTGCCTTGGCGAAAAGATTGGTCATGGTGTTTCTCCTTCAAATCCTTGCTGCGGATCGTTGCAATCCCCTTATTGGGCGCTCATTGGTGAACGCCCTTGGGATTGGGGCCACGTTAGGTCAGAAAAGCTGAACCGAACACGAATTGGCCGTTCAGATTGTATTCACGGCGGTTAACAACTGGTTGACGCAGCGGCGGATGAAGCTCAGCCAGAAAAATGCAGCACAATCTCGCGGCGATGCGGCCGGTCGCGATGCTCGAAAAGATAGATCCCCTGCCAGGTGCCGAGCGCCAGCCGACCGTTCATCACCGGAATGCCAATGGAGACCTGCATCAGTGCGGCCTTGATATGCGCCGGCATATCGTCCGGCCCCTCCATCGTGTGCACGATCCAGCGCATCGACGGATCTGAGGATGGCGGCACGAGCCGGCTGAAGAAGGCCTTGAGATCGGTCTTGACGTCGGGATCGGCATTTTCCTGAACCAGAAGGGAACAGGAGGTGTGACGAACGAAGACAGTCAGAAGCCCCTCACCGCCTGCCGCTACTGCGCGGACGAATTTCGCCACCTGATCGGTAAATTCATAGAGCCCCTGGCCATCGGTCAAGAGCGTGACAACGGTTTGTGGCATGGCATCCCTGAACATGACGATAGCGATGCGCATCAGGTCGGGCGCAGTGGCCGGATGTCAAGTCCGGCCACTGCTCGGACTAAAGCTCGATGGCGACCTTGAAGCCGCCATAGATCATGCGCTTGCCGTCAAAGGGCATGTTTTCCATCTCATCCTTCAACCGGGGATCGGCCATGACCTTGGCCAATATCGAATCGCGGCTTTCCCGTGATTCATAGGTGATCCATGAAAACACCACGACCTCGTCTTCCGTTGCCTGAACGGCACGCGGAAAGGAGGTGAGTTCGCCATAGGGAACATCGTCGCCTATGGCCTCGACGTAGCTGAGTGCGCCATATTCACGCCAGACCGCCCCCGCTCTTTGCGCCAGCACCTTGTAAGCCTCGATCTTGTCTTTCGGCACGGCAACGATGAAACCATCGACATAGGACATTTCAGCCTCCTCTGTTCTATGTTCACTTTCAAAGGACGATCGACCACAACCGGATCCGACATCGGCGGCAGATATTTTCCGCACGCTTCCGAGCGGTCGGAATGAACGCGCCGAAGTAACACGCGGGGGAAATGTCAATGGCTATAGAATACAGGGATAATCCGGATCTGGGAAACGAGGCGCTCAATGCCCTGTGGGCGACCGCATGGAACACACCCCACCCACGGGACTTCCAGCCCATCCTTTCCCGAAATCTCGCCCATGTCGGCGCATTCGCTGGCACGAGACTGGTCGGCTTCGTCAATGTCGCCTGGGACGGCGGCATTCATGCCTTTATTCTCGATACCTGCGTCGATCCGGAATTTCGGCGCAGAGGCATCGCAAGCGCTCTCGTCAAGCGGGCGAGAACCCTGGCCAGCGAACGTGGCGCGGAATGGCTGCATGTCGATTTCGAGCCGCATCTCAGCGGCTTTTATCGCGGACTTGGTTTCGCTTCGACGGAGGCCGGCCTCATTCGGCTGCGCGATTAACAGACCATCTCCCACTAGCCCGGCGAACGAACTTGCGCGAGCAACCAATTGCGGAACAGGGCCGCAGCCGGGTTCAGCAAGGCGTTCGGCGGATAGACCAGGCTATAGCTGACGGCAGCCGGCTGTACCTCGACAAAGCATCTGACCAGCTTTTTCTCGGCGAGATCGCGTGCGACCAGCGAGCTTCGCACGAGAGCAAAGCCGCGGCCCTGTCGGCAAGCCTCCAGCATCTCGGCAAAGGAATCAAAGAGAGGCGCCTCCTCCACAGCCCTTGCGATATCGAAACGCACGCCGTCCTCGCCGCCGCTCTCGCCAATCACCTGCTCGTGCCAGCGCTGCCAATCGAGAATCGTATGCCGCATGCCGGAATAGCGCAGAAGCGGAGCGGCCCTAATGGCCCAGCGCGGCGGCAGTCGTTTGGACAGTTCCGGCGAACTGACGACGAACTCTTCGTCCGTCAGCAGTTCTTCATGGGTGAAAGCCGCGTCGGCACGGCCGAGCCAGATGGCGAGATCGGTACCTCCAGGCTGAAAATCCGGGCGCTGATAGCCGACAGCCAGCTTCACCTCGATGTCCGGATGACGCTGGCAGAAATCCGGCAGCCGCGCCGCCAACCACTGGCTGGAAAACTCCGGTGAGACGGATACTGCGACGCCGCGAACTGAAATACTGGCGCGCGCCTGGTACAGTGCCGCCTCCAGCTCGGCGATCACGCCTGAGATGGCGGGGTGCAGGCGGGCGCCCAGCGGTGTCAGTCGCGCCCCATTTCGGCCGCGATCGAACAGACGGCCGCCGATCCATCCTTCCAACTGCGCAAGCTGGTGGCTGACCGCCGTCTGTGTCTGCCCGATCCGCTCGGCGGCGCGGCCAAAACCGCCGGTCTCGGCAATGGCGCAGAATGTCTGAAGCACCGAGAGCGGTGGCAACGGCCTCTTTCCCATGAAAATCCCTCATGCTTTGCAGCCTGAGGATTCATTATACATCGCTTTATTTCAAGCGCACCTATCTACTGACCAAGCACTTCGAGGTCATAGATAGATGAACATTCTTCATGTTGAAAGCTGGAGAACATGGTTCGTCCGGCTTCTGATCCGGCAAGGCGCCTCGGAACGACGCTCGCATAATGAAGGTGGCCGAAAGCGAGACATGCTGCTGGAGGAAAACCAACATCTGCTGCGGGATGTCGGGTTAATCAATCTTGCGGAAAAGCAATCCAAGGATGGACGCTGCTAACCTCTGAGCGTCTTCACCCTGGTCAGATCCGGAAAGAGGCGCATCCAGAGAAGCACCACAACGATGGTTCCGACGCCGCCGACGAGGCCAGTCAGGACAGGTCCAAGTGCAGTGGCAAGCATGCCGGACTCGAATTCACCGAGCTGATTGGAGGTGCCGATGAACAGCGAATTCACGGCATTGACGCGGCCGCGCATGGCATCAGGCGTCAGGAGCTGCACGAGCGAGCTGCGCACGACGACGCTGACGGTATCCGAGGCTCCGACGACGAAGAGCGCCGCGACCGAAAGGATGATGTTGCTCGAGAGCGAAAAGACGATAGTGGCGACCCCAAAGATGAGCACGGCAAACAGCATCTTCGTGCCGACATCGCTCTGCAGCGGCCGACGTGCCAGCCAGATGGACATGGCGAGCGCGCCGATTGCCGGCGCGGCACGCAAGAGGCCGAGCCCCCAGGGTCCCGCATGCAGGATATCGCGCGCGAACATCGGCAGCAGCGCCGTCGCGCCGCCAAGCAGCACGGCGAAGAGATCGAGCGAGATCGTTCCCAGCATGACGGGGCGACTCGCGATAAAGGAAACGCCGGCAAAAACGGAGTTCAGCGTCACCGGCTCGCGCGATGCCGGCTGCTCCCGCTCGACCCGGATCGAAATGACATTGACGCTCGCGATGATGTAAAGCACGGCCGACATGACAAACGGAGCAACGGGGCTGACGCCATAGAGGAGGCCGCCCAGCGAAGGCCCGATGATGAAGGCCGTCTGCATCATCGAAGTGGAGGTGGCGATGGCAACCTGCAGCAACGAAGACGGCACGATATTCGGTAAAAGCGCTGCCATCGTGGGACGTTCAAAGGCGGTTGCTGCGCCCATGACGGCAACGGCAGCCAGAATGCCGACGGGACCTATCCAGCGCTGCCAGACAGCCACCGCGAGAACCAGCGCCGTCAGCGCCTCGATCAGCTGGCAGGCAAGGCCGATGCGGCGTCGGTCAAACCGATCGGCGACATGCCCGACGACAAACGTCAGGATGACCATGGGCAGGAACTGGCAGAAGCCGACGAGGCCGAGAAAAAAGGCGCTATGGGTCTGATCGTAAATCATCCAGCCCATGGCAACCGTGACAGACTGAAAGCCTATCGAAGAAAAAACGCGCGACGCAGCGAATGAACGATAGCCGGGGTGACCGAGCACGCTTGGCCGGTCTAGAGTCTGCAATGTATCCATGGGCCTTTTCGTCTGCCGGCCGGGGCGCTCGCAGACTTGCTTCTCAACAATCGAATTTTCTACACCTCCCTGCTCTGCCTCGATGCGCCCCCTGTCAATCTTGTTTTTGCTGCAGCTGCAAATTCATCGCGGACGATAGATCAAATCGCGGTGAAGACGAGCTGAGAACACCCTGCCTGGCCTCGATCGACCATATCGCCGCCAGCTCCGCTGCGATCGCATCGATCAGCTTGGGAACATCGCTCACCGCAGAACCGTGCAGCGCTTCCGCGACGATAAGCACCGAGTGTGTGTCGTCACGCACTGCGGACAAGCCGCTCTGTCGATTGGTCCAGCGGCGGGCATGTGCCTGCCCAGCCGCATCGGCAAAGATCACCTCCCTCGCCTCCGGATGCTCCACCTCACCGGAAAAGGTCAAATAGGATTCGCTGCCGCTTGCATGCCGCACTTCGAGATCGCCAGCGATTTTCGAAAGATCCAAAACGGCGACGGGAATCGCGAAAGCGATCGAGATCGCATTGCAGAGATCGACGAGCGGATGCAGCCGCGGCAACGACCCCTCCTGGCGAAATCGGCGCAGCAGCGCTTCGGAGGCGCAGCGATATTGCGTCGGCTTCAATCCCATTTTGGAGAAAGCACGCCGCCATGCCTGTATTTCAGCCATCTCGCTTTCAGGATGCTGCGCCAGCCGGTCTGCGGCGGTCGCATGATATCCGGCGATCCGATCGCCGACATCAACAGCCGAGGTTATCCCTTCGGCGAACAGCACGCCGGGAACCAGCTCCGGAAACTCGCTCCACATTTCGTTCGAATGGCGGAAAAACATCGCACCTCCTGATAGGCATCTGCTTGTCGCAGCAGAAAACCCCGTCATTACCCTCCGGTCTTGAATAAAATTGCAGAAGCTTCAGCCGATGGCCGCAGCATAGGCGCCCGGCGAGACACCGAAATTGCGAACGAAGAGCCGCGTCATATGGCTCTGATCGGAAAAACCGCTGGCAAAGGCCGCTTCCGCCAAGGGCGTGCCCACCGCAATCAGCCGGCGCGCTTCATGAATCCGGCGCTGCATGAGGTAGGCATGGGGCGTCAGTCCCGTCGCCTTGGCGAAGGCACGCAGGAAACGGAAGTGGCTCAGCCCGCATAGTTCTGCCAGTTCGGCGAGGGTCAATGAAGCGGCGGGATCGTCATCGATCAATTCCCGTGCCCTTTTGATATCAGCGGGAATGGCATCTTCGCGCACGGCGCCTGCCCTCTCGCGCATCACATCGGCAATAAGCGACAGAAGCAGTTCATCCCGCAGGAGGATATTCTCAGCCGCATCCTCGATCAGAAGCGAAAACAGGGTTTTGAAATGCCCGGCCATCTCCCCGTCGCGGATGACAGGCGACGGGAATTCCACCGCACCGAACCCACCCTCGCCGACGTCGCGCAACAGATCGCCGATCAGCCGGGGATCGAAATAGAGCATGGACCATGCGCGGCTTCTGCCGATCGGCATGCCGTCATGCACCTCGTTCGGGTTGACGCTGATGACGTCGCCGGCCTCTGCCTGTACCATCCCTCGCCCGCTCAGCGACCTTTGCGCGCCGGCCTCGATGATACCGATGCCGAATTGGTCATGCGTGTGCTTGGGGAAGCTATGGCCGGTTTCGGCCCGGACTGCCTCGACGCCGGCAAGGCGAGAACGATATATCCTGAATTGACCGGACTTCATCCTGGTGCCTCTCATTCCGCCTGTTCGCTATATCAGCTATGGCGTCGCACACGAGCGACAATGTTGCGCACCAGCAATCGGGACACAAGGCTTAAGCGCCTCCTGCGGCCTTGTGATCCTCCGCCGTCGCCAATGCCGCCTGCGTATCGCCGGTAACGGCGGCCGGCAGCGGCGTGCCGCGCTTGCGCTCCCGCGCCAATGTCAGCAGGCCGGAAAAGATGATGAGGACAATGCCGACGGCCATCGGCATATCGATGCTATCATTGAACAGCAGGTAGCCAAAGGCGATCGCCCAGAGCATCTGACTATATTGCGGTGGCGCAACCAGATTGGCAGGCGCCATCTGCGCGGCCGTCAAGAGCAAGACGCTGCCGCACGCACCAAGGAGGCCGTAGCTCGCGAGGAATATCCACTGCGTCGGCGTCGGCATGGTGACTTCGGAGAGCATGAGGAGGCCGCTGACGATGAGCGTTCCGAAAAGGCCTGCCCCATAGAGCGAGATGCGCTTCTCCTTCGAGCCGAGCGCGCGGTTGACGACGATGGAGATCGCCGCCGCAAGACCGCCGATCGCCGCGCAGAGATGACCGATCGAAAGCTCGCGAAAACCCGGCCGCAGAACGATCAGCACACCGACGAAACCGAGAATGACGGCCGTCCAGCGCTGCCAGCGCACATCTTCCTTAAGAAAGATCACCGAGAGAATGGTGACAAAGGACGGCAGCAGAAACAGCAGCGCAAAGGCTTCCGCCATCGGCAGCTTGGTGAAGGCGACGACGGAGCAGATGGCGCCCGTCGCGCCGCAGACGAAACGCAACAGCCACAAGGGACGGTTCGACGTCCTTACCATATCGAGCCAGCTATCCTCCCGCTTCTTCAGAAACGGCACGGCGACAAGGCCGAACAGCGCGCCGATGAAGGCGACCTGATAGGAGGGGATCGCCCCATGCAGGATCTTGATCGACGCATCGCTGAAGGCGAAGACGGCATAGGACGCGAATGCCACAAAGACACCACGCAGGGCGGAGCGGTTTGCGGCCGCAGAGCTGGGATCGGCTGTAATCGAGGACATCGGAATCTTCGGAAAAGTGCGATGGAAGACACTGAATCAGTGAGATGCAGGCAATTGTATGATGAAATGGGGCGGATTTCGATTGTGTGGGGGATAAACTATTGTTTCAACCTACAGCCATAACTGTGCGTATCATCAAAATGCAGGCAAACCGAGCCTCTCAAGCTGATTTTTAGGGACACGTCCATCGCTCGTATATGAGAAGGCCGTAACCTTCAAAGCTGCATCGTCAACTTGGCACCTGAAGGCAACTCGATACCAACCTTTTGAGGTCGGAACCGCTACCCCATCGGCCGAGACACCAGTATCACTCAGCATAGTAGGCGAGAATGCCGAATTGACATAATTTGGCGCGTTAAATTCATGCCCAAATTGAGCTAGAGCTTCACTGCGGCAAAGATACGAAACACGTTCCCTACGTGGCATCTTCTTCCAGGCATCATAATTGCTCTTGGACAAGCGAGCCATCTCGACATCTGAATAGAGCTTTCTCGCGCGGACAGCCATCTCCATCGCGTCTGATTTAGGCTGCGCTTCAGTGAATAATGCAGTGCCGGCAGTCGGATCACCTTGACTGATCGAAGCGGACTGTTCTTGAGAACTTTGCTGAGAGGGAGAGGGCTTTACCGCCGGAACGACAATCTGTGGCAGATCTTTTGTTTCATTCTTGACCTGCTCTGCAGGAGCTTGCTGCTTCAGGTCGGATGACGCCGCCTGCGGCGGCTGTACTTGAAAATCCGAAGGCTCTTTGGTCGTAAGAACATCGGGCGCCGATGATAGGGCCTTGGTGTTCGAGTCGCTTGCCGGCGGCTCAGTCGCATTTGTCATCTGGTCTTTGGCATCAGTCCGCTGCAGGGTATCTTGCGCCTGTTGCGCTGCCTGCGCTTGTGCAGCCGCGTCCGTGGCTGCTTGTGCCTCTGCCTGTTGCTCGGCCGCGGCATTATTTGGTTGCATCGGAGGTGTATTGTTTCGCTGCTCCGAGGTGTCGGCCTGCTGTGTTGTGGTCGGATTCTTCTGATCGCCGTTCATATCTGGAACAGGTACGTCTACGACAGGGGGCTGCTGTTCCGCCTTCTCGACAGGCTTCTCAGCGGCAGGATCATCAGGTTTGGGCTCAGACTTCGCCTGCTCCACCGGCTTATCAGCCTTGGCCTCGTCAGGCTTGGCTGCGGGCTTCTCTGCCTGCTTCTTGCCGCTGGGATCGGATGGCTTGGGCGGCTGTTCGTCCGCCTTCTTTCCCTCAGGCTGCTGTGGCTCCTGTTGGGTTTCGGCGGTCTGCTCCGCCGGCTTCTCGTCAGGTTTCGGCGTCGGCTTCGGAGGCTGATCGGGCTTCTCATTCGCCTTTGTCGCGAGTTCCTGCTTTTCTTCCTGCTGCGGTACCAGCTCGACATTGACGCTCTGCTCGGGCTTCGCCTCGGGTGGCGCGGGAAATAGCGGCAGCAAAAAAATCGCGACAAACAGGACGTGTAAAAGGATCGACAGGGCAAAGCCCGGCCTTATTTCCCTATCCCGTTTTTCCGCGACCTTTTCCATCGTTCAGCGGATGGCTCGCGACGAGAAAGCAATCAGGCGAAAACAATGCATCGATTCATTCGATCCTTATCGGCAAACAGATCAGAAGACTTTCCGGTCGCTGACATATGGTATCCGGCCACGGACCGCGAAAGAGGCATCGGTCGAAATCGAACTTGTCAGGCCTCCGCGCGATCCGCAATGGCGCAAAAACAAACCTCCGTGATCGCGCATCGCCCAGACGGTCGCATTCCCAGTCAGAAGAACTCATCCAGTAGCTGATAATATGCCATCTTTTCTGCTTGCCGTTCAAAATCGCCATAGGCTTTCAAAAACTCCGCAACCAATTCCTTTCCGAAATTGTGCTCGATGCTACCGCAGGCAAGTGCGATATCCTGATGGCGATCGGCAATGCCGAGGCGGCCGCAATCGATATAGCCGCTGAACTTCGGGCCGTCGGCCATGAAATTCGGAAGGCAGGCATCTCCATGGGTGACGACTAGATCCTCTGTGAGCGGCCTCGTCTCCACGAGCTCGCGAAAAAGATCCTTTGCCGCCCTTCCCAGCCGGGTCTCGTCAAAGTCGTCCTCATCGACGCGGCCGGCAAGCAAGCGCACCTTTGCCGTGCCGATTCTGTTCTCCAGCCGATGATCGAAGGGACAAGCGGCGATATCGGTGGCATGCAATTGCCGCAACGCATCCGCCAAAAGCAGCACCCGCTCGAGCGGCTGTAACCACTCGGCGCTGACGAGATCGCTGCCGGGAAGAGCACACCCATCAAAAGCCATTCGCGTTCGCCGTCCTTCTCATGGGCAATGATGTCCGGGCAGGCAAAACCCTGCGAGGCGAGCCATCGCAGCCTCGCAACCTCGCCGGCCAGCTCGCCCAGGGGATCGGCCAGCTCGGTCTTGAGGTAGACTGGCGCACGCCCATCGGCCTCGAGCCGGAAAACATGGGCCGAGGAGCGGCCAAGCGCATCCTGCCGCCATTCATATCCAGCCAACGCATCGCGGAGCCGGATTGGGATGGCTGTTTCCATGAATTGCGGTTTGCTCGCCATGATCACCCCTTCGATCCCGATATCGTCAATAAAAAGCCCGGCTCGCTTTCACGAACCGGGCCTGATTTCATAAGCTGCCGATGCAACTCAGCTGTCGAGGAAGCTTCTGAGCTTGCGGCTGCGGCTCGGATGCTTGAGCTTGCGCAGCG
This sequence comes from Rhizobium tropici CIAT 899, assembly GCF_000330885.1. Classification (NCBI taxonomy): domain Bacteria; kingdom Pseudomonadati; phylum Pseudomonadota; class Alphaproteobacteria; order Hyphomicrobiales; family Rhizobiaceae; genus Martinezella; species Martinezella tropici. The sequence goes on from NC_020059.1 coordinate 2,483,924, forward strand.
CCTTCGCTTCGATCTGACGGATACGTTCGCGCGTCACCGAGAACTGCTGACCGACTTCTTCGAGGGTATGATCGGTGTTCATGCCGATGCCGAAGCGCATGCGCAGCACGCGCTCTTCGCGCGGCGTCAGCGATGCCAGAACGCGGGTCGTCGTTTCGCGCAGGTTCGCCTGGATGGCGGCGTCGATCGGCAGAAGCGCATTCTTGTCCTCGATGAAATCGCCGAGATGCGAATCTTCTTCGTCGCCCACCGGGGTTTCGAGCGAAATCGGCTCCTTGGCGATCTTCAGCACCTTGCGCACCTTTTCGAGCGGCATGGCGAGCTTTTCGGCCAGTTCTTCCGGCGTCGGCTCGCGGCCGATTTCGTGCAACATCTGGCGCGACGTGCGAACGATCTTGTTGATCGTTTCGATCATGTGCACCGGAATACGGATGGTGCGCGCCTGGTCCGCGATCGAACGGGTGATCGCCTGACGAATCCACCAGGTGGCGTAGGTCGAGAACTTGTAGCCGCGGCGATATTCGAACTTATCGACCGCCTTCATCAGGCCGATATTGCCTTCCTGAATGAGGTCGAGGAACTGCAGGCCGCGGTTGGTGTACTTCTTGGCAATGGAAATGACGAGGCGCAGGTTGGCTTCGACCATTTCCTTCTTGGCGATACGCGCTTCGCGCTCGCCCTTCTGAACCATGTGAACGATACGGCGGAATTCCGAGATCGAGATACCGGTTTCGGTCGCAAGGTTCTGAATTTCCTGGCGAATGTCGCGGATCGTCGTATTTTCGCTCTTGGCAAACTCCTTCCAGCCGCGCGCAGCCAGATTGCCGATGGACTTCATCCAGTTCGGATCGAGTTCGGCACCCTGATACTGTTCCAGGAAGCTGTCACGTTTGACGCCATAGGATTCGGCCAGACGCAGCAAGCGGCCTTCGTTCTGAACGAGGCGCTTGTTGATGTCATAGAGCTGCTCGACGAGGGCGTCGATGCGGTTCTGGTTCAGCGACAGAGACTTGACCGACTTGACCAGCTCATCCTTGAGTTCCTTATAGCGGCGCTCCTGCGCCGAAGAGAGCGTACCGGAAGCCGACAGGCGCTGCTCGACCTGCTGGTCCTGCAGCTTGCGCAGCTTCTTGTAGGTTTCGGCGATGATGTCGAGCGTCGTCATCACCTGGGGGCGAAGCTCGGCTTCCATCGCGGCGAGAGAGAGGTTGGATTCGTCCTCGTCCTCCTCCTCTTCCTCGATCGGCAGGCCTTCGCCGCCGACATTGGTGATGTCGTCGTCACCGGAAGGAGAGCGGCCGCGGCGTGCCTTTTCCTTCTCTTCGGCTGCCTTGCGGTCAGCCTCGATCTTCTCAGGGCTCTGGAACTGCGGTGCAGCCTTGGCCTCGGGACCGGAATAGGTGGTTTCAAGATCGATGATCTCGCGCAGCAGCGTCGTGCCTTCGTTGAGTTCGTCGCGCCAGATAATCAGCGCCTGGAACGTCAACGGGCTCTCACAGAGGCCGCCGATCATGGTTTCGCGGCCGGCCTCGATGCGCTTGGCAATCGCGATTTCGCCTTCACGCGATAGAAGCTCAACGGAACCCATCTCGCGCAGATACATGCGCACCGGGTCGTCCGTACGGTCGGTCGGCTCTTTCTTCTTCGCGGTCGCAAGCGCGGAACCGGTGGAAGGGGCCAGTTCGCCGCCTTCACTTTCATCGTCGCCGCCGGCGTCGTCGTCGTCGCTGGCCGCAGCGCCAGCCTCTTCGACATCTTCGTCTTCAATGACGTTGATGCCCATGTCCGAAAGCATGGCCATCGTGTCTTCGATCTGTTCGGACGTCACTTCCTCGGACGGCAGAACGGCATTGAGCTCGTCCATCGTCACGTAGCCGCGCTTCTTCGCGGCCTTGATCATCTTCTTGACCGCGTCGTCGGAAAGATCGAGAAGGGGGCCGTCGGAGGTGCCGTCGCGCTCGACTTCAGCTTCTTCGTTCTCTTTGACCTTTGTTGCCATTTTTATATCGTCGCTTTCCCTGACGCTGCAAACTTTCACGCGGTGAAACAATCACACTGGCTGGCGCGCCCTGCACCAGCTGCGACTCACCGACGAACACCTAACGGAATGACCTTTAATGCCCGATTAACCACGATCACCGCCACCGGATTGCAAAGCTGGATTGCGTTTGGATTTCCGGCCATGGTATTAGGTGATCCGCTTGATCCAGTTTACCGTTCTTTCCGAAGTTAAACGGTGATTCCCAGAATTTTAGTTCTCGTCAAGCTTTTCCAGCAAAAAAGCCCGTTAAATGCGCGAAAAAGCCTTATCCACAGGCTCCGCACGCAGCAATTTATTGTTTCTCGTATTTAGGAAGTCCCCGCGCGATGACAAGAGCATCCTGAGCAAAGCCTCACATTTCCAGCATCGGCAGGTATTACCGAGACTGAGAGTGTGGCCGAATGGCATCAATTCCAGTCCATTACGACCTTGCCGGAATTGCCTGAACGCATTGCTTCGAAGCCATCGCGGAAATCATCGATGCCGATACGATGGGTGATGAGGGGCGATACATCGAGACCGCCTTGCACGAAGGCGATCATCTTGTACCAGGTCTCGAACATCTCACGGCCATAGATACCCTTCAGGTTCAGCATCTTGAAGATGACCTTGTTCCAGTCGATCTCGAAGCCGGCCGGTGCGATGCCGAGAATGGCGATCTTGCCGCCATTGTTCATCTTATCGATCATGTCGCGAAAGGCGGGAGCCGCGCCTGACATTTCCAGCCCGACATCGAAACCCTCGGTCATGCCAATGGACTTCATCACATCGGCAAGGTTCTCCTTGGAAGCATCGACGACATGATCGATGCCGACCTTGCGGGCAAGCGCCAGCCGAGTGGGATTGATATCGGTGATGACGACCTTGCGGGCGCCCGAGCGCTTGGCGACCATCGCACCCATGATGCCGATCGGTCCCGCGCCGGTCACCAGTACGTCTTCACCGACCAGATCGAAGGAAAGCGCCGTATGCACGGCATTGCCGAAGGGGTCGAAGATCGCGGCAATCTCGTCCGGGATATCATCGGGGATCGGCACGACATTGGATTCGGGAATGCAGACGAACTCGCCGAACGAGCCGGGGCGGTTGACGCCGACGCCGAGCGTGTTGCGGCAGAGATGGCCCCTGCCCGCCCGGCAGTTGCGACACTTGCCGCAGACGATGTGGCCTTCGCCTGAGACGCGCTCGCCGACATGATATTTCGTCACGGCCGAACCGATCTCGGCGATCTCGCCGCAGAATTCGTGGCCAACCACCATCGGTACGGGGATGGTTTTTTGCGCCCATTGATCCCAGTTCCAAATATGGACATCCGTACCGCAGATCGCCGACTTCCTGACCCTAATGAGGACATCGTTCGGCCCGACCTCCGGAACCGGCACATGTTCCATCCACAGCCCGACTTCCGGCCTGGATTTGACCAACGCTTTCATCATGTTCGACATGATCGGCTCTCTCCAACCAATTCAAATGATTCCGAGTTCTTTTCCGGCTTCGGCAAAGGCTGCAATCGCCTTTTCGACATCGGCCTTCGAGTGGGCAGCCGACATCTGCGTGCGGATCCGCGCCTGCCCCTTCGGCACCACGGGGAAGGAAAAGCCGATGACGTAGACGCCCTTCTTCAGCATCAGCGCCGCCATGTCCTGCGCGAGTTTTGCATCCCCGAGCATGACGGGAATGATGGGGTGATCGGCGCCGGCAAGCGTGAAGCCGAGCTTGGTCATCTCACGGCGGAAGAGTTCGGCATTGCCTTGAAGGCGTGTACGCAGGTTGGCGCCGTTCTCGATCAGATCGAAGACCTTCAAGGAGGCAGCCGCGATAACCGGCGCCAAGGTGTTCGAGAAGAGATACGGGCGCGAGCGCTGCCGAAGCCATTCGACGATCTCGCCTCTCGCCGAAGTATAGCCACCCGAGGCACCGCCTAGTGCCTTGCCGAGCGTGCCGGTGATGATGTCGATACGGCCTTCGACGCCGCAATATTCGGCCGATCCCCGGCCATGCTCGCCGACGAAGCCGACGGCATGGCTGTCATCGACCATGACCATCGCGCCGTATTTTTCCGCCAGATCGCAGACGCCGCCGAGGTTGGCGATGATGCCGTCCATCGAGAAGACGCCGTCCGTCGCGATCAGCTTGAAGCGGCTGCCTTCGGCCTTCTTCAATTCTTCTTCCAGGGCCGCCATGTCGTTGTTGGCATAGCGGAAGCGCTTTGCCTTGGAGAGCCGCACACCATCGATGATGGAGGCATGATTAAGGGCGTCCGAGATGATGGCATCCTCTTCCGACAGCAGCGTCTCGAACAACCCGCCATTGGCATCGAAGCAGGAGGAATAGAGGATCGTCGCCTCCATGCCGAGGAAAGCCGAAATCCGCGCCTCGAGTTGCTTGTGCTCCTCCTGCGTGCCGCAGATAAAGCGCACCGAAGCCATGCCGTAGCCATAGCGATCGAGCGCTTTCTTCGCGGCCTCGGCAAGCTCCTCGTTGTCGGCGAGGCCGAGATAGTTGTTGGCACAGAAATTGAGGACGCGCGCGCCACCCAGCACGGCGATTTCGCCAGCCTGCTTGGAGGTGATGACGCGCTCGGCCTTATAGAGGCCGGCTTCTTTCAGGCCGGAAAGTTCGTTGCGCAGGTGGGAGATGAACGCAGAAGTCATGGTCGCATTCCGATGCTGGTCAAAGGGCCTAATTAATCAAGGAATAACATAGGATCCGGCCACTTGCTGCATCCAGCAACGGCAAAAATGCGCAACCCGGTGACGTCAGCGCGACAGAGCGCAGTTTCGACAGTATCTGGCAAAACAGGGCGGATGTACGCAACTTCCTGGTCGAGCCCGAGGTGACTTCATCTCAAAAATTACTTGACTCAGTCCAATATTTTGCAGCAGATTGGCGTTGGTCTGACAATAAGGGAGAACCATGAGCATATTCCACAGATTCTCCCTCGCAGGACAGGTTGCCCTCATTACCGGCGGCGGACGTGGCCTGGGATTTGAGATGGCACAGGCGCTCGCCGATGCCGGCGCTCACGTCATCCTCAACGGACGAACTGCAGCCACACTCAATGTAGCCGTGGAAGCGATCCGAGCAAGAGACGGCTCGGCGGAAGCCGCCGCCTTCGACATTTCCGATCGCGACGCTCAGCACGCAGCAATAAACAACATCGAGAAAAATCACGGCCGGCTCGACATACTAATCAACAACGTCGGTGCCCGCGACAGGCGCCCACTGGCCGACTTCGACGACGAGGCGATCCTCGCCCTGCTCAACACGGATCTCGCCGCCTCGATCATGCTCTCCCGCGATGCGGCGCGCCTGATGAAACGAAATAATCACGGGCGGCTGATCTCGGTCACTTCGATCAGCGGACAGGTCGTCATGCCGGGTGACTGCGTCTATCCCGCCGCCAAGCAGGGTCTGACAGGCCTAATGCGCAGCATGGCTGTGGAATTTGGCCCTCACGGCATCACAAGCAACGCCATCGCGCCAGGCTGGTTCTCAACGGAAACCAATGCGGCGATGGTCGCTAACGAAGACCTGATCCCTATCGTGCGTCAGCGCATCCCCGTTCAGCGCTGGGGACGTCCCGACGAGATTGCGGGCGCAGCACTTTTCCTCGCCAGCGACGCCGCTTCTTTCGTTAACGGCCACGTCCTGACCGTCGATGGCGGAATGACGGTGCGCATGTAGCGTTTCGGCCGCCGGGCTTCGATAATGGCATCAACACGTCAGCGATTGGCGAACTCCGAAATCACGGCAAGGAACGCGTCTCCATAGCGGTCCAGCTTCGATTGCCCAACCCCCGATATCCCCAGAAGATCTCGGTGATTCCTGGGCCGCTCTGTCGCAAAGGCGATCAGCGTCGTATCCGGAAAAACGACGTAAGGCGGCACGCCCAACTCCTTGGCGATCCGGGTGCGCTCGGCCCGCAGCGCATCGAACAGTGCCTGTGCCTCGCCGGAAAGCCCGTGTGCCTGCTTCTCCGGTCGTCCCGCCTTCTTGCCGCGACGGCCCGTTTCGGGCCGATCCTTGCGGAAAAACACCTGCCGCTCGCGCTTGAAGACGGCCCTCGCCTGTTCCTGGAGCTTCATGGCACCGAAGGCCGTGTGGTCGATGCTGATAAAGCCGTTCGCCAATAATTGCCGGAAGATCGATTGCCAGGTGCGAGAGGGAATATCCTTACCTGCGCCGAAAACCGGCATATCGATGTGGCCGAAACGCTCGGTCTTCTCATTGACCGTTCCCATCAGCACATCGATGACATGGCCGGTGCCGAAACGCTCGCCGGTCCGATAGACGGCGGCAAGCGCCTTGATGGCCGCTTCCGTCCCGTCCCAGGTCTCCACAGGCTTCAGGCAGGTATCGCAATTGCCGCAACCGCCGCCATGTGCCTCTCCGAAATGCGAAAGGATCGACTGCCGCCGGCAGCCGGCCGTCTCGCAGATCGCAAGCAGCGCATTGAGCTTTGCCCGCTCGACGCGCTTTATCTCCTCGGACGCGCCGCCTTCGTCGATCATCCGCCCGCGCTGGATGACATCGGCCATGCCATAGGCCATCCAGACATTGGAGGGCAGCCCATCACGCCCGGCGCGGCCAGTTTCCTGGTAATAGGCCTCCACTGATCCCGGCAGATCGAGATGGGCGACATAGCGCACATTCGGCTTGTCGATGCCCATACCGAAGGCAACCGTCGCCACGAGGCACAGGTCTTCCTCTTTCAAGAAGGCATCCTGATTGGCATCGCGAAGCGCTCGATCCATGCCGGCATGATAGGGAAGCGCGCGGATGCCCTGCCCGTTCAGCCACTCTGCCGTATCCTCGACCTTGGCACGCGAGAGACAATAGACGATACCGCTGTCACCGCGATGACCTTCGAGAAATCGCAGCAATTGCTGTCGCGGCTGATCGCGCTCGACAATCTCATAGGTAATGTTCGGACGATCGAAGCTCGTAGTGAAGACCTTGGCATCGTCAAGCGCCAATCGTTCGATAATGTCGTCTCGCGTATGCGGATCGGCCGTTGCCGTCAGCGCGATGCGCGGCACGCCGGGAAAAAGCTCCGCAAGCCTGCCGAGATCGCGGTATTCCGGTCGGAAGTCATGGCCCCATTGGGAGACGCAATGCGCCTCGTCGATCGCGAAAAGCGCGATCTTCGCCCGCCCGAGCATCTGGCAGAAGCCTTCCGTCGCGATGCGTTCCGGCGTCACATAGAGCAGATCGAGCTTGCCTGCGGAAATGGCGCGATAGACATCGCTCGCCTCCTCGCGCGACAGGGACGAATTCAAGGCGGCAGCCCGGATGCCGAGCTGTTTCATGGCCTCCACCTGATCCCGCATCAGCGCGATCAGCGGCGAGACGACGATGCCGATACCATCGCGGCAAAGCGCGGGAATCTGGAAACACAGCGACTTGCCGGCACCGGTCGGAAACAGCACGACCGCGTCGCCGCCGGAGACGACATGCTCGATCACCTGCTGCTGCTTGCCGCGAAAGGCGGAATATCCATAGACACGTTTCAGCACATCGAGCGGCGCCGGCACATGTGTGCCCTCACCAAACAATGCGTCGTCTACGGAAAATCGCGGCTCTTGTCGTTCAGGCTGAGGCATCTATTCCCTATTTTCCAGCGGCACCTTTGACGCGACCGGAGAGCACACCGAAGCCATCGATGATCGCTTCCTGATTTTCCAGACGCAGCGCCTCGAGCTGTACTTCCTGCAAGGCGCGAATCAACGGCTCGATCGCTTCACCGTCGCCTTCTTCCGTCGCCTCGGCAATAGCGCCTTCCAGCTCGATCTTGTGCCAGCGCAATGCTTTCGAGCGCTTGTGGAGCGCAAGTGCCTGGCGATAGCCCTCGCGCGCATCCTCCATGGCGGCGGCCTCGGTGGCAGTCCACAGGCGGGCATTGCGAATCTGTTGTTCCAAGCTTTTCAGCAGGGCGCCGAAATCCTGTTCTTCCAGTTGCTCGAGCAATCGCTCGCGCACGAGCTGAGGCCCAACCAGAGTTGCAGCCGCCCCAAGGACCGCGGACCAGAGCCGCTGCAGTTCGCGGCTGTCATAATCGATCGCGGCGATCTCGTCATATTCGTCCTGTAGCAGTGCCGGATGGTTGACGATGGTCAAAGCGAGCACGCTTTCGCGAAGGCTCGGAATATCCTGATGTCCCTTGATCATGGCCGAACGCTGCAAGCGATCGGATGCGGTCGTCGCCACCGCAGCCCCGGTACGTGCCTGTCCGCCACGACCTGCAAAGTTGCGGCTATTACCGTCACGGGAAAAACCACGCCCCTGCTGGCCGCCCCGCTGGAACTGCGGCTGGAACAGCCCGTTCAGCCGCTCGCGCATATTTTGCTGATAATGGCGCCGCACATCTTCGTCGCCGATGACAGACACGATGCGCCGCAACCGCGCTTCCAGCTCCGCCCGCGCCTCCGGCGTCTCGAAGGTGCCGCTGCCGGCCTCCCTCGTCCAGATGAGGTCGGCAAGAGGCTTCGCCTGCGCCAGCACCTTGTCGAACGGCGCGCGCCCATCCTGCCGCACGAGATCGTCAGGGTCCTTGCCATCGGGCAGCAAGGCAAAGCGTACGGTGCGGTTCGGTTTGATATGAGGCAGCGCCAGATCGGCGGCACGATTGGCCGCGCGGATGCCGGCGCCATCGCCATCGAAGCAGAGCACCGGCTCCGGCGTCATCTTCCAGAGGAGATCGAGCTGGCTCTCCGTCAGAGCTGTGCCGAGCGGCGCAACGGCATTCTCGACGCCGGCTTGATGCAGCGCGATGACATCCATATAACCTTCGACCGCGATAATGGTCCCGGCGCCATCGGCGCCCTGCGAAGCGCGGCGGGCGCGGGTGAAATTGTAGAGCACATTGCCCTTGTGGAAGAGCTCGGTCTCGTTGGAATTCAGGTATTTCGCCGGCGCATCCGGCGACATGGCGCGGCCACCAAAGGCAATCACCTTCTCGCGCGAGGACAGGATCGGAAACATGATGCGGTCGCGGAAGCGGTCATAGGAGACCGGCACGTTCTCATGCACGACGAGGCCACAGGCCTCCATCTGCTCCTTCAGCACACCCTTGCTGGCAAGATGCTCTTTCAGGGCGTTGCGGCTATCGGGCGAATACCCCAAACGGAAGGTCTCGATCGTGCGGCCACTGAGGCCGCGATCGCGCAAATAGGCCCTTGCCCGCGCTCCATTGGCTGTCTGCAACTGGTCTTGGAAAAACTGGGTCGCCATTTCCATAACGTCGAGCAGCGACGTGCGCTCCTTCTCGCGCTTCGCCTCCATCGGATCGGCAACGGGCATCGGGACGCCTGCCATGTCGGCGATCTGCTGCACGGCCTCTGGAAAGCTCAAGCCCTCCAATTCGGTAAGAAAGCGGAAATGGTCGCCTGTAACGCCACAGCCGAAGCAGTGATAGCGCCCTTTGCGATCCTCACAGTGGAAGCTCGGCGATTTCTCGCCATGAAAGGGGCAGCAGGCCCAGTAATCGCCGCGCGGCACATTGGTCTTGCGCCGATCCCACGTCACACGACGACCGATCACGTCTGAAATCAAGACGCGGTCGCGAATCTCATCGAGAAACGTATTGGAAAATCGCATGGCTACCTCTGGCTCGCTTCATATAAACAGGAATACGGGGCATTGCCACGACCACCCGGCCGCCTCCCACGCTATTCACAGCCCTTTGCCGGCGATTGCATTTTCGCCCCTCGATCACAACTCCGTGAACACGGCGGCACATTTATTCGCATTCGCCTCGAAATCCACGGCCGCGTTTGACAGGCCCGAAACGCCCAAAAATCGCTTCACCGTGACCGGAACTGGTAGGATTATGTCCATGGGAGTAACTATTTCGTCCGCAAAAATCTGCGGAAAAGCAAAGGCTTGCACAGCCTATAGTCGACAAATGCGAACAAGGGCGACACCATGAACAATCAATGGCTGCAAAGCAATCGCGCCCGGGCGACACTCCTTGAGGGCACATTTGCGGCATGGTTCGTAAGCCAAACATTATTTTTTTGTAATTTGATTGTTGGTGTGCGTCGCAATAGCGTCTTTCTCACAGGGCGAGACAAGCCGGCGAAGGACTTCTTCGCGACGCGACATGCCGAGACGCCCTGACGAACCGAAGGCCACCAGGTACGGGCTTTCAGTTTAGGAGAGAAAAATGCGCGTTCTTATCGTACCCTTGGCAGCAGCAGCCATCTTTGCCACAGCTACTTATAGCTCGGCCACAATGACCGGCAGCGCCAGCGACAAGAACGTGCTCTATGCCGGTGCAGGTTATCAGCTGCCGGCGGATATGAAGGTCCCTGCCCTTTCAGCAGGCGTAAAGATTCAAATGTCCGAACTGCCGCCGCAGGCATTGGCTTTGCCCCAGCAGATCAGGATTCTCCGATAAGTTCAGCAGATACTCAGGTGGGGCACCATCCCTACCCCCGGCGCCGCCCCACCTGAGTGCCTTTGCAAAAGACGTTTGATTTTTGGGCCCCACCCTGCGTCATCAAATGTCAGCAAAGCGCAAGAAGGCAGGAGCTCCCCCAGCTCCTGCCTTCTCTAATTTTGGGCCATCTCCAATTCACGACGGCGCGAGCATCCCGCACATGCTGCGGAACATCTTTGGTTCCTCGCCGCGAGTATCTTGACGCAAGGCTGTCGATCGATATCCTTTATTATCTACGTATATGCGATCTTATTAATTATCTCGTCAGACAATTTGAAACTTAGTTCAGTTGATCGGAGACGATTGCATGTCTTTGTCTACAAAGGAACTTACACAAAACCCGAATTTTTTCCCAGAAATCCTCGATTATACACGAGAGATTTTATCAACTTATGATCGGAATCAGCACGTATGCTCCGTCTTTGCTTCACAGCAGCGCTGGCTGATGGCGCTTGCCGGCTTCGCCCTCTATTGTGGCGGCATTGACGGGGAACCGCCCGGCATCCATGCCAATCGTTTCGCCAACTATATTGTCGAGCATGAAATCGCCAGCCACAACACTGCGCTTAGCTTTATTCAGGAGATGCTTGCTCTCGATTTTCTGCGCTACCTGCCCATAGCCAATGATCGGCGCGCTCGGCCGATGCAGCCGACGGAAGAGGCCGCAAAGCAGCTTGCGCTATGGCTGAGCATCCATCTTTCCGTGCTGGATCGATTGGATGGCGGCAAGCGCAACGCCTCATTTGGCAAAAAACCGGAACTCATTGCCCTTATGCAGCCCACGATCTCGGTTGGCATCATTGAAAGCGACGAGCTGCGCAATCCGGGAGAAACCTTCGACCTGTTTACCTGGGCAAACTCGGGCGGCATCATCATGGATTATCTGATCTCCCGCATCGGGACAATCAACACCACGACTAAAAAAGCGATTATCGGGCCGGTGGCCTTTACCGATATCTGCAACCGCTTTCTGATCTCCAGAACAAACGCAAAGCGACTCATGAACAAGGCCATAAAAATGCAAAGCGTGGGGTGGATGGGATCGCCGGGACGGAGCCAGCTTTGGCTCTCGAGCGCCTTTGTCGAGGAATATTGCAACTATCAGGCGGGGAAGCTCGCCATCATAGACGCTGCCTGGCAAAACACCCTCGGCACGCGGCCAATCCGCATGCCGAGCGCGAAACAGAATTTTACTTCAGCAGCTCCTTCAAGATAGCCGAAGCCTTGGCAAAATCCATCTGACCGGCATAGCGCTCGCGCAGGGCGGCCACGCACTTGCCCATATCCTTCAGGCCCTGCGCGCCAAGTTCCGCGACAATCGCAACGCAGATCTCGCGAACCTTATCTTCGGAAAGCTGCTCCGGCATGAAACCCTGGATGACGGCGATTTCCTCGCGCTCCTTGTCAGCCAACTCCGGACGCCCGCCCTCGATGTAGATCTTCACCGATTCCTCGCGCTGCTTGATCATCTTGGCGAGCAGCTGCAGAATCTCGTCTTCGCTCGCCTGTTCCTTGCCGAGACCGCGATTGGCGATGTCCTTGTCCTTAATGGCTGCGAGGATGAGACGGACGGTCGAAAGCCTCGCCGTGTCCTTGGCCTTCATGGCATCTTTCTGGGCGTTGGAAAGGGTTTCGCGGATCATGTCTTTAACTCCTTGAAGCAGGCCGGCGACGATCGCCCCGGCCACTTATGTCATGTTGCTGTCTCTTAAACCAACAGTGTCGATCAACGCAATTGCACCCGAGAGCCCGAATTCCTTGACGGGAAAGCAAAACCGCGCATTGACCGGCTCGCCTTGTTTAGCTATGTCCATCACCTGCACATAAGATCGATAGGAAGATCTCAAGCCGCGACCGCTGTCGACGGCTGCACCTTGCTACAAACATGGCGGAACCGCCGGTCTCTTCAAGGCCGCGCCCGACGCCGGAAACGGGATGACGACTATGACCGCCACAGCCCCATGGACCACTGAAAAGCCAACTGCCCTCCTCGTTCTCGCGGATGGCACCGTGATCGAAGGCAAGGGTATCGGCGCGACCGGCAAGGTGCAGGCCGAAGTCTGCTTCAACACGGCGCTCACGGGTTATGAAGAGATCCTGACCGACCCCTCCTATCTCGGCCAGATCGTCACCTTCACCTTCCCCCATATCGGCAATGTCGGCACCAACGATGAAGACATCGAAGACCTGACGCCGGCCGCCCGCCACGGCGCCGTCGGCGTCATCTTCAAGGCCGATATCACCGACCCCTCGAACTACCGCGCCGCCAAACACCTCGACCAATGGCTGAAGGCGCGCGGCATCATCGGCCTCTGCGGCATCGACACGCGCGCACTGACCGCCTGGATCCGCGAGAACGGCATGCCGAACGGCGTGATCGCTCACGATCCGAACGGCGTCTTCGATATCGAGCAGCTGAAGGCTGATGCCAAGGCGTGGAGCGGACTTGAAGGTCTTGATCTCGCCAAGGTCGCCTCTTCCGGCCAGTCCTCGCAATGGTCGCAGACACCCTGGGTCTGGAACGAAGGCTATGGCGAACTCGGCGCCGATGACGCCAAGTACCATGTCGTCTGCCTCGATTACGGCGTCAAGCGCAACATTCTGCGCCTCTTCGCCGGCCTCAATTGCAAGGTCACGGTCCTGCCGGCGACGGCTTCGACGGATGACGTCCTCGGTCTCAAGCCGGATGGCATCTTTCTCTCGAACGGACCGGGCGATCCGGCGGCGACCGGCGAATATGCCGTGCCCGTCATCAAGGATCTGCTGAAGACCGAAATCCCGCTCTTCGGTATCTGCCTCGGCCATCAGATGCTTGGCCTCGCCCTCGGCGCCAAGACTGCGAAGATGCATCAGGGCCATCACGGCGCCAACCATCCGGTCAAGGACCATACGACCGGCAAGGTCGAGATCGTCTCGATGAACCACGGCTTCGCAGTCGACTCGAAGTCGCTGCCGGAAGGCGTTGAGGAGACTCATATTTCGCTGTTCGACGGCAGCAATTGCGGTCTTCGCGTTTCCGGCAAGCCGGTCTTCTCCGTGCAGCATCACCCGGAAGCATCGCCCGGCCCACAGGACAGCCACTATCTCTTCCGCCGCTTCATCAACCTGGTGCGCGAGAAGAAGGGCGAAGCGGCCCTCGCCGAACGCGCCTGATAGAACCGACCACCCAATCGCATGAGAAAAGCCCCGGATTGAGATCAATCCGGGGCTTTCTCTTTGTGCGTCATCTTGGGAGGTGTCTTCAATTGGTTCAGGCTTGCTGAAACTCAGGATTGCAGACGGCGCTGCTTCACCACCTCAAGCTCGCTCATCAAGATTTCCTCGAGGAACTCGAAGTCTGATTGCCCGAATTCAACGAGACCGAATCTCAGCTTGTAACCCCAATTCTTGTCCTGGGTGAAATCAAGCCAGCCCAGGAGCGGACGAAGCGGCTGTTCGGGCGCGTCCAGCCAATCCACATCCTTGCGATAGGCGTTTCCGCAGCCCATCTCGCCAAGATAGGGCTCGCCTTCACGGACAAAGCCGATGGCGGTGAAGCTCTGAAAGCCGTCCCTTTCGCCCATTTTGACGGAGGGCGAATAGTAGATGATGCCGTCGCCCGGCTTGATCCGCATTAAAGGGGCGCGCTTGCCATGATTTACCTGCATGAAACCATGCTGGCGCCCGATACGCACATGCTCGGCACTCGCGACTGCCAACCAGTAGGATTTCTGCTCCGGCTCCTGCCGCCGGGATGAGGTGTTGGCGTGTGGCAGGAGGCGTACAGCCGCCCCCTGATTGATCTGGTCTTCCCGCGGGAAAAGCGCGGCACCACTATAATTGCTTGCCTTGGACATCATAGTCGTCTCCCGTCTCTGGTATGAAACAGTTATAGACGATCATGCTGTCAATTTTTGTCAGTAGTCTCGCGGTGCGAAGATGACTGCCGCTATCAAGCGACGGCAGCCTTTTGCGTCCGCACGAGAATATAGAACCGGGCGCAAAGCATCGCCGCTGCTGAAGCAAGGCCGAGCAGGAAGCCGAACCAGATGCCGATACCGCCGAAGCCGAGCGGAAACGCCAGCAGCCAGGCGAGAAAGAAGCCGATCGGCCAATAGGCGATCAGCGCCAGGATCATCGGTACCCGCGCATCCTTCAGTCCACGCAGCAGACCGCTCGCAATCGCCTGCAGCCCATCGACAAGCTGGAAGAAGCCGGCCACGACGATCAGCGGAGCGGCAAAGGCAAGGACATCAGGCGCCTCGGCCGAATGGACGTCAAGGAACCAGCTTGCCAGCCAGGATGGCACGGTTGCAAACAGAATGCTGCCGCAAAGCGCGATACAGCACGAAACGACGAGCACGACGATGGCCGCACGCTTGAGACCGCGGTGATCGCCCTGCCCGTGGGCGACACCGACGCGCACCGTTGCCGCCTGGCTGAGGCCCAGCGGAATCATGAAGGCGATGGACGCCCACTGCAAAGCGATGCCATGCGCAGCAAGCTCGACGGTGCCGATCTGGCCCATCAGCAGCGATGCTGCCGTGAATAGGCTGACCTCAGCCAGAACCGTTACGCCGATCGGGAAACCAAGCCGGATGACATCCCATAAAGCATGCCAGTCGGGCCGCCAGAATCGCACAAATATCTCGTAGCGCCGCGTTTCTTGATGGGCTTGCACGTACCCAACGATGAAGAGCAAACCGGCGGTCTGCACGGCGACCGAGACAATGGCCGCACCATGCAGGCCCATCGCCGGCAGGCCGAAATGGCCGAGCACCAGGATATAGGCAAGCACGGCATTCATCACCAACATGGCGATAGTCACTTTGAGGATGATGCCGGCGCGGCCGATGGCGCTCACCAGCGCCCGGATGACATTGTAGAGCAGCCCCGGCAACACGGCGAAGTGGCCGATGTCGATATAGCCGCTCGCCAATTTCGCGACTTCGGGCTTCTGCCCCGCCGCGAGCAAAATCTCCTCGGAATAGAAGAAAGCCGGCTGCGCCAACAGCCAATAGGCCGTTACGACCCAAAGGCCCATGCGCAGCGCGCGGCGCACCGAGGTAACGTCGCCTCTGCCATAGGCCTGGGCCACCAGCGGCATGACCGCGATGGAAAAACCCGATCCGAAAACCAGGATCGTGAACAGAAACTGCGCGGAAAGCACCATTGCAGCGAGCTGCTCGGCACCGAGCCGGCCCACGATCATCACATCAGTGGTGTTAATGCCGAGCTGCGCCAATTGCGCACCGATCAGCGGAATGCCCAGCGCAAGCGTTGCGCGCACATGTGCAGACCACGAATTATCATTGTCATGCGCGTAAGGGCGCACAGGTGCCGGCATATCCATAGCAAAGACTCGATCTTTATAATCGCGCAAACCGTCCTACCCAAGGGTGCGCGAGCCCGTCGCATTAACGCAACCTAGGTTAAAAAGCCAGCGAACAAGCCCATGATGCTAAAGAATTCATCAGAACATCAAAATATCTGATGATATTTTAGGCCGCTTCGCCTGCCTGCGATTGGGATACCGCTTTCGGCTCGGTCTTGCGGACCTTCGCCACGAGCACGACAAGGCCGGCGACCACCAGGATTGCGCTCATGATGAAGGGCGCACCAGCAAAAACGACGGGTGCGGTTGGCGCGGTATAATACTGGAACAGATACGGAAACAGCACCGGCCCAATGATGGCGGTTATACTCGTCAGGCTGCCGAGCACTCCCTGCAATTCGCCTTGTGCGGAAGGCGGAACCTTGCTGGCTGCAATGGAACGAAGCGGCGCATCCGCGACATTTTCAATGACAGTCAAGACAATAACTGCGTAAACCATCCAACCTTGCCATGAAAAGGCGTAGCCGATCAGGCCGAGACCGGAAAACACCATTCCGAGCACTGCAGTCTTCCACTCGCCGAGCACAGGCACCAGCCGTGGCAATACGAGACCCATGGCGATGGCGGCACCGATCCCATAGACAGCGAGCGAGAAGCCGATCTGCCCCTCGCTCCAGTCATAGCGATAGGAGGTGACGAAAGCCCAGACCGCCGGGTAAACGCCATGCGCCAGCCAGTTCAGGAACATCACGACACAGACCCAGCCGATACCTTGGTAGCGGCGCATGTGCTTCAGCGCGCCGAACGGATTGGCGCGCGTGATCTCGAAGGGCCGGCGGTGTTTCGCGTCGAGCGTTTCCGGCAGCAGGAAATAGGCGCCAACGAAATTCAGGAACGCGAGAGCCGCCGCGCCATAGAAGGGCACGCGGGGGCCGAACTCGCCCAGAAAGCCCCCGATGACGGGGCCAAGCACAAAGCCGACACCGAAAGCCATGCCGATCAGGCCGAAATTCTTCGCGCGGTTCTCGTCATTGCTGATATCGGCGATATAGGCGGAGCAGGTCGAGAAACTTGCGCCGCTGATGCCGGCGAGGATGCGGCCGACAAACAGCATCCAGTAGGAGCCGGCAATCGCACAGATGAAATTGTCGATCGCGAAGGTCAGCACGGAGGCCAATAGCAGCGGCCGACGGCCATAGCGATCGCTCAGATTGCCGATCAAGGGTGAAAACAGAAACTGCATGCCGGCATAGGCCAGCAACAGCCAGCCGCCCTCGGTTGCAGCCGTGCTGACCGAGGCACCCGTCAATTCCTCAAGATATTTCGGCATCACCGGCATGATGATCGCGATACCGATGACGTCGAGGAAGAGGATAAGGAAGACGAGGAACAGGCCTCGACGGGCGAATTTCTGATCGATCATGGAGATGCCTTCTGGCGGCTCCGCCTCGATGAAAGAGACAGAACGTGAACGAAAAACCGGTGCGTTCCCCATACATAAAGATTTTGGCGGAAACAATACGTGAACGCTTCAATCCTATTGATTTATCGAACGCTTTTTTTGATCCTTGGCACAAAAGCGACTATCTGTCGCGACCGCGCCGCTGTTCTCGATTGAGAAAGTCGACGAAGGCTCTAAGCGGTGCCGGCATGTGGCGTCTGCTGGCATAATAGAGAAACGGACCGGAAAAAGCCGTGTCCCATTCTTCCAAAATCGGCACCAATTCTCCGCTGGCAATCTGCGGCGCGAGGAATTCCTTGAATGTTCTGATGATGCCCAATCCAGCCACCGCCGCGCTGCGCTCTATGTCGATCGAATTCGTCGCGACGACCATCGGTGGCGTAATGAAGATCGTCTCGCCCTTCCTTTCGAACTCCCATGGCAAAGCAGATCCGCTCAGGAAGCGATGACGAATACAGCGATGCTCGAGTATATCGCGCGGATGTTGCGGCGTGCCGTTTGCAGCCAGATAGGCCGGCGCGGCAGCCGTGATATAATGCTGTTGCCGCGGCCCGATCGGTACGGCGATCATGTCCTTTTCCAGCCGCTCGTCATAGCGAATCCCGGCATCGTAGCCGGCCGCCACCACATCGATGAAACTGTCCTCGGCGACGATTTCGACTGATATCGCCGGATACTCCTTCAGAAAGCGGCTGATGATGTCGGGCATGACGACCATGGCGGCGACGATCGGCACATTCAGCCGCAAAGTCCCGCCGACGCTGTCACGAAAGCTGTTGATATCGTCGAGCGCCACAGAGATCTCGCTCATGGCGGGCGTCAGCCGCTCCATGAGCCGCTCCCCAGCTTCAGTCGGCGTCACGCTTCGGGTCGTGCGATTGAGCAGACGGACCGTTAGCCGCTCCTCCAGCCGCCGGACCGCTTCGCTTAATGACGAGGCGGAAACGCCGCGCTTGCGTGCCGCTTCACGAAAGCTGCGTTCGCGGGCAACCGCAGTAAAGGCAACCAGGTCTGCCAGTGGCAAGTCATCCATTGTGCGAAATTCCAAACGACCCGTTTCGATTTACCCGGATTATCGCACAGAGCGCAGCGGAGTAAAACATCATCACAGAAGCCTCTGGAAAAGAGAGCGCACCTTCGACCAAGGAGAGTAACGATGGAAAAACATCAACTGGGAAGAACCGGACCGCAGGTATCGACACTTGGCCTCGGCTGCATGGGTATGTCTGGCATGTATGGGCCGTCTGATCGCACCGAAAGCATCGCCACCATCCATGCCGCGCTCGATGCTGGGATCAACCTGCTCGATACCGGTGATTTCTACGGCATGGGCCACAATGAGATGTTGATCGGCGAAGCGATCAAGGGGGTGGAGCGGGACGATTTCCTGCTGAGCGTCAAGTTCGGCGCGCTGCGCGATCCCGCCGGAGCATGGCTCGGCTACGATGCCAGGCCGGCGGCGATCCGCAATTTCGTCGCCTATTCGCTGCAGCGCCTCGGCGTCGATCACATCGATATCTACCGCCCTGCCCGCCTCGACCCGAACGTGCCGATCGAAGATCAGATTGGCGCGATATCGGACCTCATCAAGGCGGGCTACATCAGACATATCGGCCTGTCGGAAGTCGGCGCTGACACCATCCGCCGCGCTGCTGCCATCCATCCGATCGTCGACCTGCAGATCGAATATTCGCTGATCTCGCGCGGCATCGAAGACAAGATCCTGCCGACCTGCCGTGAACTCGGCATCGGCGTTACTGCCTACGGCGTTCTTTCGCGCGGCCTCATCAGCGGCCACTGGCAGAAGGATAATGTCCAAAAGGACGACTTCCGCACGATAAGCCCGCGCTTTCAGGTTGGAAACGTCGAAAAGAACCTGGAACTGGTGGAAGCTTTACGCCGGATCGCCGAGGCGAAGGGCGCGACCGTCGCGCAGATCGCGATTGCCTGGGTCGCAGCCAAGGGCAAGGATATCGCCCCGATCATCGGCGCCCGCCGCCGCGACCGCCTGACGGAGGCCCTGGGAGCGCTCTCGGTTGAATTGTCGCAAGCCGATATGGCCGCGATCGAACGCGCGATCCCGAAAGACGCCGCGGCCGGTGGCCGCTACCCCGAAGCGCAGCTGACGCATCTCGACAGCGAGAAATAACCCGAAAGGCTTGCCCGCTCGCCGGTATCCCGGGAGCGGGCAAGCAGGATCAGACCGGATTGTTCAGCGTATCGCAATCCGAGAGCTTGCCGGATTCGAAGCCCTGTTTGAACCACTTCACGCGTTGCGCCGACGTGCCGTGATTGAAGCTGTCGGGAACGACGTAGCCCTGCGTGCGCTTCTGCAGCGTGTCGTCGCCGATCTGCTGCGCCGCATTCAGCGCCTCTTCGAGGTCGCCGGCCTGCAGGATGCCCTTCTGCTGGGTGAACTTGCCCCAGATGCCGGCGAAGCAATCGGCCTGCAGTTCGATGCGCACCGACATCTTGTTGGCGTCCACTTCGCTCATGCTGCGGCGGGCCTGATTGAATTTTGGCAGGATTCCGAGTAGGTCCTGCACATGATGGCCGACCTCATGCGCAATCACATAGGCTTGCGCGAAATCGCCGGATGCGCCGAACTGATCCTTCATCTGCTGAAAGAAGGCCATGTCGAGATAGACCTTCTGATCGCTCGGGCAATAGAAGGGGCCGGTCGCCGCCGAAGCCTGACCGCAAGCCGAAGGGAAGCTGCCGGAAAACAGCACGAGCTTTGGATCCGTATAGGTCTGGCCCATCGATTTGAAGATGCCGGTCCAGGTGTCTTCCGTGTCGGCAAGCACGGTCGCGACGAACTGCTTCATCTCGTCATTGGCCGGCTGCCCGCCGCTACTACTGTTGGAAGTGCTCTGCTGATATCCGGAGCCGCCGCCCTCCAGCATGCCGCTTTGCTGCAGCAGACCGATGACATCGACGCCCATGGCCCTCAGGATCAGGAAGATCACGATAAGCACGATAATGGTGCGGAAGCTCAAGCCGCCGCCGCCGATCCCTCCGCCCGGGAACCGGAAGCCGCCGCCACCCCCGCCACCCATGGGCGATGAGCCACGTTCGTCCTCGATATTGTCGGATTGCCGACGCCCCTTCCAATCCATAGTGCACCTCCTGGCGATGCCTAAAATCAAAGTCCCTTGAGGTATTTATATATCCAGGAAGTGTAACAAAGCCAGTTGGCTATCGACAGAACATTAGCTTAAACGGCGGCGCTGCCATATTTCTTTAGACATCAGCCATAAAAGCGCAATGACTATACCCGCCGCGACCAGAAACGGCGCCATTTCATCGCCATCGAAGGCCACCTTGTTCATGATCCGCCCCGGAAGAAAGGTAAAAGCTCCGGCACCCACGATGCCACCGAAGTAAAGGCCTCTGACGATGCGCTTATGCGCGTCGATATCATGTTTGCGTGCATTGGCGATCGCTCCCCAGCAACCGAAGAGAACGAAAAGGGAGAGCAGATGGATCGGGCTGAAGCCGTAAAACATGTCGATCTGATGAATGAAGAAGCTCGACAGCGCCGTAATTGCCATCAAGACCAGCCATATCTTGCCGAGCAGACGGTGTCTCGGCGTTCCCTTTGGCCTGGCAAGAAGATAGGCGCCGAGCAGGGCGGCCGGGAAAACCGCCGCGACATGGATCTGGATCGCGATCGGGGCATCGAGAAGCGGCTCGAGGGTCATCATCTGTATCCGGTTGAGTTTGCCGAGCCTTTCCGCGATAGTGTTGTTCTCTCAATCGAAATTGCGCGAAAGAACGGGAAATCTTCGTGGATCACACCTTTCTGCAATCCACGCTTCGCGAATTGCGGATCATTCAGCATTCACCGCGTTTCTGGGCGACCTTTGTCACGATCGTCCTGATCTTTGCCTTGACCGGCCCCTACGGCACCCTTGATCGGCTGATGCCGGGAGCGCGGCTCGGTTACTGGCTTACCCTACACGCCATGGCCTGGTCGATCGCGATCGTCTTCTCCGTCGCCGCCGAAATCCTGCTGCGCAGGCATATAGCCAGCATGTTCGCCCGGTTAATGATCGGATCCGTCGTTGCCGCACTGCCGATTGGCTTCGGAATCGCACTCGTTAATCTCGCGTTCTTTGGAACGGCGCCCAGCCTGAGCGCCAGCCTACATCAATCGCTCGGCTCCATACCGCTTTGCGTCCTCTTCTGCGTTCTCGCCTATCTGACCATGCACCGGCAGATAGTGGTGGCAGCCGAGGGGTCGGATGCCACGGAGGCGAACGCTAGGCCCACCGCCCCTGCAGAGATTCGAACCGTGGCTTCGCAGCCGCCGATTCTCTTGCGCTTGAAGCCAGAAAACCGGGGCGCATTGGTAAGGCTCACCGTTCGCGATCATTATACCGAAGTGGTGACGACACGCGGTCGGGAACTCATCCTGCTGCGTTTCGGCGACGCACTCACGGAAATCGGCAATATAGAAGGTATCCGCCTGCACCGATCGCATTGGATCGCGACGGATCATATCACTCGCCTGAAACGCGACAACGGCAAGCTTTTCGTCGTCGCACGGGACGGCGTCGAGGTGCCCGTCAGCCGCTCCTATGCGGAAGATGTCCGGCGGCGTTTCGGCTAATGGCGACAAAGTCGGCAGAATTCATGTCGATTCCGCCATTTATGGGGTTCCGTTTACAATTACATTTGCCTATAAGCCGCTTCTAGCCTGAAAATATTGCCCATAGCGCCCCCGGCCGGTGATCTCCCACCCTGGCCGGTTTTTGGCGCAACGAAAAAACGGATGTGAGCCCATGCCGAAGCGCCAAGATATCAAATCGATCCTCATTATCGGTGCAGGACCGATTGTTATCGGACAGGCTTGCGAATTCGACTATTCGGGCACGCAGGCCTGTAAAGCACTCCGAGAGGAAGGCTACCGCGTCATCCTCGTCAACTCAAATCCGGCAACGATCATGACCGATCCGGGCCTGGCGGATGCGACCTATGTCGAACCCATTACGCCCGAGGTCGTCGCCAAGATCATCGCCAAGGAGCGCCCTGACGCGCTGCTGCCAACGATGGGCGGCCAGACCGCACTCAATACCGCGCTGTCGCTGAAGCGCATGGGCGTGCTCGACCGCTACAATGTCGAGATGATCGGCGCGAAGCCCGCCGCCATCGACATGGCCGAAGACCGCGCTCTCTTCCGCGAAGCGATGGCCCGCATCGGCCTCGAAACCCCACGCTCGATGCTGGCCAACGCCACAGACATCAAGGACGCCGATCGCAAGACCCACGAGGCCGAGCGCAGCAAGCTGAAGGCGCAGCTTACCGGCACCGAGCTCGACAAGGCACTCGACGAACTGGAAAACCAGTGGAACCTCGGCGAAAGCGACCGCAAGCAGCGCTATATGAGCCATGCAATGGCAATTGCCGCACAGGCGCTCGACCATGTCGGCCTGCCCGCCATCATCCGTCCGTCCTTCACGCTTGGCGGCACCGGCGGCGGCATCGCCTACAACCGCTCGGAATTCTTCGAAATCGTCGGCGGCGGCCTTGATGCCTCGCCGACCACGGAGGTGCTGATCGAAGAATCGGTGCTTGGCTGGAAGGAATTCGAGATGGAAGTCGTCCGCGACACGGCGGACAACTGCATCATCATCTGCTCGATCGAGAACATCGACCCGATGGGCGTTCATACCGGCGACTCGATCACCGTCGCTCCCGCTCTGACGCTGACGGACAAAGAATACCAGATCATGCGTAACGCCTCGATCGCGGTTCTGCGCGAGATCGGCGTCGAAACCGGCGGCTCGAACGTACAGTTTGCCGTCAATCCGAAGGACGGCCGCCTGGTCGTCATCGAGATGAACCCGCGTGTGTCGCGCTCCTCCGCGCTGGCCTCGAAGGCAACCGGCTTCCCGATCGCCAAGATCGCAGCCAAGCTCGCCGTTGGCTACACCCTGGACGAACTCGAAAACGACATCACCGGCGGCGCGACGCCCGCCTCCTTCGAACCGTCGATCGACTACGTCGTCACCAAGATCCCGCGCTTCGCCTTTGAAAAATTCCCCGGCGCATCCCCGGTTCTGACGACCGCGATGAAGTCGGTCGGCGAAGTCATGGCGATCGGCCGTACCTTCGCGGAATCGCTGCAGAAGGCGCTGCGCGGCCTCGAAACTGGCCTCACAGGTCTGGACGAGATCGAAATCCCCGGCACAGAGGAAGGCGAAGGCAGCCGCAACGCCATCCGCGCCGCCATCGGCACGCCGACGCCCGATCGCCTGCGCATGGTCGCCCAGGCGCTGCGCTTGGGGCTCAGCGTCGAAGAGGTGCATGAAGGCTGCAAGATCGACCCCTGGTTCCTTGAGCAGCTGAAGAACATCGTCGACATGGAAAGCCGCATTCGTGAGCACGGCCTGCCGCAGGATGCCGCCAATCTGCGCATGCTGAAGGCCATGGGCTTCTCCGACGCCCGTCTCGCGACGCTGGCCGGCAAGCGCCCGAAGGAAGTGGCGGAATTCCGCAATTCGCTGAACGTGCGCCCGGTCTTCAAGCGCATCGATACCTGCGCCGCCGAATTCGCCTCGCCGACGGCCTACATGTACTCGACCTATGAAACGCCCTTCGTCGGCGCTGCCCGCTCCGAGGCCCAGGTTTCCGACCGCAAGAAGGTCGTCATCCTCGGTGGCGGCCCGAACCGAATCGGCCAGGGCATCGAGTTCGATTATTGCTGCTGCCATGCCGCCTTCGCGCTGAAGGATGCAGGTTATGAAGCCATCATGATCAACTGCAACCCGGAAACGGTTTCGACCGACTACGACACCTCGGATCGTCTCTATTTCGAGCCGCTGACGGCCGAAGATGTCATCGAGATCCTGCGTGCGGAGCAGGAAAAGGGCGAAGTCGTCGGCGTCATCGTTCAGTTCGGCGGCCAGACGCCGCTGAAGCTCGCCGAAGCGCTGGAAAAGAACGGTATCCCGATCCTCGGCACTGCGCCTGATGCGATCGACCTTGCCGAAGATCGTGACCGCTTCCAGAAGCTCCTGATGAAGCTTGATCTCAACCAGCCGAATAACGGCATTGCCTACTCCGTCGAACAGGCACGCCTCGTCGCCTCCGAAATCGGCTTCCCGCTGGTCGTGCGCCCGTCCTACGTTCTTGGCGGCCGCGCCATGCAGATCCTCCATTCGGAAGGCCAGCTGCAGAGCTACCTGCTCGACACGGTTCCCGAGCTGGTGCCGGAAGACATCAAGCAGCGTTATCCGAACGACAAGACCGGCCAGATCAACACGCTGCTCGGCAAGAACCCGCTGCTGTTCGACAGCTATCTGACGAACGCCATCGAAGTCGACGTCGATTGCCTCTCCGACGGCACCGACGTCTACATTGCCGGCATCATGGAGCACATCGAAGAGGCCGGCATCCATTCGGGTGACTCCGCCTGCTCGCTGCCGCCTCGCACGCTCTCTCCTGCGATGATCGACGAGTTGGAGCGCCAGGCGAAAGCCATGGCCAAGGCTCTGAATGTCGGCGGCCTGATGAACGTTCAGTTCGCCATCAAGGACGACACGGTCTACGTGCTCGAAGTCAACCCCCGCGCCTCGCGTACGGTGCCCTTCGTCGCCAAGACCATCGGCGCGCCGATCGCCAAGATCGCCGCCCGCGTCATGGCCGGCGAAAAGCTGGATGCGACCTTTGCCGCCTATGGCGAAAAGCCCGATCCGCGCAAGCTGAAGCATATCGCCGTCAAGGAAGCAGTCTTCCCCTTCGCCCGCTTCCCTGGCGTCGACACCCTGCTCGGGCCGGAAATGCGCTCGACCGGCGAAGTCATCGGCCTCGACACGGATTTCGCGCTGGCCTTCGCCAAGTCGCAGCTCGGCGCCGGCGTGGAGCTGCCGCGTGATGGAACGGTCTTCGTCTCGGTTCGCGACGAAGACAAGCCGCGCGTGCTGCCGGCGATCCGCATGCTGGCCGAACAGGGCTTCAAGGTGCTGGCAACCGGCGGAACCCAGCGCTATCTAGCCGAAAACGGCATCGAAGCGACGAAGATCAATAAGGTGCTTGAGGGACGTCCGCATATCGAGGACGCGATCCGCAACCGTCAGGTCCAGCTCGTCATCAACACCACCGACAGCAACAAGGCGATCTCGGACTCGAAGTCGCTGCGCCGCGCGACGTTGATGCAGAAGGTACCCTATTACACCACCATGGCCGGTGCCGAAGCAGCCGCCATGGCGATCAAGGCGCTGAAGGCCGGAAACCTCGAAGTTCAGCCGCTGCAGAGCTATTTCTGAAGCAGCTGATTCGATAATAAGGAGCGTGAGCAGGATAGCCGGCTCACGTTCATTGCGACCCCGCCAGCCGATCGAATGGTCAGGGAGCTTCAACAGGACCTTTCCCTAAACCTTCGAATTTTCTGGCTTTCGTCTGTCGCAATCTGCTATAGGTGAGAGAATAACGGCTCTGGATGGTTCCGAAGTACCCCTTCGGGACCTGTTTTCTTTTGTGTCTGCAGCAGAGCAACACAGGGAGTGAAGGACAAGAAAAATGGTTGAAAAGGTACCGATGACGCAGAACGGGTTCGTCAAGCTGCAGGAAGAACTGCGCTGGCGTCAGCAGGAGGAGCGCCCGCGAATCATCGAGGCAATTGCAGAAGCGCGCGCCCATGGCGATCTCTCTGAAAATGCCGAGTACCATGCAGCCAAGGAAGCCCAGAGCCACAATGAAGGCCGCATCAGCGAACTCGAAGACCTGACGGCGCGCGCCGAAGTCATCGATCTCACCAAGATGTCCGGCTCGAAGATCAAGTTCGGCGCCAAGGTCAAGCTCGTCGACGAAGACACAGAAGAAGAGAAGATCTACCAGATCGTCGGCGACCAGGAAGCCGACGTGAAAGCAGGCCGCATCTCCATCTCCTCCCCGATCGCCCGCGCTCTGATCGGCAAGGAAGTCGGCGATTCCATCGAGGTCAATGCACCCGGCGGCGCCAAGGGCTACGAAATTCTCTCCATCACTTGGGGCTGATCGCCCGTGCGCGATCGCGAGACAGCGCATGCGAGCGATCTCCGCGAGATCGAAATCATAGCAACGAATTTCAAACGGCGGCTTTCCGGCGTTACGTCCACGATCGTGCAGCTCATCCCCAAGCAGGTCGAGCTCGGCTATCATATCGCCACACTCGGCCCCGGCCTGCCGGAGAACCTGCCAAGGCTCGGCTGGCTCCGCCTGCCCGGTCTGTGGATGAAGCCGCGCCGCTATCGCGTCCGCATTTGGCATGCCCGCCGCAACAACGAAATGCTGGTGGGCTTGCTGTTGCGCTCCGTTCTGCGCATGCCCCTCAAGCTCGTCTTTACCTCGGCCGCCCAGCGCCGCCACACCGGCTATACGCGCTGGCTGATCCGCCGCATGGATGCCGTGATCGCCACCAGCACCCGCTCGGGCAGTTTTCTCGAAGTGCCGCACACCGTCATCCAGCACGGCGTCGACCTCAACAGCTTCCATCCGCCGGAAAAGCCCGATGACCGCATGGCCGCAACCGGCCTGCCCGGCACCTATCTGATCGGCTGCTTCGGCCGCGTCCGCCATCAGAAGGGCACGGATCTCTTCGTCAGGGCGATGATCGAGCTGTTGCCGCGCTATCCGGACTGGACGGCCGTCGTCTGCGGCCGCGTGACATCAGAGCATCGCGGCTTTGGCGAGCAGTTGCAAAAGATGGTGGCGGATGCAGGCCTCACCGATCGCATCCGCTTCATGGGCGAAGTCGACGATATCAAGCCCTGGTATCGCCGCGCCACCCTCTATGTCGCGCCTTCCCGCAACGAGGGTTTCGGTCTGACGCCGCTGGAAGCCATGGCTTCCCGCACCGCCGTCGTCGCCTCGGATGCAGGCGCCTATGCCGAAATGATCGTGCCGAGCGAAACCGGCGCCGTGGTGCCGGCGGGTGATGGCGAAGCTCTCACCAGAGCGATCGCCTTCTATCTGGCCAATCCGGAGGAAACCCTTCGCCAGGGAGAAAATGCCGTGCGCCATGTGCGCAGCGAATTCGCCCTGGAAAAGGAAGCGACCGCCATCGGCGACGTCTACAAGCGGCTGCTCGTCGCCAACAAGTGAGCGGATCAATCAGCGGCCGAGATCGATGCGCTTGCGCTCGATGAAATCGATCATCGAACGATCCTCCACCATGTCTTCCTCGATGCTTTTGACGATGAACAGGACCTTGTCCCGATATTTCGTCGCACTGCTGTCATAGGTCCAACCCCGCGCCAGCTTCTCCATCAGCTCCTGCCGGGATTTCGTATAATAGTGGTTCAGCTGCAGAAAACGGTTCGAATAGAACTCGGGTGACTTCCGTGCACGCCGGGTAAACCGCTTGCCCGCGTCATTGGCCGTCAGATCGCCGTAGGCCCGCGTCCGGAACTGGTGCACACTGACTTCGGTTACTTCACATGGATCGACGATACACTTGAAATTGCTGACGTTTTCCTTCGTCGTCATTGGATCGGCGCCGCGCATCGTATAATTCAACGTTAACAGTCCGTCCGGCGGCGTTTCATGGCCGCTGGTCGCAAACATATGCCAGGGCAGCGAGACATTCGGGAAATCGCCGACGGCTTCCAACGCCTGCTCGACCGTCGCTGCCTCCTTCGGTAGGAGGAATTCGTCCACATCGATAAACGCCATCCAGCGGTAGTCACCGCCGAAATTCAGGATGGCATGCGCGAAGGTAATGACCTGGCCGTTTAATACCGCCGCTGTCGCCGCATCGCGCATGCGCCCTGCCCAGGGGACAATCGTCAACGCATCTTCAGAGAGCAGGCTACGAAGAAGCGAACAGGTCTCATCCGTCGATCCATTATCATAGATATAGAAGTGACGAATGCCGACCGCTTGGTGAAAGCGCACCCATTCCTCGATATAACGAGCCTCGTTTTTCACACAGGCGGCGATGGCGATGCCGTGGCGCCCTGCCCTTGGCTCGGGCGAATCAATGGACAGCTTCTTGGCGTCGGACGCCTTGGGTTTCAGCCAGCGCATAAGCTTCATTCCATCGACCCTAATTTCACAGCAGGCTCGCCGGCTCCGGCAAAGATCACGCCCGCGGCTTCAACGCAAACCTGTCGTCGTAGCCAAAATCATATTTGAGCAACGCCGAAACGCCGGAATAGTTGACGAAAGAGACCCCGCGCTCGACTGCAATTTGCCGTGCAAGTACGAGATGCTCGATGATGCGGGCTTCAGCGCGCGCGATGCCGGAAAAAGCGGTATCTCCGGCGGTCTCATAAAAGCGGGGCTCGCCGGCATTGGAGATATCGATCCCCAGAAAGCCGACTTGATGCTTCGCGCAGTAGAGAGCGAATTGCAGGGCCGAGACGGCAACGGATCCGCCCAGAAAAACTCCGCGATCAGGCGAAAGCGAAAAACCTGCCGAACCCTCAGCATCCAATCGCACATATTGCAGTTTTTTGAGATCGTCGAGGGAACGGCGGCGCGCACCATAGGGCTTGCGGATATCGTCGATCAGGATGATCGTCTTGTCCGCCAGCCAGCTTTTGTCGATCTCGCAGAGCGCACGCAGCACCGCCACGGAAAACAGGCAAAGCGAACCGGGAGCCACCTTCTCGCGCAGTATGTCGAGATGCCGCCAGACAAAACGTTCATCCTCGACTGCAATTGCCAAAGGCTCGGAGATTGTGTCGCCTGACAGGCCGATGGCACCATTCAAAAGAATGGCGCTGCGGAATTCCAGGCCGCTCAGATCGCTATCGCGAATCGACGGGCCTGACCCGACGATGTAGACCGCATCGCCGCAGCGTTCGCGCAGACGGTCCATGCCCGCAAGGCTCGCGACCTTGACGCCGCGGTAAAGCACCTCGCTGACATTCTGGCTGCGGACGATGCTGAGCCCCGGAAACCAGTCCTGCACATGAGCCCGCGAGCCGCCCAGGAAAAGGCGCACGCCGGATTTGATCAGCGACCGATACCAAGGGCGATCTGCCATTCGCCTAAAGCTCCACCAGGCCGAGTTTCTTGACTTGCCGGATGGTCAGCATAGTGCGCACGGTGTCGACATGCTCATTCGCCGTCAGAACTTCGATGACGAAGTCCTGGAAACGGGTAAGATTTTCCGCAACGCAGTGCAGCAGGAAATCGCTGTCACCGGACACCATCCATGCCTGCCGAACAAGCGGCCACGCGGAAGTCGCGCTGGCGAAAGCCTTGAGGTTCGCCTCCGACTGATGCTTCAGGCCGACCATGCAGAATGCCACGAGATCGAAACCCAGTTTCGGGCTGTTCAGCATGGCGTGATAGCCTTCGATGACGCCGGCCTCTTCCAATTTGCGCACGCGGCGCAGGCATGGCGGCGCCGAAATGCCGACCCGGTCCGCGAGCTCGACGTTGGTCATGCGTCCGTCCCGCTGGAGTTCCCGCAGAATCTTGATATCGATAGCATCGAGCTCAGCGCGAAGCACTTTTTTTGCCTTTCTTTAATTCCCCCTCGCCAGCTTCTATATAAGGCAGGAAAATACGCAAGAAAGTTTCTCCCGCGTAGTTGATTCTAACACAAAGCAGATTTGCTCTGTGTGTAATGCAAGGCTGCCCTTGAATAAATGCATAAGGCAATCATAAATGAAGCGCGGATCGCGAAATCGCCTGTTTTGCGCGCTTGAAGCCGCGGTTTCGCAATCGCCGAATTGAAAGGACTGACTATGCCTGCCCGCCACACGAAGGTGCTCATCATCGGTTCCGGCCCAGCCGGTTACACCGCCGCGGTTTATGCCGCGCGCGCGATGCTGCAGCCCGTTCTGATCGCCGGTCTCGAACAGGGCGGCCAGCTGATGATCACGACCGATGTCGAGAATTATCCGGGCTTTGCCGATCCGATCCAGGGTCCGTGGCTGATGGAGCAGATGCTGCAGCAGGCCCAGCATGTGGGCGCCGAGATCGTCAACGACCTCGTGACCGAAGTCGATACCAGCAAGCGTCCTTTCGTTGCCCATACCGACAGCGGCCAGGTCTGGACCGCCGACACTCTCATCATTGCCACAGGCGCCAAGGCGAAATGGCTGGGTATCGAGAGCGAACAGCATTTCCAGGGCTTCGGCGTCTCCGCCTGCGCCACCTGTGACGGCTTCTTCTATCGCAACAAGGAGGTGATCGTGGTCGGCGGCGGCAACAGCGCTGTCGAGGAAGCACTCTATCTCTCCAACATCGCCAAATC
Organism: Rhizobium tropici CIAT 899; assembly: GCF_000330885.1. Classification (NCBI taxonomy): domain Bacteria; kingdom Pseudomonadati; phylum Pseudomonadota; class Alphaproteobacteria; order Hyphomicrobiales; family Rhizobiaceae; genus Martinezella; species Martinezella tropici. The sequence continues at coordinate 2,514,382 of NC_020059.1, forward strand.
GGTGACGGTGGTGCATCGCCGCGATACTTTCCGTTCGGAAAAGATCCTGCAGGAGCGCCTGTTCGCCAAGGAAAACGTTAGAATTCTCTGGAACACTGAGGTCGCGGAGATCACCGGCACGCCGGCCAAGCCGCCGATGCCGCCATCCGTCACGGGCGCGCGCCTGCGCGATACACGCACTGGCGCCATCACGGAGATGCCGATCGACGGCGTCTTCGTTGCCATCGGTCATGCGCCGGCGACCGAGCTCTTCAAGGGCAAATTGAAGCTCAAGGACAATGGTTATCTCTGGACCGCACCGGATTCGACCGCGACAAACGTCGAAGGCATCTATGCGGCCGGTGATGTGACCGACGATACGTTCCGGCAGGCGATCACGGCAGCAGGAATGGGCTGCATGGCCGCACTTGAAGCGGAACGTTATCTGACTGGGCACATGCCCGTCGCCGTGGCTGCGGAGTGATGCAGCCGATGAGGGGAAACGGCATGCCATTGGATTGGGACAAGCTGCGTATCTTTCACGCGGCTGCCGAAGCGGGTTCGTTCACGCATGCGGCGGACAAGTTGCATTTGTCCCAATCCGCCATCAGCCGCCAGGTCAGCGCTCTTGAGCAGGATGTCGGCATAAAACTCTTCCACCGCCATGCGCGCGGCCTCATCCTGACGGAACAGGGCGAGCTGCTTTATCGCACCGCTCACGACGTTTTGCTGAAGCTCGAAACGGTCAAGATGCAATTGACCGAGACGACCGACAAGCCAAGCGGCAAACTGCGGGTGACGACGACCGTTGGCCTCGGCCAGGGCTGGCTCACCGACAAGATCCAGGAATTCCTGCAGCTTTATCCTGACATGTCGATCCAGCTCATCCTCGACAATGAGGAGCTGGACGTGAACATGCGTCACGCCGATTGCGCCATCCGTCTGCGCCAGCCGCAACAATCGGATCTGATCCAGCGCAAGCTCTTTACCGTGCACATGCACGTCTATGCCGCCCCCTCCTATATCAACCGCTACGGCGAGCCGCAGTCGGTCGAGGATCTGGACGAGCATCGCATCATCAGCTTTGGCGAACCGGCACCAAACTACCTGCTGGATGTCAACTGGCTCGAGATTGCCGGCCGCTCATCCGACAACAAGCGCGCTCCGCATCTGCAGATCAACAGCCAGACGTCGATCAAGCGCGCCTGCCTGCTTGGCATCGGCATCGCAGTACTGCCCGATTATATCGTCGGTCGCGACCCAGGCCTCATTCAACTCGCGATCAATGCAGACGTGCCGTCCTTCGACACCTATTTCTGCTATCCGGACGAAATGAAGAATGCGGCCAAGCTCAAGGTTTTCCGTGATTTTATCGTCGCGAAAGCGCGCAACTGGAATTTCTGACGAAGGTAAGTTACTGATAACCAACTCTTTTTAGGACCAGCATACGAGCCGCGCATATGATGCATAGCTGATATGCACAAATGAGAGTTGAAGCCTGCACATTTAACTACCATATCGCACATAGCTGATGCACACGGTGGCTTTTCCTCCCAGTTCCACCGCATTGGCTGTTCCCCTCTGGAGGTTTTTGACCTTCATACCTATAGGGCCCTGGTTCACTCCGGAGGCCCTTTTTTTTGCTCTTTTGTCCCAGACACGCCAAATGCATAACTGCCATGCACAAAAAAGCATTGCGCACTGCACAAATTAACATCATAACGCACACAGCTGATGCACACGGTGGCTTTTCCTCCCAGTTCCACCGCATTGGCTGTTCCCCTCTGGAGGTTTTGACCTTCACACCTATAAGGGCCCTGGTTCATACCGGTGGCCCTCTTTTTTTGCCCAATTTCTAAGCACGCATATCGGCAGCCTTGCCGAAAAATAATATTCGGCGTCGCCCTTGATATATCGAAAATCGTCGATACATAAATCGTAATTATTCGATATTGGGTGGTGAACACCATGGACAAGAACGAGATATTGAAGGCTTTGGCCAATCCGGCCCGGCTGGAAATCCTCAACCACCTGAAAGATCCGGAAACACATTTTCCGACGCAGGAACACCCGCTGGAGCTTGGTGTCTGCGCCAGTCAGTTCGAGCGCTGTGGTCTCTCTCAGTCCACCGTCTCTGCCCACCTCGGCACGCTTCATCGCGCCGGCCTGGTAACAACCAAGCGCCTCGGCCAATGGATTTTCTACAAGCGCAACGAGGAAACAATCGCCGAATTCCTCGCGGCCATGGAGAAGGAACTCTGAAAATGTGGGCTGCTCTCCCCGCACCCATGCTCACGTCCTTCGCAACCGCCGCGATCTTCCCCAAAAAGCTGCTGCCTTAACCCATAGCTCCCCGGCCTTGGCTGCCGCCTCCTCCTGATTTCTCCCTCCCCCAAAAGAAAGGACTAACCCCATGACCAAATTATTCGAACCGACGAAGCTCGGCGATATTTCCATCGCCAACCGCATCGTCATGGCGCCCCTGACGCGCAATCGCTCGCCGAATGCTGTGCCGAACGATCTGAACGTCAAATATTATGCCCAGCGGGCAACCGCGGGCCTGATCATCACCGAGGCAACGGCAATCACCCATCAAGGTCAGGGCTACGCCAACGTTCCCGGCCTTTACAGCAAGGAAGCGCTCGACGGCTGGAAGAAGGTGACGGACGCCGTGCACGCCAATGGCGGCAAGATCGTCGTGCAGATGTGGCATGTCGGCCGTATCTCCCATACCACCCTGCAGCCGAATGGCGGCAAGCCGGTCTCGTCGACCTCCAGGCGCGCTGAAAATTCGAAGACCTATCTGGTCAACGGCGACGGCACCGGTGGCTTTACCGACGTCTCGGAGCCACGTGCACTCGAAACCTCGGAAATCCCGGGTATCATCGAAGATTATCGCAAGGCCGCCCGCGCCGCCATCGATGCCGGTTTCGACGGCGTCGAGATCCATGGTGCCAACGGCTATCTGATCGACCAGTTCCTGCGCGGCGATATCAACGATCGCACCGACCAGTATGGCGGCTCGATCGAGAACCGTACCCGCTTCCTGTTCGAAGTGGTCGATGCGGTCTCCAAGGAAGTGGGCGCTGGCCGCACGGCAATCCGCATTTCTCCCGTCACGCCCTCTGGCGATGCCAGCGACCCAGCTCCCCAGCAGCTCTTCACCCGGGTCGTCGAAGGCCTGGCGAAATACGGCCTTGCCTATATCCATGTCGTGGAAGGCCAGACCGGCGGCAAGCGCGACTTCCTGCCCTTCGACTACGACGCGCTGCACGCGGCCTATAAGGCAGCAGGCGGCAAGGCAGGCTGGATGCTCAACAATGCTTATACCCGCGAGATGGCGATCGAAGCCGTCGACAGCGGCAAGGCCGATGTCGTTGCCTTCGGCAAGCCGTTTATCTCCAATCCGGATCTTGTCCGCCGCCTGAAGGAAAACGCACCGCTCGCCCAATGGGATCAGACAACGCTCTACGGCGGCGGCGCCAAGGGTTACGACGACTATCCGACCTTGGACCAAGCGGCCTGATCTGGGCCTTTCAGCCAGATTCTGATATCAGCAAGGAGCCCTCGCAACCTGGATTGCGAGGGCTTTCCATATCGGTGTTTGAAATCGATGAATAAGTCAGACTGACGAGGCAAGGGCTCGTCCCGAGCAAGCTTACGCGGCCTGCAGGCACCCGATCGACGCCAGGCTGCTGCGAACGGCTTGATCGATCGGCGTATGCGGCTCGTCGCCGAGCGCAGCCACCAGCCTGTCGTTCCGCATCTCCAACGGCACATCCCAGAGATAGCTCATTTCGCGCAGTTCCCGCATGAATGTCACGAAGGGAGAGGCTAGCGGTACTATCCACCAGGGAAACGATTTCACCTTCACATTGCGTCCAACGACGCGCTGCACGGCTTCGATCATCTGTCTGCCGTCTCCATCCCAATGACCGCGCATATGATAGACGGCGAAGGCCGGCAGCCCGTCGCCTTTCTCGATCAACCGGATCATGGTTTCGGCGACATCGGGCAGATAGGCCCATTGATGGCCTACGCCGCGTTTGCCCGGATAGGTCATCGAAGTGATCAGCTTACCCGGCGTCACCATGGCTTGAGAAAACCAGCTGTTGGCGCGCGCCCCGCCGAAGAAATCGCCGGCGCGAACGATGATGACCGGGCTATCGCCCTGCTCTGCCGCTGCCCTCAGACGCCGCTCCATCTGCACGCGGATGGCTCCTTTACGGGTCTTCGGGCGCTGCGCGCTGTCTTCCGTGACAATCGGGAAGACATCGGGACCGAAATTGTAAACCGTACCTGGCAGCACGATCCGTGCACCGACCGCCTTGGCGGCGGCAATGGTATTGTCGAGCATCGGCAGGACGACCTTGCCCCAATTGCGATAGCCGGGCGGGTTGACCGCATGCACGATGACATCCGCACCTTGCGCCGCCTTCAGAACATCATCCGCCTGCATGGCATCGCCCTGGAACCAGTCGAATTCCGGCTGACGGCGGGCCGCCTCGGCCGCATTGCGATTCAGCGCCCGGATGCGCCAGCCGCGAAGGGCAAGCCCTCCCGCGACAGCACCGCCAATGCCGCCGGTCGCGCCGAGTACCAGGGCTGTCTTCGTACTTTCCTTGTTGTCGCTCATCGTCATCTCCATCGGTTTCGATGGGCTGACTATGCCTCGTGGTTTCAATAAACGAAATTGCCGAAAAATCTGCAGATGCTATACATAAATGTATGACCGGAGTCGCTGAGCCAAGCTGGGATTTCTATCGAACCTTTCTTGCCGTGCTGGAACACGGCTCACTGTCGGCTGCGGCGCGCGAGCTCGGTCTGACACAGCCGACGGTCGGCCGTCACATCCTCGCATTGGAGCAATCGGTCGGCGCGGAGCTGTTCACGCGTTCGCAACAGGGGCTGCTGCCCACCGATGCCGCTATGGTTCTGAAACCCTATGCCGAGACTTTGGCCAGCACAGCCGCGGCTCTGCTGCGCGCAGCCTCCGGCTCGAAGGACAAGGTCAGCGGCACGGTGCGCATCAGTGCGAGCGAAGTCATCGGCGCCGAAGTGCTGCCGCCAATCCTTGCCAAGCTGCAGGCAAGATATCCGGATCTGATCGTGGAGCTTTCGGCCTCCGACACGGTGGAGGATCTGCTGCAGCGTGAGGCCGATATCGCCGTGCGCATGGTTGCGCCGGCGCAAGAAGCACTGCTTGCCCGGCATATCGGCGTCATCTCTCTCGGCCTCTTCGCCCATCGCAGCTATATCGAGCGGTACGGCAAGCCCGAAACCGTCGGGGATTTGCGTCGGCACAAGCTCATAGGCTTCGATCGCCAGACTGCCTATATCCGCATGATGACGAAGCGTTATCCTGTGCTCGAAGGCATTTCCTTCAGCTTTCGCTCCGATCACAGCATTGCTCTGCATAATGCCCTGCGCGCCGGCATCGGCATCGGCTTCCTTCAAATTCCCCTGGCAAGCCGCGATCCAGCCCTCGTGCAGTTGTTGCCGGAGATCAAGGTCGAGATCGACACCTGGATCGTCATGCACGAAAATCTGAAGACGTCGCCACGCTGTCGCGTGACATTCGATGCGCTGGTGATGGGGTTGCTTGATTACATCAAGGAAAACAACGTGGAGAATGGATCCTGACCATGGGAACAGCGGTGGAACTGGTGCCATACGACCCACGATGGCTGGAAGATTACAAACGCATCCGCGAAAAGCTCGAAGGATTGCTTGCACCCCATGTCATGACGATCGAACATATCGGCAGCACATCCATACCCGGAATCGCAGCAAAACCGCTAATCGATATCGACATCATCCTGCGCAGCGCGGCCGACGTCCCTGCGGCGACCCGGATTCTTCTGGAGCAAAATTACGAGCCCCGCGGCAATCGCTATGATGATGATGTTTGGGCCTTCATGCGGCGCAACGGCACACCGCCTGAACGGATTTATCTCTGCCCACCCAACAACCAGACACACGAACACCGGGTGATCTTTCGCGATTATCTTCGGAAGCACCCCGCAGAAGCAGCAGCCTATGCAGCGCTGAAACTGAAGCTGGCCCAGCTCCATCGGTATGATGGCGATCGTTACACCGCCGAAAAGCGTCACTTCGTCGACGCAATCATAGAAAAGGCGTCAGACAAGCCGAAAGGCTAGGCGCCAGGGGCAGTATCGATCGGTGGGAAATGCACCTGGCCGTCGATGACTTCCGTTTCCGGTCGGTCACCGCCGTCTGCATATTCCTCATGCCACTTGCCGCTCTCGTCCTGCCAGCTGATTTCGGCTGAGTCTCCCCCGATCTGCTGTTCCGCCGCCACGATCCGGGCGGCCTCCACCGCCTCGGAATGTGTTGGAAACGCTTCCGAATAAACATCACGGAAGCGATAAGCCCACCCACCGTCATGCGGCACGATTTCGTAAACGACCTTGACCATTCAGATCCTCCTTCTCATCTGCCAAGACCTTCAAACCGGACGTTGCCGGCAGGATCGCGTGCATCTGAGACGGATTCGAGGATGCCGCGGCGTTGTGGTTGGGCAGACCTATCTGCGCAGTATTCCATTAAACCGCGTTAACTGCAAATTTCGCCCTCTTCCCGCAAGCTTGATGTGCGAACTCCTTGCTTTAGAGTGCAACCGTGAATCGGCGCAGAGGTGGGAAAGTGCTCATAGCAAAGTGGTTCAAGCAGGAAAGAAACCTGCTGGTGGCATTGATAGTTGCCGTTGGCGCCTATGTCGGCGAGCATTCCATTCTGGAAATGGGCCAGGGCGCATCAATGATCGCAGCCGCGGCATTGATCGCAACCATTGTACTGGCCTCCATGCGCGTCGCCCATCATGCTGAGACGCTCGCCGTCAAGGTCGGCGACCCCTACGGCACGATGATCCTCACCCTTTCCGCCGTTGCCGTCGAGGTCATCATCCTTGCGATCATGATGAGCGGCGAGAGTTCGCCGACGCTGGTGCGCGACACGATCTACGCCGCCGTCATGCTCGATATCAACGGCATCCTCGGCCTTGCCGCCCTTCTTGGCGGGCTAAAGCATGGTGAACAGCCCTATAATGACGATTCCAGCCGGACCTATGGCGTGATGATCCTGACTGCCATGGGCATTTCGATGATCGTGCCGGAATTCATCCCGGATGCGAGATGGCACTATTATTCGGCCTTCACCATCGTCGCGATGATCGCCCTCTATGCGCTGTTCCTGCGCATGCAGGTCGGCAGGCACAGCTACTTCTTCAGCTATAGCTATCCGCGCACGGAAAAGAAGCTCGCAACTACCGAGGCTGAAGAACATCGTGAAGAGGACTCCACGGCGACTTCGATCGTGACAATCCTGATCGGGGTCGTCCTGATCGGTACGCTCGCCGAATTCATGTCGGCCTTCATGGATACCGGCCTCAAGGGCACCGGCGCTCCGCCCGCCATCGCCGCCATAGTCGTCGCCGCCATCTCGGCAGCGCCGGAAATTCTGACCGCTCTGCGGGCAGCGCTTAGAAACCGCATGCAGGCGACCGTCAACATCGCCCTTGGCGCCTCGCTGTCGACCGTCATCCTGACGGTGCCGGTCATGGAGGCGATTGCGCTCTATACCGCCCAGCCCTTCATCATGGCCATGTCTCCGGTGCAGACGGTCATGGTGATGATCACGCTGATCGTCGCAGCCATCAACCTCAATGATGGCGAAACCAACGCCATCGAGGGCATGACCCATTTCATTCTCTTCGCCACCTTCATCATGCTGACGGCGCTCGGTCTTTGATTCCGATTTCAAGGACTTGCGTCGATTGGCGGATTCAAAATGCAAAGCGCTTGAATCATTTGATGAAGCCGAAACCGTCAGCCTGGATACGAAAAAGCCCGCCATCTCTGGCGGGCTTTCCATGTAAGCTATCGCTAGCCGCTTACTTGCAGGCGCCGCAGAAGCGCTGGATGCGGCGGCAAGCTTCCTCAAGCAGCTCTTCCGAGGTCGCGTAGGAGATGCGGAAGTTCGGGCCGAGGCCGAAAGCCGAACCGTGAACGACGGCAACGCCTTCGGATTCCAGCAGCTCGGACACGAAATCCTCGTCCGTCTCGATGACCTTACCGGTCGGAGCCGTCTTGCCGATCAGGCCGGCGCAGGACGGATAGACGTAGAAGGCGCCTTCCGGAACCGGGCAGGAAATGCCCTTCGCCTGGTTCAGCATCGAGACTACGAGATCGCGGCGACCTTCGAAGATCTTCTTGTTGCGCGGAATGAAGTCCTGCGGACCGTTCAGCGCTTCGACGGCAGCCCACTGCGCGATCGAGGTTGCGCCCGAGGTCTGCTGGCCCTGGATCATGTCCATGGCCTTGATGAGCTGCAGCGGGCCGGCGGCATAGCCGATGCGCCAGCCGGTCATGGCATAGGCCTTGGAAACACCGTTCATCGTCAGCGTGCGATCATAGAGGCTCGGCTCGACTTCGACCGGGGTGGCGAACTTGAACTCGCCATAGGTCAGGTGCTCGTACATGTCGTCGGTCAGCACCCAGACATGCGGATGCTTGACCAGCACGTCCGTCAGCGCCTTCAGTTCGGCATGCGTGTAGGCGGCGCCCGACGGGTTGGACGGCGAGTTGAACATGAACCACTTGGTCTTCGGCGTGATCGCCTTTTCAAGATCGGCGGGCTGCAGCTTGAAGCTGTTGGCCTGCGTCGTCGCGACGAAAACCGGCGTACCGCCGCACAGCGCCACCATTTCCGGGTAGGAAACCCAGTAAGGGGTCGGGATGATGACTTCATCGCCCGGGTTCAGCGTCGCCATGAAGGCGTTGAACAGGATCTGCTTGCCGCCGGTGCCGACGATCGTCTGCTCCCACGTATAATCGAGATTGTTCTCGCGCTTGAACTTGGCGGCGATCGCCTTGCGCAGTTCCGGAATACCGGAAACCGGCGTGTACTTCGTCTCGCCGCGGTTGATCGCGTCGATGGCCGCCGTCTTGATATTATCGGGCGTATCGAAATCGGGCTCACCGGCGCCGAGGCCGATCACGTCGCGTCCTTTTGCTTTCAGCTCGCGCGCTTTCTGGGAAACGGCGATGGTGGCAGAAGGCTTTACACGGGAAAGAGCGTCGGCAAGAAAGGCCATGGTGATCGGTCCTATTCGGTTGAAAATGGCAGAAAGCCTGTGGACCAGATTTCTGCGCTAAGCTCTATGTCGAATATGGACCGACGTTTCAAGCACAAAGGCGTCACAGTGGCTTTATTTCATGGCTTTCCGCACCGTGCGCGCTAGCTTTTTTATCCGGTTAGAAGCCTGCCCAAGAGACCACACGCCCCTTTCGCCAAGGTCAGATCGGCCGTAGCTCGGCACCTCCAACCCCTCTCAACTTGAATCATCACGCGAAGCACCTGAATCAAACTCTGAAGACGGTGGGAATTTCCTATATGGATCAGACACTTCTTCAACATCGGCTTCTCGCGCCTTCAGCTGGATGCCTCTTGCGTGGGAAATGCTTCCGCCTGCAGACGAGATCGGCAGATCCAAAAAACGTCCTTTCGCCGAAGGCAAGAACACAAAGACGTTATCGGTTCCGCGATCCGCCTTGAATGGCAGCCGAACGGTCCCACGTTGCAAAAGCGAGCCTATGGGGAGGTCGAAAAGATGCGCGGCACCAGAACGGGATTAGGCAGAACGGAGTTCTCCATCGCCTTGATGGCCGGCGCTCTGCTCACGGCAACATCGGCTCTTGCCGAACCGGTGCAGACTTTCAAGACGCAAAAGGTTGACGTCAAAGTCGAAACGGTCGCGACGGGGCTTGATCACCCCTGGGCCGTCGAGGTGCTGCCGGATGGCGCCTATCTCGTGACCGAGCGGCCCGGCCGCATGCGCCTTATCCGCGACGGCAAGGTCTCAGGCCCTATATCAGGCATGCCCGAAGTTTACGCGCATGGCCAGGGCGGCCTCCTCGATATAGCCCTTGATCCGAACTTCACCGGCAACCGCACCCTCTATTTCACCGCCTCCGTGGCGGGTGACGGCGGAAGCGGCACGGCTGTCTTTCGCGCCAGACTATCGCCGGACGAGAAGCAGCTGAGCGATGTGAAGCGCGTCTTCCTGATGAACAAGCTGTCGCGCGGCAATATCCAATATGGTTCGCGCATCGCAATTGCCCGCGACGGCAGCCTCTTCATCAGCCTCGGCGACCGCGGCCGGCAGGATCGCGCCCAGGACTTTCACGACGACGCCGGCTCCATTATCCACATAGAAGCCGATGGCAGCACCCCCGCCAACAATCCGTTCAAAGACGGCAAGCGGGCTTTGCCTGAAATCTGGTCGAAGGGCCACCGTAACCCGCAGGGCATCACTTTCGACAGCCAGGCGAACAGGCTCTATACGGCAGAACATGGCGCCAGGGGCGGCGATGAGATCAACACGCCCGAAGCCGGCAAGAATTACGGCTGGCCAATCATCTCCTACGGCGTCAATTATTCCGGCACGAAGATCGGCATTGGCACCGCAAAGGCCGGCATGGAGCAGCCCCGCTTCTATTGGGATCCTTCGATCGCGCCCGGCGCCATTGCCGTCTATCGCGGTAAGATGTTTCCCGAGTGGAATGGCGATTTTCTCGTCACGGCGCTGAAGTTCGAGCTGCTCTCACGGCTAAGCCAGGACGGCAAAGGCAAGATCACCGAACAGGAACGCATGTTTGAGGGAAAATTCGGCCGCATGCGCGACGTAACAGTCGCGCCCGATGGTGCGTTGCTGATAACGACGGATGAAAGCGATGGTGCGCTCCTGAGGATTTCGAGGGCTGCAAGCTAGCGGGAAGCATTCCGCTTCTTGCGCCTTTCTGCCTTGCCGCAAGCAAAAGCAGCTGCTAACGGTCGGCCTCGTTCTTTCCTCCCCTTTCCGCAGGATGCAGATGTCTCGCATACAGGCGAATTTGTTGTTGTTGCTTGCCGCCGCGATCTGGGGCGGCGGTTTCGTTGCGCAATCGACAGCGATGAAGGCGATCGGCCCCTTCTGGTTCATCGGTCTCAGATTCGCCGTCGCCACCCTGGTCGTCCTGCCCTTCGTGTGGATGGAAAACAGGAAGGCTGCGAAGCCCTTGACGCCTCGCAACTGGCTCTCCTTTTTGCTGATCGGCCTTGCTCTTTTTGGCGGAGCGGCGACGCAGCAGCTCGGCCTTCTGACGACGACTGTCACGAACTCCAGTTTCATAACCGGCCTTTACGTGGTCTTCGTACCGCTGATCGCCGTTATCTTCCTGCGCCGCTCGCCGCATTGGGTCATCTGGCCTGCAGCCTTGATGGCGCTTTGCGGCATCTACCTGCTCTCGGGCGGCTCCTTCTCGCACCTGACCAATGGCGATTTCCTGACCGTCATCTGCGCGCTTTTCTGGGCAGCCCAAATCACGCTCGCCGGCTCCGCCGTCAACGAAACCGGCCGGCCACTTGGTATTTCCGCAACGCAATTTGCGGTCACCGCCGTTCTCGCCCTGGCCGTCGCGGTCGCCGTCGAACCGATCAGCATCGCCGATATAAGTGCAGCGTTTGGCGAAATCCTCTATGTCGGCATCTTTTCCTCCGGCCTGGCTTTTGCGCTGCAGATCATCGGCCAGCGTTATACGACCGCACCCCAGGCCGCGATCTTCCTGTCTTCGGAAGCACTGTTCGGAGCTTCGCTCGGCGCCTTGTTGCTCGGCGAGACCATCGGCCCGCTTGGCTATGCCGGCTGCGCCTTGATGTTTACGGCGATGCTGGCCGTGGAATTGGTGCCGGAATTGACTCGGCGACGCGGCGCCACAGCATAAAAAACGCCGAAAATGCACGCTTTTAGCGGCTTGGCGGCATGGCTCGCCAAAATTTTTCGAACGAGCGAAAACAGCCGTTCAGACCAGCGGATTTGCGGAAATTTTGCCAAAACTATATCGCGAGCGATGCAAAACCCTTGGAAACTTGTTTCAAAGTGGGAAATTTTGCGAATCGCCTTAACATGTTCGCATTACTGTATTGTGCCGGTTGTGCCGCGTTAAAAAACTTTTGCTTGCCAATTTCCCCTAAACACAGCACTCTCAACAGTGTTCGGGCATTTTTAGAGCATGGGAAGTCCTAATAGAATTGCGAGCCGGAAACGCTAATATTCCGGTCAGCTTGGTCGAGAAGCGGGGTGGCAAACATCGCATCGCGTCCATGCCGAGTTACGGGGACCTTTTCCTTCAAATTTCGAGAACTGCCTGCAAGCGCCCGCAAGGGCAACTGAAGTAATGCTGCCCGTGTGGATGGTGGGCAGAGAGAAAAGGACCTGAGGCATGGCCGAGACTGGCACTGTAAAGTTTTTCAATACCGATAAGGGCTTCGGTTTCATCAAACCGGACAAGGGTGGCGCAGACATCTTTGTACACATTTCTGCAGTTCAGGCTTCTGGTCTGGCAGGATTGTCGGAAAACCAGAAGGTAAGCTTCGACACGGAACCGGATCGCCGCGGCAAGGGACCGAAGGCCGTCAATCTGCAGATTGCTGGCTGAGACACCCTACGGTTATCAAATTCGAGTTGAGGCCCGGCAGCAATGCCGGGTTTTGTCATTCAGTCTGCATTCAGTTTGCCCCATATAATTTGCCTTCCATGAAAGAGCGGGACTGATTTTGTCCCGCCTCGTTAGAGGACAGGCCAATGACCATACTCGGCAAAACGCTCGTCATGTCTGCCGTCGCTGCGGCGTTGACAGTCACTTCCATGAGCGTTGCTTCCGCCGATGAATATTGGCGCCATCACAACCGCGATGGTTGGGCGCTCGGCGCTGCGGGGCTTGCAACCGGCTTGATCGTCGGCTCCGCCATTGCCAGCCAGCCGCGCTACGTCGAGCCGGCCCCGGCCTATGTCGATCCGGACTACGATGCGCCTCCTCCGGCCTATTATTATCGTCCACCGCCGCGCCGTGTTTATGTCGAGCGTGACGTCAGTTATGACGCGCCGCCGCCGGCATATGGCCTGCGTCCCTGGTCGCCGGCGTGGATGCGTTATTGCTACGACCGTTATAGAAGCTTCGACAGCCGCTCCGGCACCTATGTCGGCTATGACGGCATGCGCCATTTCTGCACGGCCGATTGATTTCGGCCATACCCCCGCATGAGAATGCAGGAACCAAGGCACCGCTTTCAAATGGGCATCAAGAACTATTTGATCGAAGGTGTTTCAGGAACCGGCAAGACCGCTGTCGCCGCCGAACTGCAGCGGCGCGGGTATCATGTGATCCATGGTGACCGGGAGTTGGCCTATAAGGGCGATCCGGAAACGGGTGAACCGCTGGATGCTTATGCCCTGCAGAAGCACATTGCGGATGTGGCCTTCGGGCACAGACATCACCTTTGGGATGTCGGCAAGGTCAAATCCCTGGCCGCGGATCGAACCCACCCGATCTCCTTCTTCTGCGGCGGCTCCCGGAATTTCGATCGCTTTATCGATCTGTTCGATAAAATCTTCGTTCTGAATGTCGATTTGGACACGCTGCGGCACCGCCTTGCCAGCAGGCCGGAAGATGAATTTGGCGGTAGCCCTGCCGAGCGAGATGTCATCATGCGGTTGCACGCGACGCAGGAGGATGCTCCGAAGAACGCCGTGAGCATTGACGCCACCGCGCCGCTCGCCAGCGTTGTCGATGATATTCTCTCGAAATGTTAGCAAAGCGGCTGGATGGCCGCTAGCAAGCGAGCGGAGCCTTCCTCATAATCCGCGCAGGAAGGGATTGGTGCGACGCTCGTCGCCGATGCGGCTTCCAGGTCCATGGCCGCAGATGAAACCTACCTCATCGCCCAGCGGAAAGACCTTGTCGCGGATCGATTCCAAAAGCTGCTGGTGATTGCCGCCGGGCAGATCCGTTCTGCCGATCGAGCCATTGAACAGCACGTCGCCGAGATGGGCGAAACCCTGCTTCCGGTTGACATAGATGACGTGACCCGGCGCATGGCCGGGGCAGTGGAAAACCTCGAACTCATGTTCGCCGAAGGAGACCTTGTCCCCCTCCTTCAGAAAGCGGTCCGGCGTGACGTTGCGCACGCCGCTGATGTTGAACATCTTGCCCTTGGCTTCGATATCCTCGAGCAGGAAGCGGTCGTCTTCATGGGGACCGATCACCTCGATGCCGAGCGCTTCGCGCACCTCGTCGGCACCGCCGGCGTGATCGATATGGCCGTGCGTCAGCCAGATGGCCTTCAGAGTAATGCCGTTCTCGCGCACCGTCTGTAGGATGATATCGACATCACCGCCCGGATCGACCACCACGCCCTCCTTCGTCTCCGGATCGAACAGAATGGTGCAGTTCTGTTCGAAAGGGGTCACCGGAATGATGCCGGCCTGGAGCATGCCCATGGAGCGCCTCGTCTGTTTGATCGTCTTGTCGCCGGTATAGCGGCAAACTCCAGGTAAAACAGCCCCTGTAGGCTGCAAAGTGGCGCGGGTAACGAAGACCATCCTCGTGAAATTCGGGAAGGACACGTTATTCCATATGGTTATTCTGATTTTCGACTGATTATCGCATTGCTCTCGCCTGGCCAACCGGAACACCGAAGCATCCGAAGCGTTGAAGAGAAGTCTTTCAAGACAGAAGGAGAAAACCAATGTCCTTGAAAAGAAATCTGTTGCTGACCGGCTTTGTCCTTCTCGGCAGTGCGGGTCTCGCCCAGGCCGAGATGGCAGCAACGACCGCCACCGATATCGAAGTTCGTTCCGGACCGGGCGCGGAATTTCCTACAGTCGGCGTCGCCACACGAGGGTCCGAAGCCACTCTGGACGGCTGCGTCGAGGGCAGCCGCTGGTGCCGGGTCGATGTCAACGGCATGCGGGGCTGGGTCTATGCGCAATATCTGAGCGTCGAACAGAATGGCGCCTCGGTCGTCGTCCAGGACCACCGGGATGACCTGGGCATTCCCACCATTACCTATGAACAGACAGACCCAGTCCAGACCGGCAGCGTCCAGCGCGTTCAGCCAAGCCCGAACGATCAGTTGCTGGGTCCCGTCGATGAGAACGGCGCTGATGTGGTCGCCGTCACCCCGCCTGAGGAAGTCCGGACCTATATTGATGACAACCCGGTCGATACGGTTCGGTTGAATGGTGATCTGGTCGTGGGCGCCACCGTCCCGCAAAGCGTGGAGGTGCACCGCATTCCGGATTATCAATACAGCTATGTCGAGGTGAACCATCAGCCGGTTCTGGTCGATCCCGGCACGCGCAGGATCGTCTACGTCTACCGCTGATTCGCCTCACAGGACCGCATAAAATGGCGAAATTGACATGCGGCGGGACAGCCGCATGTCCAAACCGCGGATTTCCCCTGAAATTATTGCGGAATTCTCCCGTTTGAGTTGCCCTTCTATTTCCAGCGATCCATGCATGATGTAATTCTAATATCAGTAGGGATTATCGCCGCTGCCTGGCAGCGAACCTGTTTGCGGCGACAAGGCATCCGGAAGCGTCTCCGGAATTATGGGAGAAGGGCAGTCATGGAAAGTCTAGGGCCTATCATTACGCAATTGATTGCCGGTGCGATCGGTGGCAACGCCGCGAGCGCCGTTTTGAAGCAGGACGGGATCAATCTCGTTGCGAGAACGATCGCCGGGGCCGTCGGCGGCCTTGGAGGCGGCCTGATCCTGAACCTGATCGGCAGCGAGGCCCTTACCGGCCTTATCGCGCAGGGCATATCCTCGCTGGTTGCCGGCGGCGTACTCTCCGCGATCGTCGGTGCCGTTCTCGGCCGCAAGTCGTAAATAATAGGATCGCGCAGGCCGGGCTTGGCAATGACCCGGCTTGTGCGGATCAATGCGCAATTCTGCTTGGCCACAGCTGCCTCAGCCGTGCTTCTAGCCGGGCGGAGCGGAAAAATATAACATCTCCAGGGTTTTCGCCGTCTTCGACGGTCGGATATGCATCGGCTTTCCAACCCGAGGCGTTTGTTTCTCGTCTCCACTTCCCCCAGACGATCTGCCGATTCACCATGCGGCGAATCGCTGAGTCTCAACACCAGTGGCAGTGGGCGAAAATACAGGATATGTTAGGGTTTTCGTTGGGACCGCGCTTAATTTCCTCATGAAGCAGCGCCATTCGAGCAACATGGCATTGTGCGAAGCCGGGCGGCAACGTAAAAATGCGTCAACAGGCCTGACGTATTTTTGCGGAAGTTTCCCGAATGCTCCATAATAGGAAAGGAAATGCCACGGTGCCACGACAGATGAGCCAGAATGCGGCAAAGACGGAGCTGCTGGCCACGCCGTTGCAGAACGCGGGAAGCATCGATTTCGAGATCATCGAGCTGCTTTTCTTCGCCTACCGCGATTTCGTTTCCGATCCGGATCAGATTCTGCTGAAGAGCGGCTTCGGCCGGGCTCATCATCGCGTCGTCCA
Source organism: Rhizobium tropici CIAT 899 (assembly GCF_000330885.1). Lineage (NCBI taxonomy): Bacteria > Pseudomonadati > Pseudomonadota > Alphaproteobacteria > Hyphomicrobiales > Rhizobiaceae > Martinezella > Martinezella tropici. The sequence goes on from NC_020059.1 coordinate 2,530,730, forward strand.
TTTCGTTAACCGCGAACCCGGCATGACGGTTGCGGACCTTCTGGAAACATTGCAGATCACAAAACAGAGTCTGGCGCGGGTTCTCAAACAATTGATCGATTCGGGTTATATTCGCCAGGTCGCAGGTCCGGAGGACCGGCGGCAGCGCAAGCTGTACCCGACGCAAGCCGGCAGAGACTTGGCGCTGGCTTTGGCCGAGCCCCAATCGCGCCGCATTGAAAGGGCATTCGAAGGCGCGTCCGAAGCGACGCGCGAAAGCGTGAAGCGTTTCCTGAGAGGAATGCAGACCGTAAAATGACAGCACTCCAGTCTGCGGGGCCGGAATGGAATGCGTCACGAAACCGACGGGTAGGACAGGATCGAGATTGATCGAATGACGACAAAAGCAGCAATTTCGGATGACGCAGCACATCTTCTGGTAGTGGATGACGATACCCGTATCCGCGCCCTCCTCAACCGCTACCTTATGGAGAAGGGCTTCCGCGTCACGGCTGCCGCCGATGGCGCCGAAGCGCGCCGCAAGCTGGAAGGGCTCGATTTCGATCTCATCATCATGGACGTGATGATGCCCGGCGAATCCGGCATTGCGCTGACGTCGAGCCTGCGGGCCATCAAGAACATTCCGATCATCATGCTGACGGCGCTGGCCGAGGCCGATTCCCGAATAGCCGGCCTTGAGGCCGGCGCGGATGACTATCTGCCGAAACCCTTCGACCCGCGTGAGCTGGTGCTGCGCATCAACAATATCCTGCGGCGCAATGCGCCCGCCGATTCCCCGAAGATCGAACTGGTCATGTTCGGCCCGTACACCTTTTCGCTCACCCGCAAGGAGCTCAAGAAGGCCGCCGAACTCATCCGGCTTACCGATCGCGAGCAGGAAATCATGCTGCTCTTTGCCAAGCGCGCCGGCGAGACGATCCCGCGCCATGAACTCATCGGCAGCGACGCCGAAGTGGGAGAGCGGACGATCGACGTACAGATCAACCGGCTGCGTCGCAAGATTGAAGATGACCCTGCCAACCCTATCTGGCTGCAGACGGTGCGTGGTATCGGCTATCGCTTGAGCATAGATTGAGATCGGCCCGCGGGACCAGATTATGGTGACATTCGATTCCATCAGACGCGACCAGGATCACACGCCGTCCAACGGATTGCGGTGGCTTTCGCGTTGGATGCGTCGCTATATCCTGCCGACCGGCCTCTACGCCCGCTCATTGCTGATCTTCATCCTGCCGATGATCATTCTGCAGGCGGTTGTTACCGTCGTCTTCATGGAGCGCCACTGGCAGATGGTGACGCAGCGGCTGTCGATGGCGACCACGCGCGACATCGCCGCCATCATCACCATCATCCAGACCTATCCGCAGGACGCCGACTATTCCGCCATTACGCAGATGGCGCGGCAAAAGCTCGACCTCAGCATATCGATCGAACCCGGGGGCGAACTACCGACGCCGCGCGAAAAGCCCTTCTTCTCGATCCTCGATGGCATTTTGAGCGACGAGATAAAGGAGCAGATCAATCTACCCTTCTGGATCGATACCGTCGGCAACTCCAGCCTGGTCGAAATCCGCATCAAACTGCCGGACAAGGTGCTGCGCGTCTTCGCCAAGCGCAGCCAGACCTATGCCTCGAACACCCATATCTTCATCCTATGGATGGTCGGCACCTCACTGGTGCTGATCGGCATCGCCGTCCTGTTCCTGCGCGGCCAGATCCGCCCGATCCTGGCGCTGGCCCAGGCGGCTGAAAGCTTCGGCAAGGGCCAGCGCCTGGAAAACTACTCTCCCCGCGGTGCCGACGAAATACGCCGCGCGGGCCTGGCCTTCATCCTGATGCGCGAGCGCATCGAACGGCAGATCGAACAGCGCACGGCGATGCTTTCGGGTGTCAGCCACGACCTACGCACCGTTCTCACCCGCTTCAAGCTGCAGCTCGCCCTTGTGGGTGAAAATCCGGATCTTGTCGGCCTCAGCGAAGACGTGGAGGACATGCAAAGCATGCTCGAGGGCTACATGGCCTTCGCGCGCGGCGAAGCCGAAGAAGATGTCGGACAATTCAAGCTCAGCGATATCCTCGAAAAGATCCGGCAGGACTTCACGCTGCACGACAAGTCCATGAGCTTCTCCATTGAAGGGGATGACGAAATCTCCGTCCGGCCGAATGCATTCAACCGTCTGGTGACGAACCTCGCCACCAATGCACGGCGCTATGCGAACAGCCTCCGCGTCGAAGCCAGGCACAGCGCCAAATGGCTGACGATCATCTTCGATGATGACGGCCCCGGCATTCCCGTCGCCGCGCGAGACGACGTCTTCAAACCGTTCTTCCGGCTGGATTCAGCCCGCAATCTCGACAAATCGGGCACAGGTCTCGGCCTTGCCATTGCGCGCGACATCGCCCGCAGCCATGGCGGCAACGTCACGCTCGGCGACAGCCCGCTCGGGGGCTTGCGCGCCACGATCCGCATTCCTGCCTGACGGAGAGAGCATATGCCGATCGATATCGAGGGCATGCACTGGTTGAACACGCCGCCCATGTGGGAAGTGAACCAGGGACGCCTGTTCGTTCAATCCGGCAACAAGACCGATTTCTGGCAGGAAACCTATTATGGCTTCCACCGCGACGACGGTCATTTTCTTGGAACGCCCCGCCGCGGCGATTTTACCGCCGAAGTCACCTTCGTCGGGCATTATCGCGAGCTTTACGATCAGGCCGGCCTGATGGTCCGCCATGATGCCAGGCACTGGATGAAATGCGGGATAGAATATACCGACGGCGCCAGGCATTTCAGCGTCGTCGTCACCAATGGCAATTCCGACTGGTCCGCCTTCCGCCTCGATCACGAGTTCGATGCCATGTCGGCACGGGTCACCCGCAACGGCGACGCCCTCTTCATCCAGTATCGCACCGACCGCATGAGCGAATGGCGGATGGCAAGGCTCGCCTGGTTCGATCCGATGCTCGAGGAAGTGTTGGTCGGCCCGGCCTTCTGCTCGCCGCAACGCGAAGGCTTCGAAGCGGAATTCCTCGACTTCAGCCTGACCGACCCGGTATCACGGGATATTCACTGACGCCTTCCCTCTCCTCTTGCAAAGGGAAAGGCTCACATCATCCTTTTGCCATTCGGCACCGGCTGGGTCACCGCGGCCAGAACGATTGCGCCGGCTTCGTCTTCGAAGCCGAGGGTCAGTACTTCGGAGCGCACCGGCCCGATCTGACGCGGCGGGAAATTGACGACCGCCAGCACCTGCCGGCCGACAAGAGTCTCCGGCGTATAATGCACGGTGATCTGCGCGGAGGAGCGCTTGATGCCGATCTCCGGCCCGAAATCGATCCTGAGCTTGTAAGCGGGTTTGCGCGCTTCTGGAAAAGCCTCCGCTTCGATGATCGTGCCGACACGGATATCCACCCGCTCGAAATCGCCGTAAGTGATCTCTTCCGCCATGTCCTGCCTTTATAGAAAACTCAGCCGGCCAATTCCTGTGCCCGTTTGCGCGCCGCCTCGAGGGCCGCATCGAACAGAGGCTGCATGCCATCCTCCGCCATCAGGACGCCCAGCGCCGCAGCTGTGGTGCCGCCGGGAGAGGTCACGTTCTGGCGCAGGCGCGAGGCGTCGTCGGGAGACTGGTGCAACAGTTCACCAGCCCCCGCGACGGTTTCCCGTGCAAGCCGCATGGCGAGGTCCGCCTGCAGGCCAAGCTTTCGGCCCGCCTCCGCCATGCATTCCACGAGATAGAAAACATAGGCCGGGCCACTGCCGGAAACGGCGGTTACCGAGTCGATATCGGTTTCGCCGGGCACCCATTCGACCGGACCGGATACCTTCAACAGGTTTTGAACCAGCTGCCGCTGGCGGTCGCTCACGCGTGCATTGGCAAAAGCGCCCGTCACACCACGTCCGACCATGGCGGGCGTGTTCGGCATGGCGCGCACCATGGCCGCTTTTCCCAGATGCGTTTCAAGCGCAGACAGCGTCTTGCCGGCCGCGATGGAGACGACGACCGTCGTCTCCCCCACAAGCGGCTTGAACGGCGGCAGGACTGCGTCCATCAGTTGCGGCTTGACGGCGATGAAGAGAACTCCCGCCTTCACACCTTTCGGCACTTCGTTGACATGGTTTGCGCCGGCATCCGCAATCATTTTGCGCATCGCTTCGGCAGGGTTTGGATCGACAACGATGACGGATGATCCCGGCACGCCGTTTTTCAGCCACCCCGTCAGCAATGCGCCACCCATATTGCCGGCGCCGATCAGAACGATCGGCCCGGAGGATGCAAATGCATTGGCGGATTGTTCGCCTGTCATGTCACGCTTCGCCTACCGTTTCGAAGAGCACGGCTTCCATGGCGCGGTTCGCGTCAAGGCCGGACCATACAACGAATTGGAAAGCCTGATAATAAGCTTCGCAGGTGTCAAGCGCGTTGGAAAGCAGCACTTCCACCTGACGGTTGGTGGGCTCCGCCCCACCCGACAAGAGAAGCGATTGGCGGAAGATGACGATGTCTTCCTGACGCCACAGATCGAAGTGACCCATCAGCACCTGCCCATTGATGCAGGACAGGAGCTTGATCACCTCGTTGACCCGGGGATCCGGAACCTTGACGTCGAACGCGCAGGCTATGTGCAGCGCCTCGAACTCCTCCATCCAGGAAAACGAGACGTGATAGTCGGTCCATCGTCCCTCGACGGTCATGGCGAGTTCGTCCTCGCCGGACCGTTCGAACGACCAATCATTATTGGCAGCGACGAATTCGATCATGTCGACCGGGTTCGATTGTCGTTCGGCTTCCATTTCCATAAGGCTCATGCAGCACCTTCTTGACCGGATCGGTTGCAGTTTTCCCGTGGCTCGACACTGAAAGAACGCAAACAATTTTACTCCGGAAACATCCTCGGGATGATGTTGAACGGCTGCCAGACTAACGCTTCCACCATGCCCGGGGCTTACCAAGTCCGTTTCGAATCATCATTTAAAATCAGTGTATAGCGGCATGCCCGGCATGCCAGCCCCTGAACGGTGATTTTGGAAACGGCACTGTGGAAAGCTCTTCCGACGTCTATTCAGAAGGGAGTCATAACCGACTCTGGCGATTGGCTTTTTTGCCGATGTCCACAGGTGGAAAAACAAACGCAAATTTTCAGAGGAAAAAGGCACGGCAAACGGGTGCCGTGCCGATCTTCAAACGTAAGACCGGGCTTATTTGCCCTTGGAAGCAAGCTTGGTTTCAAGCGCTTCGATTCTCGCCAGCAGCGCCTCGTTTTCGTCGCGCGCCTTGATCGCCATTTCGCGGACGGCTTCGAATTCCTCGCGCTTGACGATATCCATGCTGTTCAGCCAGCGCTCGGCATGGGCATTGAAGGCGGTCTCGATTTCACGGCGCACGCCTTGGGCAGCACCGGCGGCATCGGTCATCAGCTTGGCGAATTCATCCAAGATTCGGTTCGGTCCAGTGCTCATGGCAATCTCCTTGCAGCCGTCGGCCCTCAACGGTCAGGCATCGATATGGGCCAGATAGTGCTGAGGTAGGATTTCCAAGGGGCCGATGCAAGCAAATTGAGATAGGACTGGACAACCGAAGCCCCATCTCGGCCGGATCAACAATCGACTTGACCGTTTCGACAGCGAACGCCATGTTCCGCGCACATTTAGCTATATAGCATGATCCCCGTTCCGGAATGGCACGGTGCTTTCGGGAACATGCTGAAACGGGCCTGACGATCTTGCTGACATCCGCCAATCTCGCCGCCATCCTGCCGTTCCCGGACATCAACCCCATCGCCGTCTCCCTCGGCCCGATCTCAGTCCATTGGTATGGGCTTGCCTATGTCGCCGGCATCCTGCTCGGCTGGTTCTATGCAAGGCGGCTGGTCGACAATGGCAAGCTCTGGCTGAACGATACCGCACCGATGACGCGCCAGCATCTGGATGACTTCATTCTCTGGGTCGCCTTCGGCATCGTTCTCGGCGGCCGCATCGGCTACATCCTTTTCTACGATCTCGACCCGGTGCTCGCCAATCCGATCCGCGCTATCGAGGTCTGGAATGGCGGCATGTCCTTCCACGGCGGATTAATAGGCACGACTATCGCCATGATCTTGTTCGCAAGGCGCAACCAGATCCCGACCTGGAGCCTGTTCGATATCGTCGCCGCCGTCGCGCCGATCGGCCTATTCTTCGGCCGCATCGCCAATTTCATCAACGGCGAGCTTTGGGGTCGGGCCAGCGACGTTCCGTGGGCGATGGTCTTCTGCAGCCCGCATGTGATCGCCGCCCATAATGGCGTATGCCCTGCAGGCCCAGATCCGCGGCACCCGAGCCAACTTTATGAAGCCGGCATCGAAGGCATCATCCTCTTCCTTATTCTCTTTGTGCTTACGCGCTGGGCGCTGGCATTGAAAAAGCCGGGTACGGCCAGCGGCATTTTTGTCATCGGCTATGCCTTCTCGCGTATTTTTGTCGAATTCTTCCGTCAGCCTGACGAGCAGCTCGGCTATCTGCTCGGCACGAACTGGCTGACGATGGGCATGGTGCTGTCGCTTCCGATGGTCGCCATCGGCCTATGGGCCGTCATCCGCGCTCGGCTGGCGGCGGCAAGGCAGATGGCTTGAGGTGGAGTTCAATACGCGGGATCCTTTCAGGAACGGCTCCCAGCCTTTCAGGATCACGCACTAGCGAAAGCAAAGAATGACGACGGCGCTCGGGGAAAAAATCAAAGCCATCATCCGCACCAACGGACCATTGAGCATTACGGATTATTTTTCGTTGTGTCTCGCCGACCCCGTGCATGGTTACTACAAGACGCGTGAGCCCTTCGGCCAATCCGGCGACTTCGTCACCGCACCCGAGATAAGCCAGTTGTTCGGCGAAATGATCGGCGTCTTCATGGTGCATGCCTGGCAGCGGCATGGAACGCCGGCCGAGGTGCGCCTCGTCGAAATCGGCCCCGGCCGCGGCACGATGATGTCCGACATGCTGCGCGTCATCGGCAAGCTGGCTCCGCCGCTTTACGATGTCATGACGGTGCATCTCGTCGAGACCAGTGAACGCCTGCAGGGCTTCCAGCGGCAAACCCTGGAAGCGTATGGCGCCAAAATTTCCTGGCATACGGATTTCGGCGAGGTGCCTGAGGGTTTCACCCTGCTCGCGGCCAACGAGCTTTTTGACGCCATTCCGATCCGCCAGTTCGTGCGCACTGGCAATGGTTTTCGCGAGCGAATGGTCGGTCTCGACATCAGCGACGAGCTGACCTTCACGACAGGCGTCGCGACTCTCGACCCCTCGCTTCTTCCCGACGGTGGCCTGCCGCCGATCGGCACGATCTTTGAAATTGCGCCCGCCCGTCAAGCTGTCATGACGACAATCTGCGACAGGCTTGCCGCCCATGGCGGCACGGCGCTTGCCATCGACTACGGTCATATGGCGACAAGCTTCGGCGATACGCTGCAGGCCGTCCGCATGCACGAATACGACTCGCCGCTGGAGCACCCCGGCGAAGCTGACCTGACCAGCCATGTCGACTTCCAGCATCTGGCCCAGACGGCGCTCGCCTCCGGCCTGCATATAAACGGCTGCTGCCATCAGGGCGATTTTCTTGTCGGGCTCGGACTGCTGGAGCGCGCAGCCGCCCTCGGCCGCGACCAGGATGCAGCAACACAAGAGAATATCAGCGTCGCCGTAGAGCGGCTTGCCGGCGCCGGCGAAGGCAAGATGGGGGAGCTTTTCAAGGTGCTGGCAGTCTCCAGCCCTGCGATCGATCTCCTGCCCTTTCGTCCCGTCAGCTGAGATCTGACCGCCAATCCTGCGGATTGACAGCGTGCGTCGGGCTGGGCCAACATTCCCCAATGATCGAACTGCTTCGCCGCGGCTGCGTTATCTCAAGCACGACAGGTCAATCAAGATTATCAAGGGACATCTCGTTGCCGACACCACTTGCAAGCACATTGCTGAGCGCCGCCGAGGCTGCGGGCATTCGCCACGGCTATTTCACCCGCGCCGGCGGCGTGTCGGAGGGCCTCTATCGCGGGCTGAACGTTGGGCTCGGTTCGCATGACGATCGCGAGCGCGTGCAGGAAAACCGGCGCCGTGTTGCCGGCTGGTTCGGCTTGCCCGTCGAGCGGCTCGCCACCGTGCATCAGATACATTCGCCCGATGTCGTGACCATCGGTGCGCATTACGACGGCAGCCGGCCGCAGGCCGATGCGATGGTGACGGCAACGCCGGGCATCGCCATCGGCGTGCTTGCCGCCGATTGCGGCCCGATCCTTTTTGCCGATCCCGAAAACCGGGTTATCGGCGCCGCGCATGCCGGCTGGAAGGGCGCGCTGACCGGCGTGCTTGAAAACACCATCGACGCGATGGTGAGGCTCGGCGCAAGGCGTGACGCCATCATTGCCGGCCTCGGCCCATCGATCAGCCAGGCGAGCTATGAGGTCGGCCCCGAATTCGTCGAACGCTTCCTTGCTCACGATCCGGATTATGCCAGATATTTCACCCCTTCGGAGCGCGACGGCCATGCCATGTTCGATCTGCCGTCCCTCACGGTCGATCGCCTGCGCAAGGCGGGCGTCACCACCGAAAGTCTGAACCTCTGCACCTATCCGGACGCGGAGCGTTTCTTCTCCTACCGCCGCACGACGCATGCGAAGGAGCCGGATTACGGACGCCAGATTTCCGCCATCGCTATCGGGGAGGCAAGTTAATATGGCCCTGCATTTCGAACGCAGCGAATTCGATGCTCGTCTGGCACGCCTGCTGGCGAGAATGCAGGAAGAAAAGCTCGATGCCATGCTGCTCTTCGCACAGGAGAGCATGTATTGGCTCACCGGCTACGATACGTTCGGCTTTTGCTTTTTCCAGACACTGGTCGTCAAGGCGGATGGATCTCTGACGCTGATGACGCGCTCGGCCGATCTGCGCCAGGCGCAGCTGACTTCGGTCATCACCGACATCCGCATCTGGGTCGATCGCGTCAACGCCGATCCGACACTCGATCTCAAGGAACTATTGTCGGATCTCGATCTTCTCGGTGCCCGTATCGGCATCGAATATGACACCCATGGCATGACCGGACGCATCGCCCGGCTCCTCGACCAGCAATTGGCGAGCTTCGGCCAGATCGTCGACGCCTCCTATCTCGTCAGCCGACTGCGGCTGACGAAGAGCCCGGCGGAAATCGCCCATGTCGAACGCGCCGCAGCATTGGCCGACGACGCCTTGGACGCTGCCCTGTCTCTGGTTAAGGCCGGCGCGGATGAGTCAGATATTCTCGAAGCCATGCAGGGAGCCGTCTTTGCCGGTGGCGGCGATTATCCCGCCAACGCATTCATCATCGGCTCTGGCGCGGAGGCCCTGCTCTGCCGTTATAAGTCCGGCCGTCGCAAGCTCGATGCGGACGACCAGCTGACGCTCGAGTGGGCCGGCGTCGATGCCCATTATCACGCAGCCATGATGCGCACCGTCGTCATCGGCACTCCCAGCCATCGCCATCGCGAGCTTTACAGCGCCTGCCTTGAAACCCTGCAGGCGATCGAGACAATCCTGATGCCCGGGCACACCTTTGGCGACATCTTCGATATGCACGCGAAAATCATGGATGAGCGCGGCCTTGCCCGCCACCGCCTGAACGCCTGTGGCTACTCTCTCGGCGCCCGTTTCTCGCCTTCTTGGATGGAGCACGAGATGTTCCACATGGGCAATCCGCTTGAGATCCAGGAGAACATGTCGCTCTTCGTGCATATGATCATCATGGATTCCGACAGCGGCACCGCCATGACCCTCGGTCAGACCTATCTGACGACCTCGCAGGCCCCAAAAGCCCTTTCCCGCCACCCTCTCGAATTTCTTAACCGTTAGGGGCGTAAGATAGCGATCCTGGACGGTCAGACCGTCGGGAGAAAGGATCGCGTCAATGGGAGTGGTCAGGATAACGTTGACTGTCGCCGGCTTTTGCCTGGCGCTCTCCGCCTGCAACACCACGGACGCCCTGACGCCGCCCGAAGCCATCGGTGATGTCGGCTCCAGCCCGGTCACCCAACGGGATGTCGAGCGCATGGCTTCGACGCCTGAGCGCCGCCAAACCTATCAAAGCGCGCAGGAGAGCTACGGCTATCAGCAGCAGACCTCGCAGCAGGCCTATCAGCCGCAAAGCTCCGGCGGAAGCGGCACGCTCGACGACCAGGCCTCGGCGCTGAGATCGAACGGCACCAATCCCTATGCGTCTCGCCCGCTCGACGGTTCCCGCACCGCCTCCATCGCTCCATCTAACAATCAGTTTTCGGAAGCCGACGAGCAGCGCGAGGCCGACCGGCGCCTGTCGGACGATCCACAACCGCAGCAACAGCAACAGACTGCCGACGCCCCGCAGCCAGATCAACAGCAGCCGGATCAACAGGCGTCTCTGCCGCCCACAGCCGCAGCCGGCGGCAACAGCGTACGCTTTCTTCCGATCATCGGCGCTCCCGTGGATGCCGTTACGCCGCTGTCGCGCCAGCTTGGTGCCGACGCCCGCTCGCTCGGCCTGACGATCAAGAACTCAAGCGATTCCAGTGCCGCCTATATCCTCAAGGGCTATCTTTCCGCCTTTGAAGATGGCCCGCAGATTTCCGTGACCTACGTCTGGGATGTATTGGACAGCAATGGCAACCGCGTCCATCGCATCCAGGGCTCGGAAAGCGCGCCTCTGAAGCGTGGCGATCCTTGGTCGGCCGTTCCTCCAACGGTTATGCAGAAAATTGCCACCAAAACCATGTCGGATTTCAATTCCTGGCGCGAATCCAACGGTGGATAGCTAAAAGCTTTTCAGAAATATGAAGCTAACGTGCCTCTCCCTCTTGCATTCGAGAGCAAGGCGGTTAAAAGCGCGGCTATCAGGTTGGTAACAGGCGGGCCACAATGAAGGTTTTCGCAGGCAATTCGAACCGGCATCTTGCCGAAGCGATCTGCAATTATCTCAACGTTCCCTTGGGAAGAGCTAGCGTCCGCCGGTTCGCCGACCAGGAGATTTTCGTAGAGATCCAGGAAAACGTACGCGGCGAGGATGTGTTCCTCGTGCAGCCGACGTCGTTTCCGACCAACGATCACCTTATGGAACTGCTGATCATGATCGATGCTATGCGTCGCTCGTCGGCACGGCGCATAACGGCGGTCCTCCCCTACTTCGGTTATGCCCGTCAAGATCGCCGCGCCTCGGGGCGCACGCCGATCTCGGCAAAGCTCGTCGCCAATCTGATCACCGAGGCAGGTGCGGACCGCGTTCTTACGCTCGACCTGCATGCCGGTCAGATTCAGGGCTTCTTCGATATCCCGACAGACAATCTCTACGCACTGCCGATCCTGACGCGCGATATCAAGGCGAACTACGATATCGGCAATGTCATGGTCGTCTCTCCGGACGTTGGCGGCGTCGTACGCGCCCGCGCGCTCGCCAAGCGCCTCGACTGTCTGCTGGCGATCGTGGACAAGCGCCGTGATCGTCCCGGCGAATCCGAGGTCATGAACGTCATTGGTGACGTCTCCGGCAAGGATTGCCTCCTGATCGACGATATCGTCGATTCCGGCGGTACGCTCTGCAACGCTGCCGATGCCCTGCTCGCACGAGGCGCGGCCAGCGTCACCGCTTATATCACCCACGGCGTTCTCTCCGGTGGCGCCGTGACCCGCGTCGCAAACTCGCAGCTGAAGGAACTCGTAATTACCGATTCCATCCAGCCGACGACCGCCGTGCTATCGGCCCCGAATATTCGCGTCATCACGACGGCTGGCCTCATTGGCGAAGCGATCAACCGCACCAGCCAGGAAGAATCGGTTTCGAGCCTCTTCGACTAGAGCCGGATGATTTTAGGTCGAGTCGACCTGAAATCTGAATCCGCTCTAGAATCAAAGAAGTAGAGCGTGATGTCGTCCGAAAACCGCTTACACTTTTCGGCATAACGCTGTAAGGCGCAGCGCCGCCTCAACTGGCCTTCGCACGCAGGGGATGCGCCTGCTTCCATGCGAGCAGGCCAATGCCCAACAGCCCCGAAATGAAGACGGCCGCCCCTGATCCCATGATCGAAGGGCCGATGCCGAACCATGCGAACAGCGTTGGCGACATCAGATAGGCCAGAAGCAGGCCGGTGAAGATCGCGCACATCAATAGGCGATAGACCTGCGCCAGACGATGCGGCTCAGCGCGCGTCTGCATCAGATGCAGCATGGCGAGGTTCTCGAACGGGCCGTTGATCGCCGCAAAGCAGGCAACGATCATCAGCCCGATCCGATCGTGCATCAGCGGCAGCAGGAAAACGCCAGATCCGAAAATGAGCTTCGATGCGATGATCCAGACCACCGGCCGGCGCGGCTTGACGCTGCCGAGAACCAGGTTGGTCGTCAGGTTGCCGACGCCGTAAGCCGTCATCATCAGGCTGTAGTCGGTCAGCGGGTTGGCACTGGTTTCGCGCAAGTGCAGGATCATGCCGAGCAGGATGCCCATCGCCCAGGCGACGTTCCCCATCAGGTTGGTGAAGAGGCCATAGAGAATTGCCGCATGGCCGCGCGCCGCGCGCCACCCGCCAAGAACGCCGTCCACAACAGCCGCCATCCCAGAGAAATCCCGACGCCGCGACGCCGTCGGGAGTTTCGCCACCGCCAGCCACACGGCAAGCGCCGACAATATGAAAGTAGCAGCCGTGACCGTGAAGAACTGAGATTTCGGCAGAAACCCGTTCACGAGCGCGATCAGGCTCGGGCCGAGGATGCGCGCCATGCGACGGGTTGCATCGAACAAGCCGTTGGTCGCGTGCCGGACTTCGGCATCGACCGCAATCGTCGGCAGGGTCGCCTGCAGCGAAGGGTCGAACGTCGACGTCAGCAATGCAATGCTTCCGGCAAGCACGACCAGCAGCGGCAGGCTCATCAGATGCAGCATTCCTGCCAGTGATAATGTCAGCAACAGAGCTGCGCGCATCAAATCGGCCGTGATCATCGTCGTGCTATGCCGCCAGCGATCCGTGACGATACCGCCGAACAGGCTGCCGAATAGCAGCGCACCGGACTGCAATGCGGAAACATATCCCGCATTGCTGCCGATAAAATCAGCCGCAATCCAGACGACGGCGACCATGTAAAATTCGGAGCCTGTAGCAGCCAGCACCTGGCCGGCCCATAGGAGAGAGATCGAGCGCTGACTCAGCGGCTTCAGGACAAACATGATCGCATTCTGATTTCAAATTGGCTTACTTCAGGACCTGACCGTTGACCGACACGTGACCATCGTCTGAAAGATCGATATCCCAGCGCGAGCGCCCATCTGCATCCGTCTTGGCAAAGCCCTTGGCCATCATCAGGCCGAAGGAGAGCTGAGACAGATCCTCCTTGGTCTTTGCTGCCTCCTGAATGGCGGCGATCGTCTTGTCGAGATCGCGAGCAAGAACCGTCATCTTCATGGCGACGCGGTCCTTCTCGTTCAGCCAGCCGCGCAGGCTGCCGGATGCCTCGACATCATAGAGACCCGATACGGCGCTGATCTTCGGGAAGTTGACGGTCATCGTCCCGTCCGGGAACATGGCCTTCTGCAGCTTCTCGTCCATGGCTGTGTCGCTGTCAGGATTCTTCAAATCGGCCTGCTGAAAAACATCCACCAGAGCTGAGAAATTCAGGTTCGGCACTTGCACCTGGATATCGGCCGTATCGGGGATGAAGGCGACATAGTCTTCGGGGATCAGGCCCGTTTCCAGTGCAAGCTTCTCGGCATTCAGCCCGAAGTCCGCATTCATGGCATTGGCTGGCCCGGCTACCTTGAAGAAATAGCCCATCTTCTGCAGGCCGCCATTGCCGAATGGCGTCGTGACCGCGATATCCTTGATGGCGACGGACTCCTCGAAGGAACCGACGATCGGCATGGCATCCATCAGCAAGGCCTTGATCGCCTTGCTGTCGGCATCCGAAAGCGTCTTCTCATCCTTGTGCTCGGAGACGAACTGCAGCAGGGAGTTCAGTGCCTTCAAGGGCAGCTTCGTCGCCCCCATGCTGAAATCGATCGCTGCGATCTTGATTTCTCCAAGCGTTGCGTCGTCAGCCGAGATCTTGTTGTAGAGCGATTGCAGGCCACCGTTCATTTTGAGATCGAGCCTGCCCGGCTCACCGCTGTCTGTCGACGACAGTGTATAGGAGATGCTGTCGGCGGTAGCGTCATTCTTCTGGACGCTCTTATCTTCGGCGGTGGTCTTCGCCGTGAAGGTAATGCCTTGCCCCTTCATATCCATCGAACGCAGATATTGGAGCGCGGGATCGAAGACGCCCTTGACGGTGGATGAGGCCAATGCATAGCGAAACTCGCTGTCGGGACCCTTGCCAGGCTCGGAACGCGCCGTCACGTCCATGGCATTGTTGCCTTCGATATTCCAAAGGCCGCTGTCCAGCGGCGTCGCCAGCATCATCAAAGGCTTTAGGCCGCTGATGCTGAAACCGCTCACATTCAGCTTGTCGAGCAGCTTCTGCAGATCATAAGTGATCTCATAGTTCGCACCGGCCGGCTTGACCGCGATCGCACCGCTCTTGGCGATATCATCGGGCAGGAAATAGGTCAGATTGCCGTAAAGGTCCTTGGCACCTTGCTCGCTGACATCAGCCGCCTGCACAACGCCGGCCACGCCGACAGCGAGAACAGCCGCCGTGGCAACCGCTTTGAAACGCATAACTCACCCCCAAATATGATGGAAAAGAAACGTGGAAACCTGGAAGGCTCCGACCGGCCTCTTACATGGAACTTTATCATCGCCCTGATACATGGGCTTACCCTCAAACTTCAAGGCTTCTTCATCACCTGTCCGTTGACCGTCACCGTCCGGTCTTCATCCATGGTGACGTCCCAGCGCAGGCGGCCATCCGGGTCGGTCTTCGCAAAACCCTTAGCGGCTATCAGGCTGAAGGAAACACTGTTCAAGCGAGGCTGGGTCTTGGCAGCCTCTTGCATGGCAGCCACCGTCTTGTCGAGGTCGCGCGCCAGGATCGTCGCCTGAAGCGAAAAGCCGGAATGCGGCTTGGTCGAGCCCTTCAGCTCACCGGAAACCTCGACGTCGTAGACGTCGGATCTTGCACTGATCTTCGGAAATTCCAGCGTTCCGTAGCCGCTCGGGAACATCGTGCGTTTCAGAGCCTCACCGGAAACCGGCGTCTCCCGCGCGACAATTGAATCGAGGCCAGCATCGATGAGGCCGGAGAAATTGATATTGGGCACGCCGAGCTGAACATCCACCATCGCGGGCAGGAAGGGCATAAAAGCAGCCGGCACAAGACCCGCATCGGGCGTAAACTGCTCGGCCCTAAGCTCCAGATTGACATTGGACGCCTTGGTAAGACCGTCCATCTTGAAACTGTAGTCGATACGCTTGACGCCGACCTTGCCCCTCTCCGTCGCCACCAACGCACTGTTCACAGTCACGGTCTTGCCGAGCGAACCGAAAACCGGCAGAGCCTGATGGACCAGCTGCTCGAACTTTTCGCTGCCACTTTGCGAAAGTTGCTTGGCCTTGACGTGTTGAACGAAGAAACGGATGAGCGCGCGCAGATCCTTCACCGGCAGACTGGTGGCAGTAAGGTTGGTATCGACGCTGTCGGCGCTGAAAGTGATCGGCGCCGCATCCGGCCGCAGCGTAACCTGCTCATGCAAGCGCTGCAGCGTACCTTGCAATTGCAGATCGACCTTACCCGCTTCGCTGCTGTCGGTGACCGTGTGAGCGAATGAGGCGCTGTCGATGCTCGCATCGATCTTGCGCCCGCTTTTCTGGCCACCGCCGGCGCTCGAAAATTTCACGCCGCTGCTCTTGATGCCCATCGACCGCATCATTTCGATGGCAGGATCGAAAACACCGTCAAAAGAGCTGGAAGCGATGGAATAGGCAATGTCCGAGGTCGGCGAATGCAAGGCGACATCGAGACTGTTGTCGCCCGTCACATGCCACCTTCCCTGCTCGACAGGCTGTGCGAAAAGGGAGAGCGGCTTGAAACCCGTCACCGAAAACGCGCTCGAATTGATCTTGTCGAAGAATTTCGCAAGATCATAGGTGATCTCATATTGATCGCCGGCCGTCTTTACGGTCACGAAATCGCTGCGGGCAAGGTCCTGCGAAAGCGAATGCGTCAGAATATTGCGGAGTTCCTTGGCGCCTTGCTCGTTCACGTCGGCCGCGTGTGAGACACCAGCAAGACCCATGGAAAAAACCGCGGCGGCGATGACCCTGGAACGCATGCCCGATCTCTCCTTTTGATCCGGAACGATTGCATTCGACTGTTGATGGGGCTGAGGATATATGTCAAGCCGTTGATAGAGGCCTCGTCGCAGGCTTGTCGTCGGCAGTTGCAATGTCATCACAAGCCCCCGATTTCGGGGGTGCTTGCACCTTTGGCCGCTTTGTATTATACGCCACGCGTCCGCGTAGACACCCTTGGAGGCAACGCGGATGAGGCAGGGCATGCCCTCCTCCAGTTCAATCGATGCGGCGTAGGCCGACCGACTGAACTCTCCAAATAACCTCGAAAGGAATAGCTATGAGCCACGAAAGCTACGAGCTCAAGGCCGAGGCGCGCGAACGGGTTGGTAAGGGGTCCGCCCGTGAACTTCGCCGCAATGGTCTGATCCCCGCTGTCATCTATGGTGACAAGCAGGCCCCCGTTTCCATCGCCCTCAACACCAATGAGGTGACGAAGCGCATCCACGCCGGTGGTTTCCTCACGACGATCGCCACGATCGACGTCGACGGCAAGAAGATCAAGGTTCTGCCGAAGGACTACCAGCTCGATCCGGTCCGCGACTTCACGCTTCACGTCGATTTCCTGCGCGTTTCCGGCAACACGGCGGTTACCGTCGAAATCCCGGTTCACTTCGAAAACCACGAGAAGTCGCCTGGCCTCAAGGCTGGCGGCGTGCTGAACATCGTTCGCCACGAAGTCGAAGTTCATTGCCCGGCCGATGCGATCCCGGAATTCTTCACCGTTGACCTCACGGGCCTGAAGAGCGGCGACAGCATCCACATCTCCGCCATCAAGCTGCCGAAGAACGTGACCCCGGTCATCACCGACCGCGACTTCACGATCGCAACGATCGTTGCCCCGGCTGCCGGCCTTGCTGAAGACGAAGCTGAAGGCGGCGAAGAAGCCAGCGCCTGATTGGCATCTTCAAGCCCGCACATTGAGACCCGCCGCCCTCTGGGACGGCGGGTTTTTTATGCCTAGAAATAAATATTAGAGAAAGTAAAAATAAGAACGACTTGGAATCTATACTATTGGCTGATTTCCATTAACCCCACAGTTTCAGCAACATTTAACGGATTCATGAAAACCTACGCGAAAGAGTTGTAGAATGCGGCCCCAAGATCTGCAGGTCTATGGCTGGGGAGCTAACGGAATTATGAGCCATTCGGTCGAAAACAGGTTTTTCGCGATCGTCTGCGGTGCGCTACTGATTTTCGTGGCGCCACTCTTCGTCCTATTCCTTTTTCTGTCGTCCGAACGCGCGGAAAAGGAAATCAAGGATCACATAACCGTTCTCCTCGTCGCCAATGCCCAAGCCCTTGCAAAACCGCTATGGGATCTGGACGAAGACAGCGTGACCCAGATCAGTGCGACGACCGTTGCGGAAGGCGCGATAGTCCGTGTCAATGTCCGCGATCTTTCCGGCCAGCTCGACGTCACGCAATCGACCATTCCGAAATCATACAAGGGCAATCTGGAGTCCATTGACCGGCCGATCATCTATAACGGCATCGATGGTGCGAAACGGCTCGGGACCATCACGGTCTATTATCCTAAGCTCGGCCTCTTCGACGGCCTGAAGAGCGAGGAGATCGTATTCATCTCCATCTTCATCTTCGCCGTCCTGACTGTGTTCGGCGCGGCGCTGATCGGCAATCGCATCTTCGTCATCCAGCCGCTGATGCGGTTGACGCATGCCATAGAGGCTACGCGAAGGCTCGGCTCGCGCCATCATGTCGACTGGCAGTCGAATGATGAAATGGGCCGGCTCGCAAGCAGTTTCAACGACATGCAGAGCAAGCTGCAGCGAGAGGAAAACGAACTTAAGCTTGCCCACCGCCGGGCAACCGACACCTATAATCTAACGCCCGCCATGCTCTTTTCGCTCGACAAGGACGATTGCATCGCGGCCGTCAGCGACTATTGGCTTGCCACCACGGGCTATGATCGTGCCGAAGTGATCGGACGCGAGTTTGCGAGCCTGGTCTCGCCGGATTCGCGCACGCAATATATCGAGCGCAAACGCGGCAACACCCGCAGCGCCGCCCGCATCGACGTCACCGTGAAATTCCTCTGTCGGGACGGGAGGATCATGGATGTCCTGATCCTTGAGACAACTGCGATCCAGGATGGCCTGTCGCTCTCCGTCATGACCGACGTCACCGAACTCAAGCAATCCGAAGACCGCAATCTGCGGCAGGCGATTACCGACCATCTGACCGGCCTTCTCAACCGCCAGGGCTTCGAGAGCGCGCTGGATGCCAAGATCAACGAAGCCGACCTGCGCAAGCGCGAACTCGCCTGCCTCTTCGTCGATCTCGACCGTTTCAAATGGATCAACGACAATATGGGCCATGCTGCCGGCGACGCTGCACTGCGCGAATTGGTATCGCGCCTGCAGAAATGCATGACGCCGGGCGATATCGCCGCCCGCCTCGGCGGCGATGAATTTGCCATGCTGCTTCTGGCCGAGAATGCCGAAGCAAGAGCAATCGAAATGACCGCCCTCATCGCCGAGGTCTTCGAGGCGCCCTTCGTCGGCGATGCGCGCCTCAGCGCCAGCATCGGGATCGCGATCTACCCGCGTCAAGCCGCCAATGCGGCCGAACTGCTGCTGAAATCCGATATCGCCATGTATGCCAAGAAGCGCGACGGCAAGAATGGCGCACAGATTTTCGACAACGGCATGCTGGATGATTCCCGCCGCCGCGCCGAACTCGAGAGCCATATCGAAACCGGCCTCAATGAAGACTGGTTCGAGGCCTATCTGCAGCCCGTGGTCAATATAGACGACCGCTCGATCGCCGGCTTCGAGGCGCTGATGCGCCTGCATCACCCGCAGAAAGGCATCCTGCCCCCTGGCCGCATCATCGAGGTCGCAGAAGAAACCGGCTCGATCATTCGCATCGGCAACCGCATCATGGAGAAGGCTATCGCCGATTTTGCCCGCCTTTCGCGGATCGAGGGCATGCAGGATACCTATCTCGCCATCAACTTCTCGCCGCTGCAATTCGAATCCGAATTGCCGCTGCGCATTGCGGCTCTCCTGTCACGCTACGAAATCGCACCTCGGCGCATCGTCGTGGAAATCACCGAGGCCGTGCTCATGGACGACAATCCCGAGACGCGCATGGTCATCAACGAGATCTGCCGCTATGGCTGCCGCATCGCGCTCGACGACTTCGGCACGGGTTATTCCTCGCTGAGCTATATCAACCGCTTCCCGGTCGATATCATCAAGATCGACCAATCCTTCATCCGCGCGATCAACGATACCGCCTCCGACGTCAGCGCCAAGAGCCGCATGCTGGTCGAAAGCATTACCACCCTGTCGCACAAGATGAACTGTACAGTGATTGCCGAAGGCGTGGAAACGGAAGAGGAATGCGCAACCCTTCGTACGATGGGTATCGACTACGGCCAAGGCTATCTTTTCTATCGCCCGCTGCATCCCGACAACCTCATGAAGACGTTGGCGAGCCTGCAGGAAGACCGCCCTTCCCCCGTGGCGCAGGCGTCATAGCAATGGAGAACCGGATGCGAGGGCTGCTGTTCATAATCGCCACCAGCCTGCTTTCGTTTTCATGTCTCTTTCCGGCCCACGCCGAAAGCGTTCATTTCACCACCGAGGAATATCCACCCTTCAACTATCGTGAAGGCAAGACGCCCGTCGGCGCAGCCACCGAGCAGATACAAAAGCTTATGGCCGATATCGGAGTCGACTATACGATCGACATCCTGCCCTGGGCGAGAGCCTACAATCAGGCTCTGGCGGAGCCGATGACCTGCGTATTCGTCACTGCGCACAACGAGGAGCGCGACAAGCTCTTTAAATGGATACAGCCGCTGCTGATCGATCGTAACGTTCTAATCAAGCATAGCGGCTCCAACGTCGCCGCAACGACCATTGCCGAAGCCAAGAAATATATCGTCGGCACATGGCGCGAAGACTATACGGAAGCGATCCTGCGCCGGAATGATTTCCCGCGCATCGACATCGGCAGCGATTTCAAAGCTACCCTGAAGAAGCTGATGAGCGATCGTATCGACTTGATGCCGATCTCGGAATTCTATTTCGACAAGCTGCGGAAGGAAGGCAATGCCGTCGAGAAAGTAACGATCCTTTCCCAGCAGCCCATGGGCATTGCATGCCAGAAGGATTTTCCTGCCGAACTCCAAGGCAGAATGCAGACGGCGCTCGACATGCTGATCGCAAACGGCACGCAGCGCCAGATTTTCCTGAAGTACGGCCTGCACCTTGACGACTGACCGCATGCCGCCTTGACTTTGCCGTCAAATCGCTGTGGTGAAGGGCATCGGTATTTTCCAAGGGATGAAGCGCATGCTTCTCATCGCGGGCCTCGGCAATCCGGGCGCCAAGTATCAAGGCAACCGCCACAATATCGGCTTCATGGCCGTAGATGCGATCTATCGTCGCCACAGCTTTTCGCCCTGGTCGAAGAAATTCAAGGCGGAGATAGCCGAAGGCGAGCTCGGCGGCCAGAAGGTGCTGCTCATCAAGCCGCAAACCTTCATGAACCTCTCCGGCGAAGCCGTCGGCGAAGCCATGCGCTTCTACAAGCTGCAGCCGTCCGATCTCGTCGTCATCTACGATGAACTCGACCTGCCTGCCGGCAAGGCGCGGCTGAAGACCGGCGGCGGCCATGGCGGTCACAACGGCATCAAGTCGATCGATGCCCATTGCGGCAAGGACTATCGCCGTCTGCGGCTGGGCATCGGTCATCCCGGTGCCAAGGAATTGGTGCACAATCACGTTCTCGGCGATTTCGCCAAAGTGGACAGGGACTGGCTGGACCCGTTGTTCGATGCGCTCGCCGACAATGCCGACATGCTGGTGCGCGGCGAGGATTCGCAGCTGATGAACAAGATCGCGCTTGCCCTCGGCGGCAAGCCGGAAGAAGACGCACCGAAGCCGGAGAAGAGAGCGCCCGCCAAGTCCCACATTCATCAGGCGCGCAATCAGATCAAGCCAAAGGTTCCGGAAACCGGGCCTATGGCGGAAATGCTGAAGAGGATGTTCGGCAAGAAGGACGATTGAGGTGCCGCAAATAGCAGTCGCAGACGCCGCAAATCTTCCCATCCGTTCGGTCGTAATGGCGGACCTGCCGACGCTCCTTGCACTTTACCGGCACCTGAACACGGAAGATCCGATACTGGAGCCAGGGCTGGCGGAGAGCCGCCTTGCCGAAATCCTTGCCCATCCCGGCATGACGATCTTCGCCGCCTTTAACGGCGAAAAAGCCGTCTCTTCCGTGACGCAGATCGTCGTCCCGAATCTCACGCGGGGCGGCGCGCCCTATGCTTTGATCGAGAATGTGGTGACCCACGCCGACTACCGTCGGCGCGGCCTTGCCGGCACGGTCATCCGCACGGCGTTCGCAAGCGCCTGGGAGAGGAACTGCTACAAGGTCATGCTGCTGACGGGCTCGAAAAATCCGGCAACGCTGCGTTTCTATGCCAATTGCGGCTTCAAGCAGGACAAGACCGGCTTCCATATCCGCCGGCCTGCCTAGCAAATATTACCGTGCCTATTCCTCAGGCTCGGTCGTGAACATCAGCGGGAAACCGGCGCTTTTGGCCAGATCGACCGCCTCCTGCGCCTTCGTCTCGGCAATATCGCGCGCGCAGACCATGACCACGCAGGTCCCGAGCTTATGTGCGGTCATCATCACCCGGTAGCCGGCCTCCTCACTCATGCGGAAGACGGCCTTCAGAACCATGATAACGAATTCCCGCGGCGTATAATCGTCGTTCACGAGAATGATCTTGTAGAGCTTCGGCCTTTCGACCTTCGGCTTCGTTTTAGGCTTTGGCTTCAGGACAACATCATTGTCACTCATCGGCATCACCGTTGACGACAGGGAAAAGGGTTTTGGGCTAACAGCTGAAGATTATAGTGCGGCGCACTACCCCATTCAAGGACGACAGCGTCTCTCGGATGATGCAAAGGGGCATTCGTGCGACTTCCGCCTCTCTTTCGGCAGAAAAAAGCCTCCTTGCCCGCACAAGACTTGACCCGCAACGGCCCTTCCCCCATAGGCACTGCAAAGATTTTCAAGATATGGACAAGGTGCCATGGGTTTCAAATGCGGTATCGTCGGGCTGCCGAATGTCGGCAAGTCCACTCTGTTCAACGCGCTGACCAAGACGGCGGCGGCGCAGGCGGCGAATTATCCGTTCTGCACGATCGAGCCGAACACGGGTGAAGTCGCGGTTCCCGATCCGCGCATGCGCAAGCTTGCCGACATCGCCAAGTCGAAGGAACTGATCCCGACGCGCATCTCCTTCGTCGATATTGCCGGCCTCGTCCGTGGCGCCTCGAAGGGCGAAGGCCTCGGCAACCAGTTCCTTGCTAACATCCGTGAAGTCGATGCCATCGTGCATGTGCTGCGCTGCTTCGAAGACAGCGACATCACCCATGTCGAAGGCCGCATCAATCCGGTTGCCGATGCCGAGACGATCGAGACCGAGCTGATGCTCGCCGACCTTGAGAGCCTCGAACGCCGCACCGAGCAGACGCGCAAGCGCGCCACCAGCAAAGACAAGGAATCCATGGCGATGCTGCCGATAATGGATGCATCGCTCGCATTGCTTCAGGAAGGCAAGCCGGTTCGCACGCTGCTCTCGAAGCTCGATGCCGAAGAGACCCGCATCCTCAAGGGCCTGAACCTTTTGACCTCGCACCCGGTGCTTTACGTTTGCAACGTCGCCGAGGGCGATGCGGCGACCGGCAACGAGCATACGGCGGCGGTCGCTGCCATGGCCAAGGAGCAGAATTCGGAAGTCGTCATCATCTCCGCCGCCATCGAGGCGGAAGTGGCGCAGCTGCCCGACGAAGAGGCGAAGGAATTCCTCTCCGCACTCGGCCTCGATGAAGCCGGCCTCGACCGTCTGATCCGTGCCGGCTACAAGCTCCTGCACCTCATCACCTACTTCACCGTAGGCCCGAAGGAAACGCGCGCCTGGACGATCGAAACGGGCACCAAGGCGCCGCAGGCAGCCGGCGTCATCCATTCGGATTTCGAACGCGGCTTCATCCGCGCCAACACGATCGCCTATGACGACTACATCGCCTACAACGGCGAAACCGGCGCGAAAGAAGCCGGCAAAGCCCGTGACGAAGGCAAGGAATATGTCGTCCAGGACGGCGACGTCATCCACTTCCGCTTCAACACCTGATTGCTTTTCAGCTGCCGGCGCCTAAGCAACTCCAGGAAAAGCGCATAACGGTTTTCCGTTCGGAATTGCGTTAAAACAAAGGGATAGAGCGCTTTTCGCTACTCGAAGAAAAGCGGAAACGCTCTATCGGAGCGCCGGCAATCTCGCCTGCACGCCGGCAGGCAGGCGCCGCACGACGATGCCACGCAGATCGGTCCAGCCGATACCGATTACAAGCACCACCAGCCCGACAATCATCAGCACCAGGAAACCGATTTTGTCGAAGCTGGCATTGTTGTGCCGAAGGATGGCCGCAGTCGCGAGGCCGAGCGAGACGAGGCCGGCCGTCACGAAAGCGCGGCGATCGATCACAAGCCCGATCAGCATCATCGCCAGAACTGCGATCAGCACCGTTACCGCCTGCAGGTAGCCACCGAAGAGCACGTCGGTGAGATTGGTAAAGACGGCGCCGCTGCTGGCAAGCTCCAGGCGCAAGGCCAGAAGGACGGTCGAATAAAGCAGCGCCGGTGCGGTCGCGAGATGCAGCCAGAATGCCACATCCGAGCGGCGCGTAACCCGCTGCGGATCGCTGAGATCGAAGCGCATCGCCAGGACGAAGCTGCCGACTGCCGTCACCAGCAGGATCATGAGCGTCTGGATCGGATAGTCTGCCGGCACATTTGCAGATCCCGTCACCGTGCCGGCGATATAGAAGACCCCTGCGAGAAACAGCCCGAATAACGAAAACAGCAATAGCGCCAGCGACAGTGGCACGCGGTAGCGCCAGTAGAACAAAGCCAGCGACAGCGGAAACGGTGCCCCGATGACGATTGCGCCGATGGTGAAATTTTCACTCAGTGCAGGCGTGGAGCCGACATAGGTGATCACGGTATGGAAGATCCAGGCAACCAGCGCGACGGTCAGCACGACGGCCGGAAGCGCCAGCCGTTGACGGCGGACAAGAATCTCGGCCAGAGCGACGATCGCCAGCAGCGACACATAGCGGTTCGTCAGACCCCATAGCCCACCGAGAAGCACGATGATGCCGATCGTGATCAACACGTCGTGGAAGCCGCGGATGAAGCGCGGAGCTTCCGTATCCTCCAAAGGATTGGCTTCGCCGAACGATGGCACGCCCGGACGACCCTCGGCTGCCGACACCGCGCCGATGTTCTTGCCCGCCAGATAGGGCAACAATCTCTCGGCCTGGATCGAGGAAATAATCCCCTCGCCGGCCGCTTCGTCCAATGCGATCTTGAGTTCGCTCATCTTGCTCTCGTTTCATAGCGCCATGATCCAGCCTCACCATATCATCGTCGCACAATCAAGGGCTGCCGGCATTGATAGACAATCACCCTGAGCAGCGCCTTTAGGGTTATGAAAACGCTTGCGCCGCCACAGCGGGCCATGCGATTGGCGATGAGCGAGAGTGGAGGATGACAGAGGATATGACGAAACTCGTCTACGAAGACTTCCGGCCGGGACAGGAATTTCCGCTCGGTCCCAAACCCATGACAGCGGGGGAGATCATCGAATTCGCCAGGGAATTCGATCCGCAGCCGATGCATCTGGATGAGGAAGCGGGCCGCGCCAGCATTCTCGGCGGCCTTGCCGCTTCCGGCTGGCACACCTCGGCGGTGTTCATGCGCATGATGTGCGATTCCTATCTCCTTACTACCGATGCGCAAGGCGCGCCGGGCATCGATTTCATGGAGTGGAAGAAGCCGGTTCTGGCTGGCGATACCCTGTCGGGCCGATCGATCGTCGTCGAGGCCCGTCCCATGCGCTCCCGTCCGGGTATCGGCATCGTCAAGTTTCGTCATGAGGTCGAAAACCAGCGCGGCGAACTGGTCTGCCTCGGAGAGAACGCGGTCATGATCCGCATGCGCAGCGTCGCGGAGGTTTCGGCATGAAGATGAGCGACCTCTACGCTGTCGGCGAACGCATCGACATCGGCAGCCATACCTTCACGCCTGAGGGCATCGTGCACTTTGCCGCGCGCTTTGATCCGCAGATATTCCATATGGATGCGGAAGCGGCCAAGCACTCCCTGTTCGGCGGTCTCTGTGCTTCCGGCTGGCATAGCTGCTCCATGTGGATGCGCAGCTTCGTCGATTTTTGGAAGTCCAAACAGGCCCGGTTGATTGCCGAAGGCAAGACGCCGCCCGTTCTCGGCCCCTCGCCAGGCTTCACGAAGCTGCAATGGCTGCGGCCGGTCTTTGCCGGCGATACCATCAGCTATGGCGTCACGATCCTTGACAGCCGCCCATTGGCCTCCCGCCCTGGCTGGACGCTCTATACGCTCGCCTGTGACGGGGTGAACCAGGATGGCCTGCCGGCTTTGCGTTTCGAAAGCACTGTGCTGGCTTTTGAATAGAAATCTGCGGGGCCGCTCGTGATGGCCCCGCCCATCTTCCAGGCCGGTCAGTGACCGGCGAATTCCACCAGCGTATGCACGGGCACGTCGAGCTCTTCGAGCTTCCTGCGGCCGCCGAGGTCAGGCAGGTCGATGACAAAGCAGGCGGCAACCACTTCGGCACCAATCTGGCGCAGGAGCTTGGTGGCGCCGACGGCGGTGCCGCCCGTCGCGATCAGATCGTCGACCAGGATGACCCTCTCACCCGGATTGACCGCATCACGGTGCATCTCCATTTCATCGACGCCATATTCCAGGCTATAGGCGATGCGGACGATATCGTGCGGCAGCTTGCCCTTCTTGCGGATCGGCACGAAACCGGACGACAGCTGATGCGCGACCGCACCGCCGAGAATGAAGCCGCGTGCTTCCATACCAGCGACCTTATCGATCTTGGAGCCGGCATAGGGATGCACCAGCGCATCCACGGCGCGACGAAACGCCCGGGCATCGCCGAGCATCGTCGTGATGTCGCGGAAGATGATACCGGGCTTGGGATAGTCCGGAATGGAACGGATGCTGGCGGCGAGCTCCGAAGCGATAGTGTTCATGAAATATGTACTCTCAGGCTATGATAGGGCCGGCCGCACCCTATCAAGACCGGGGCGCTATACCAACAAAAAAGGCGGCCTCGACGGGCCGCCTTTTTACCGAAACATCGCAATACTCAGTGAGCGCCTGCCTTGGCATAGACGGAGCGCTTGGTCAGATAGATCAGCGTGGAGAAGATCAGCAGGAACACCATGACCATGAAGCCGAGGTGCTTGCGATCTTCCAAATGCGGCTCGGATGTCCACATCAGGAAGGCAGACACGTCGCGGGCATATTGGTCCACCGTCTGCGGCGAACCGTCATCGTAGGTCACCTGGCCGTCCGAAAGCGGCTTCGGCATCGCAAAGGTCGCGGCCGCATCGAAATACGGATTGTAGTGCGAGTTTTGCGGCACCTTGAAACCGGCCGGCGGCTCTTCGTAGCCGGTCAGCAGCGAGTAGATATAGTCCGGTCCACCTTCCTGATACTGCGTGAAGATATCGAAGATGAACTGCGGAAAGCCGCGCTCGATTTCGCGTGCCTTGGCAAGCAGCGACATGTCGGGCGGCACGGCCCCGTTGTTGGACGCCGCGGCCGCTTCGTCGTTCGGGAACGGCGAATTGAAATGGTCGGACGGAAGCGCCTTGCGGGTGAACATCTCACCCTGAGGGTTCGGGCCGTCCTGCACTTCGTAGTTGGCGGCAAAGGCCTTCACCTGGGCTTCCGTATAGCCGAGATCTTCCAGCGTGCGGTAAGCCACGAGCTTCATCGAATGGCAGGCGGAACAGACTTCCGTATAGACCTTGAGGCCGCGCTGAAGCTGAGCCTTGTCATAATAGCCGAATGGGCCGGAGAAGGTCCAATGCTGCTCGCGCGGCTCCTTCAGCGGATAATGCGGCGTCTCGGCTTCCGCGGCAGGCTTCGTTTCCGCAGCAATGGCGGAAACGGTGGCCAAACCGCCGATCAGGGCAAGCGAAAGAAGGCCGGCAACAATCTTTTTCATCGTTTTCTTCCTTCCAACCGCTCAGGCGCTCATCGCGACGGTGTCTTTTTTATTGCCGCCCTGCTTCTCAAGAACCGCCTCCGTAATCGAATTCGGAATGCGCTTCGGTGTCTCGACTATGCCAAGGATCGGCATGATGACCAGGAAGAACAGGAAGTAGAACAGCGTCGCGAACTGCGCGGCCGTGGTATAGATGCCCTCTGCCGGCTGCGAGCCAAGCCAGCCGAGAAGGATGGCATCGGCGATGAACAGCCAGAAGAACAGCTTGTACCAGGGACGATAGACGGCCGAACGGATCTTCGACGTATCGAGCCAGGGCAGGAAGAACAACACGATGATCGCGCCGAACATCGTCAGAACGCCACCAAGCTTGGAGTCGATCGGGCCGATGTTGAAGGTGATCGAGCGCAGCATCGCGTAGAACGGCAGGAAGTACCATTCCGGAACGATGTGAGCCGGCGTCTTCAGCGGGTTGGCCGGGATGTAGTTATCGGCATGGCCGAGGAAGTTCGGCAGGTAGAAGACGAAATAGGCGAAGACCAGCAGGAAGACGGAAACGCCAAGCGCATCCTTCAGCGTCGCATAGGGCGTGAAGGCGACCGTGTCGGTCTTCAGCTTGACTTCGACGCCAGTCGGGTTCGTCTGGCCGGTCACATGCAGCGCCCAGATGTGCAGAATGACGACGCCGGCGATCATGAACGGCAGCAGATAGTGCAGCGAGAAGAAGCGGTTGAGCGTCGGATCATCAACGGCAAAGCCGCCGAGCAGGAAGGTCTGGATCCAGTCGCCAACCCATGGGAAGGCCGAGAAGAAGCCGGTGATGACGGTCGCACCCCAGAAGGACATCTGACCCCAAGGCAGAACGTAGCCCATGAAGGCAGTCGCCATCATCAGGAGGTAGATGATCACGCCGAGAATCCAGAGGATTTCGCGCGGCGCCTTGTATGAGCCGTAGTAGAGGCCGCGGGCGATGTGCAGATAGACCGCAACGAAGAAGAAGGACGCGCCGTTGGCATGCATGTAGCGCAGCAGCCAGCCATGATTGACGTCGCGGACGATCTTTTCGACCGAATTGAAGGCGATCGCCGTATTGGCCGCATAGTGCATGGCCAGCACGACACCGGTCAGGATCTGCAGAACCAGCATCACGGCCAGCATGGCGCCGAAGGTGTAAGCGTAGTTCAGGTTGCGCGGGACCGGATAGGCGATGAAACTATCATAGACCATGCGCGGCAGCGGAAGCCGCGCGTCGACCCATTTTTCGAGCCCTGTCGATGGCTCGTAAGACGAATGACCACTCATGTTTCAGCTCCCCCTCAACCGACCTTGATCTTCTTTTCCGACGTGAACGCATATTGCGGTATGAAGAGGTTCTGCGGTGCAGGCCCATGGCGGATGCGACCGGCAGTATCGTAAACCGAACCGTGGCAGGGACAGAACCACCCGCCATATTCCCCCGCCTGACCGAGCGGGATGCAGCCGAGATGGGTGCAGACGCCGATCATGACGAGCCAGTTTTCCTTGCCCTCGCCGGCCGAACGGGCAACGTCGGTTGCCTGTGCATCGGACGGAAGATTGGCGTTGCGAGCGACCGGATCTTTCAGCTCCGAAAGCTGCGTGCCCTTGGCATCGTCGATTTCTTTCTGCGTGCGGTTACGGATGAAGACGGGCTTGCCGCGCCATTTCACCGTCAAGGACATGCCGGGCTCAAGGCTCGACACATCGACTTCGATAGATGCAAGAGCGAGTGTCGATGCGTCGGGCCGCATCTGGTCGATAAACGGCCATGCGACGGCAACTGCACCCACCGCACCGGCCATACCTGTCGTCAAATAAAGGAAATCGCGGCGAGTCGGCTCGCCGGTGGACTCAACTGTCGTACTCTGCTCGCTCAAAGCTGCACATCCTCTTCCCGCAAACCCCGGCAAAAACCGCGGTACCCCTCTCACTAACGGCGAATCAATGCGACCATAATTCCGCCATAGATTCCTCCGTAACCCGCTGCGTTCTAAGCTTGATCGCAAATTATGTCCAGTCTTGGCAAGGGGTCAGGGCACAATGTCGCGGCAAAACTGCGTTAATGCGTCGCAAGGCTGGAGCTCAATCTTCCCCTTCTCCGCGGAGAGAAGTTAAGCACATGAAAAACTAGGGAATTCCGCAGCGTTTTTCTCTGGCGCGACGCAAAATATGCGATCAGCACAATACCGCACGGCAACAAAAGCAATGAAAATTCCTCGAAATTCCGATCTCAATCTCTCCTTTCTCACTTGAACGCAGACCGAATTTCGTGCGCGGTTTATCAGTGAACGCCATATTCCCTGCAACCCTACAAGAACTGTAAAACGGAGCCGCGATCGAGCGGTCGAGTTGGCAACGGTCGTGAGCGGTGCATTGAGCGTCGAGCGCGAAATGCCGGTTGAACTGCAATTTCATTCAAGACCGGAAAACACGATGCCTCGATATTGCCGCAAGCGATTATCGAGTGAGAGCCATGCACGTTACCCAAGCCGACGCCATGTATCGACAGCATCCGTGGTCACTCGACACCTTGACCGTGACAAACCTACCAGTCGGATATTTCACCGCGCGAAATCGTGCGGCGACAGCTCTTGTCGTCGAGAAAGCTTCGCCGAGAGTCCATCAGGACACCTTGCGTGGATCAGCCGTCGAAACAAGCACCTCGGCTCAAGCCTTACCGCCGATCTTCCCCTCTTCCGTGGGGGCTGCCGCATGAACATCGAGTTTCTGATCACCACCCTCATCATCGTCGCCTCTCCCGCCACCGGCGCGATCTACACGCTTGCCGCCGGATTGTCTGGCGGCACGAGGGCGAGTGTGGTCGCCGCATTCGGCTGCACGCTCGGCATCATCCCGCATTTGCTTGCGGCGATAAGCGGCCTCGCCGCACTCCTGCACACCAGCGCCGTAGCGTTTCAAGCGCTCAAATGGCTGGGAGTGGCCTATCTGCTCTACATGGCTTGGTCGATGTTTTTGGAAAAGGGTATTTTGCGCATTGACGGCGTACGGACCGACAAGAGTACGCGACAGGTGATTGGCTCGGCAATCCTGATCAATTTGCTTAATCCCAAATTGTCGATCTTTTTCTTCGCCTTCCTGCCTCAATTCGTGACGCCGGATCAGACAAGCCCGATCATGCTGATGCTGAAGCTCAGCCTGGTCTTCATGGCGCTCACCTTCATCATTTTCGCAGCCTATGGCGTATTCGCAGCACACCTGCGCCGCCATATCGTCTCGAATCCAACGGTACAATCATGGATGCGGCGAAGCTTCGCGACTGCGTTCGGATTGCTCGCGGCGCAGCTTGCTCTTGCGAGCCGCTAGCCCGCAACATCGTCTTCCAGACTTCTCGTTACGCTTTGATCTCTGAAAAATAGCCACTCAGGAAACACAACTGGGGCACCTTGGCGCCCCAGTCGTCCGTCTCATTATTGTGCCGCCGTCTCGACCTCTTCATGGTCGGCGAGGAAACCGCCGGATTGGCGGCTCCAGAGTTCGGCATAGATGCCGCCCTGCTGGACCAGCGCCTGATGCGTGCCCATCTCGATGATCCGGCCCTTGTCGAGAACGACGAGGCGGTCCATCTCGGTCAGCGTCGACAGGCGGTGGGCGATGGCGATCACCGTCTTGCCATGCATCAGCGCGAAGAGGTTTTCCTGGATCGCCGCTTCCACTTCGGAATCGAGCGCCGAGGTTGCCTCGTCGAGCACCAGGATCGGCGCGTCCTTCAGGAAGACGCGGGCGATGGCGATACGCTGCCGCTGGCCGCCTGACAGTTTCACACCCCGCTCGCCGACCTGCGCATCGAGCCCGGTGCGGCCATACATATCCACCAGACCCTCGATGAAGTCCCAGGCATTGGCGCGCTTGGCCGCCTGGATGATGTCTTCATCGGTCGCGTCCGGACGGCCATAGGCGATGTTGTCGCGGATGGAACGGTGCAGCAGCGAGGTGTCCTGCGTCACCACACCGATCATCGAGCGAAGGCTGTCCTGCGTCACACCCGCGATATCGTGGCCGTCGATGGTAATGCGGCCGCCCTCCAGATCGTAGAAGCGCAGCAGCAGGTTCATCAGCGTCGTTTTGCCCGCGCCGGAACGGCCGACAAGGCCGACCTTTTCGCCCGCGCGGATATCGAGGGTCAGATCCTCCATGACCCCCTTCGCCTTGCCGTAATGGAAGCGAATGTGGTCGAAGCGGATCGCTCCCTGCTGGGCAACGATCGGCGGTGCCGCCGGCTTGTCGATGATGTCGTGTGGCTTCGTCATCATCTCCATGCCGTCATAGACGGTGCCGATGTTTTCGAAGAGCGCAGAGACCTCCCACATCACCCACTGCGACATGCCGTTGACGCGCATCGCAAGGCCGATGGCGATGGCGATGGAGCCGACCGAGATCGAGCCGCTGAGCCAGAACCAGATCGACAGAGCCGAGACGATGAACAGCGCCGCGCAGTTGTTGAAATAGACCGAGGCGTGGAACAGCGTCACCTTGCGCATCTGCTTGTGCACGGTATTGAGGAATTCCTCCATACCGGCCCTGGCATATGTCTCTTCGCGGCCCGCATGCGAGAACAGCTTCACCGTGGCGATGTTGGTGTAGCTGTCGACCACGCGGCCCGTCATCATCGAGCGCGCGTCGGCCTGCTGCGCGGCGATCTTGCGCAGCACCGGCACGAAATAGGCGACGATGGCGACATAGACGCCAAGCCAGACCAGGATCGGAATCATCAGCCGCCAGTCGGCCGCCGCGATGACGAGGATCATCGACAGGAAATAGGTGACGACGTAGACGAAGACATCGAGGATCTTCATGACCGTTTCGCGCACGGCAAGCGAGGTCTGCATCACCTTGGTGGCGACGCGGCCTGCGAACTCATTGGCGAAAAAGGTCATGCTGTGGCGCAGCAGGAAGCGGTGCATCTGCCAGCGCGCGATCATCGGATAGTTGCCGAGCAGCACCTGGTGCATGATGAAGCTGTCGAGGATCGCCGCAGCCGGCAAGCCGATCAGCACCATCGCCCCCATCCAGAACAGCTTGTGCCATTCCGTCTGCAGGAAGGTCGCCTTGTCCGCATGTGTCAGCCAGTCGACGATATCGCCGAGGAACTGGAACAACGCCACCTCGCCGATCGCGATCGACATGGTGAGAATGCTCATGGCGATCAGCCAAGGCAGGGCCGGCTTGGAATAATGCCAGCAGAAGGCGAAGAGGCCACGCGGCGGCGTATCCGGCACCTCGCTCGGAAATGGATTTAGTCGGCGTTCGAACCAGCTAAACATGGAAATGCTCCAAAGACTCGACCCTTCGACCACCCACTGCGCTGAAAGATCGCAGATTCATATGGTGGCCGGGCGGTAAAACGACGAGGCCATAGTGGCCGCGCAATGACTTAAAGAAGGGGGATACTTGCGAATATGCGCCTTGTAGCGCTCTTCAGATCCGTGGGTTCACGGCACCGAGGCGCAGCATCATAAACAAGATATCCATCTGAGCCTCCTTCTTTCGCAAGTTGTAGAGCACGCGTCTTTTAGCGCGACTTTTCCTGTTTGAAAAGCGAAATATGCCTGAAAAATGGGCTGAAACCTTCAATTCTCTTTATGGGAGACATCACAGAAATGAAGGGCGCTCGAAAAATCTGAGACAAATCCGGACGATTTCGCTAGTTGCAGCATATGACAAAACTGCGCATCGCCCTTTACCAACCCGATATTCCCGGCAACACCGGCACGATCCTGCGACTTGCCGCCTGCCTCGGCCTTGGCGTCGACATTATCGAGCCGGCCGGCTTCGACATATCCGACCGTAATCTGAAGCGCGCCGGCATGGATTATCTCGCCGCCGTCAGCCTGACCAGGCACGTCAATTGGGAGCGTTTCGAGGCCTGGAGGCAAGAAAGCGGACGACGGCTGGTGCTGGCCTCCACAAAGGCGGCGCAGCGCTACACGGATTTCATTTATCGCGACAACGATATTCTTCTCCTCGGCCGCGAAAGCGCCGGTGTGCCGGACCATGTTCACGAAAAGGCCGATGGCCGCCTCCTGATCCCCATGGTCGAGGGCCAGCGCTCCATCAATGTCGCGATGTCAGCGGCCATGATTTCGGGTGAAGCGCTGCGGCAGATAGAATGGTCGCCACCCGCGCCGAGCCTGAATGTCGCACCCGAATAGGCGTTGGCACGTGGGATAAAGTGTGAGAAGCTTTGCCTTGGAATGCTCTAACTCAGGCGACCTTGGCGAGGTGACCCATGTTCCAGACGGCATTCACGCTTTCCCTGACGCAATTCGCACGCACGCTGAGCCTCCCCGAGCGGCTGCAGCATTCACCGGCGCGCAACCTCGCTCTTGAAGGTCTGCGCCAACGCAATCTCGCCCTCGACGCACTATTCTACGACGTCAAGTCTATCACGCCGGAGGAGGCCTTCTATATCAGTGACTCGCTCGCCGCCGAAGGCGCGATCATGCTGATTCCGCCAAGCGGTCTTGGAGCACTCACACTCTGCGAAACCATTGATGAATTCGTCCTGCGCGGCGGCGGTGATGCACGGGCGCTCGCCGTCGCCGGCATCGGCGGTTCGGCACTCGGAGCCGCCGCCTTCGCCCGCAACGTCGCCGATGCGATCGATGCGCCGGTCGCGGTCGTCGTCTCCGGCTACGGCATAGCCGATGTCATCACCGAAGCCCTCGGCGGATCGTTTTTCTTCGGTCATTTGAGAGATCTGCGGCCACTGCTTGAAAGCCTGGATGATCTTGCCGGCCGGCCCAAGGTTGGAGCGCAAAGCGATGGAACTGCTGCCCGCACCAGCCTGGACACCAGAACGGTACAGGCGCTTCTAGCCGACCCCCGCCTCTCCTTCCGTCTGCTGACCGGCCACTCCAAGGGAAACCTCGTCCTTTCCGCCGCCCTGCATAACCTTTCGAAGCAGGATGAAGGACGGGTTGCGGAGCTGGCGCGGCATACGAAGATCGTGACGATCGGCACGCGGATCGCCATGCCGCCTGTTTTCAGGGATGTCGTCGACGTCATGGGCGAGTGGGACTGGTTCGGCGAGATCAACTCCCGAGCATTCATTCATGCCGATCGGCGCGTTGCGCAAGCGTGGCATCACACGAACACCGACTTGGGCGGGCATCTGCCTGTAACAACCACGCTCCGGGAAATCCTTGCGGCATCGCCCATCGCCGAGAGCCCCAAAACAGCGGAACACCAGGACGAGACGCTCGGCGCGATATCCAAACCAGCAATGCCGAACACGGAGGCTCCCTCGCCTCTCGTTCAGGACGGACGGCAGAAAGCAAGGGTGGAAACGGTCCAGAAAGCCTTCCCTGTCAACATCGCGGCAGGCACCCAGCCGGCTGGATTCGGCGCGTCTGATGATGTGCAATCAACCAAGCCGCATTGAGCAAGCCGCAAGCCAATGCTGTGCCGCAAGCATGTTGAAATATGCTTCGGCCTCTTCACCTGTCGTGGCAGGCGGTTGGTTTGTCCAGTTCAGTCCGCCGATGGCAAGCGCCGCATGGTGAACTCGATGCGATCGCCGTCGACCTGGCGCCAGCTTTCGACTTCGGTCCAATAGGCAGC
Source organism: Rhizobium tropici CIAT 899 (assembly GCF_000330885.1). Lineage (NCBI taxonomy): Bacteria > Pseudomonadati > Pseudomonadota > Alphaproteobacteria > Hyphomicrobiales > Rhizobiaceae > Martinezella > Martinezella tropici. The sequence continues at coordinate 2,565,689 of NC_020059.1, forward strand.
CTTGGGGAATTCGTTGAACCATTCGCGCGCCTTTTCGCGCGCTTCCGGGCGACTGAGACAAAAGGTCTCGCGAACGAATTCGCTCTTTCCACCGGCGGGATGGTCCTGCCGGTAACGGAATATTCTGTTTCTCAACCCATCCAGGGGCGGCGGTCCGGGTATCTTCATGATAAAACCTCGCCTTTGAGAGAGGGAACATAATACCGCAGTGTGAAATTTGCGAGTCGATTCTCCTGCGGCGTTGCTGCACTGGCTGCGCCGCAATCTTGCTGATATTCCAAATCACGATACATACGGTGCGAATCGCGGGCCGCCGGCTGCTCGCATCGTCGGAGAGCGTGAATGGAACGACCCAATCTTCCCAAGGGATTACCCGAGGATATTGAAGAAAAGAAAGAGGCAGCGCGACACTGGTTCGAGGGCCTGCGCGACACGATCTGCGCGGAGTTCGAGCAGCTGGAAAGCGAGCTGACCGGCCCTCTTTCCGACCAGGAACCGGGCCGCTTCGTCGCCAAGGACTGGCAGCGCGACAAGGGCCAGGGCGGCGGTGGCCGCATGTCGATGATGGAGGGTCGCGTCTTCGAAAAAGTCGGCGTCCACACCTCGACCGTCTATGGCGAATTCTCTCCCGACTTTCGCAGCCAGATTCCTGGCGCCGAGGAAGATCCCCGCTTTTGGGCCTCGGGGCTCTCGCTGATCGCCCACCCCGTCAATCCGAATGTGCCGGCCGTGCATATGAACACCCGCATGGTGGTGACGACGAGCCAATGGTTCGGCGGCGGCGCCGACCTGACGCCAGTGCTCGATCGCCGCCGCACCCAGGAAGATCCGGACAGCGCCCTCTTCCACCGCGCCATGCAGATCGTCTGTGATCGTCATTCCGTCGCCGACTATCACCACTACAAGAGCTGGTGTGACGAATATTTCTTCCTGAAGCACCGCAACGAGCCGCGCGGCATCGGCGGCATCTTCTTCGACTGGCTGCATTCGACAGAGGAAGCCGGCGGCTGGAACGCGGATTTCGCCTTCACGCGCGACGTCGGCCGCGCCTTCGCGATGGTCTATCCGCGCATCGTCCGATCCAATTTCAACGAAACATGGACGGAAGAAGACCGCGATGAGCAATTAATTCGCCGCGGACGTTATGTGGAGTTCAATTTGCTCTACGATAGGGGTACAATATTCGGGTTGAAGACAGGCGGTAACGTCGAGTCGATCCTATCGTCTCTGCCGCCGGTGGTGCGTTGGCCTTGAAGCGTGTCGCATAAGCTGGGCGGCAATTTTGCGATCGCGGCATGCGGGAAACCTCAAGCGCAGCAAACGATTGAAAGATCGCGATGCGCTTGAACGTTCAACATTAAATGATCGGACAACGCCCTGAAATCAGCGGGAGGAGTGCCTAAGTGACCTAATGCTCGTTCAATCGGAGGAGGTTGTAATGGCAGCAGAGAAACAAGTCACGGAAGCTTCGAAAGAACAGAAACTGTCGCGGACAGTCGATAGTCCGGAGTTCATCATCCGACTGGCAGAGGATATGCGGACCCGCAGTGGATCCGATCTACCCCTCTCCTGCTTCCTGGAGCAGGTGAGGATGCAGCTGGCGGGCAAATCTCCAAGCGATATCGCCCGTTTCGCCGCAGATCGTTCGGCCAAGCAGGCGCCTATCACCCGATATCAATCCTCGGATTGCTTCAAATCATGGGCAATGCCGGATTAATGTCCGGAAGGCGGCCGCCGGTGGGCAGGAGACTTGCCGGACAGCGGAAACCTTTTCTCGTTCGTTGCGTTTAGGCCTTCAGATCCTTTGTAGGGCGAGAATCCGTTGAAAGATGAGGAGGAAGATATGCGACTGTTCGAATGTGGTACGCTCGTGCCGGGTTGCGCCTGGCACACCCGCGCCAAGGATGACGCCGAGGTGGTTCGCCGCGCGGTCGAGCACATGCGCGAAGCGCATGGCGAAACCGTCATCCGCGAAAACATGGTCGACAATATCAAGGCCCGGATTCGCGACGAGGCCAACGCGGCCTGATTGGCAGGCCACGCCAGTCAGCCCCGCTAATCGGGCCTCATTATCAGGCATTGGCCAAATCCTTGAGTCGGGCGAGAAGGCTCGCCCGGTTCATCAAAAAATTCCCGTCTAGCCACTCCTGCTCGATCTTGCCGAGAAGTTCGCCCACGCGCGGCCCCGGGTTGACGCCCGTTGCGAGTGCATCCGCGCCATTGAGCGGGAAAGCAGGCTTCTTCCAGTTTGCCGTTCGTTCCAGCAATTTCCCGAGCCGCGCCACGCGCGCCATTTCCTCGAAATCGCCCTCCGCCTTGCTGCGGGCAACGGCCAGCGCCAGCTTCAGGCGAACCGCAACGCCGGTTTGATCATGGCGATAAAGCAGGCGATCGAAGGCCGCTTCCGAGATGTCGTCCTTGACGATCGGCGCATTCGCCCAGGCCTGCAGATAGGCGCCTTCCGCTTTCGAGAGGCGCAGCCGCTCGGCAAGCTTGGCAAGCCTTGCCGCATCGGGCGGCACGATGGCCGCAAGACGCAGCAGAGCCTCTGCCGGCCAACCGAGAGCCTGTTCGGCGGCAATCAATCCAGGAATGGCGTCGATGCCCCATTTTTCGGTTTCCGGCAGCACTTCGGTCAAAATGCCGATCTGGCGCATCCAGAGCAGCGCCCTGCCCGGGTCCGGAGCAGCGAGCAGCTTCTTCATCTCGGACCAGACACGCTCGGCCGAGAGCGTTGATATCTTTGATTTTGCAGCAGCACAGGCGCGCAAGCCCTCCGCATCCGGGCGGCCGGTGCCATAATAGGCGAAAAAGCGGAAGAAACGCAGGATGCGCAAATGATCCTCGGCAATCCGCGTCGCCGCATCGCCGATGAAGCGGATATTGCGGCGCTCCAGATCGGCCAGCCCGCCGACGAGATCCACGACCACGCCATCGGCAGATGCATAAAGCGCATTGATCGTCAGGTCCCGCCGCTCGGCATCAGCCTGCCAATCCCGGCTGAAGGCCACTACGGCACGGCGTCCATCCGTCTCCACATCGCGTCGCAAGGTAGTGATTTCGAACGGCTTTCCATCGATGACCAGGGTGACCGTGCCATGCGCGATGCCGGTCGGCACCGCCTTGATTCCGGCGGCCTCGGCCCTTTCGACGACGGTTTCGGGCAACAGCGTCGTTGCTATATCGATATCGGCGACGGGCAACCCCATCAGGCTGTTGCGGACGGCACCACCGACAACACGCCCCTCGCCGCCATCGGCATCGAGCAGCGCCAGCACCCGCTGCAATGCCTCATCGCGAAACCAGGCCTCATCGGCAACGGACGTCATCTATAGAGCCTTTCATAAAGTGTGCGGACGATACCCGCGGTAATGCCCCAGATCATGCGCTGTCCATAGGGCATGCGGTAGAAATGGCGTTCCGTCCCCTGCCAAAGCATCGTGTCGGTCACGTGGTGGTCGGGGTCCATCAGGAAGGAGAGCGGCACCTCGAAGGCATCCTCCACTTCGGTCGGATTGAGGGCCAGATGAAAACCGGGTTTTACCACGGCAAGAATGGGTGTGATGCGAAAGCCGGTCGCCGCCAGATAATGCGGCAACCGCGCCACCGGCTCGATGAAGATGTCGGCAAGCCCGATTTCCTCCCCCGCTTCGCGCATCGCCGCCATTTCCGGCGATGCATCTTCCGGATCGATGGCCCCGCCCGGAAAGGCGATCTGGCCGGAATGCTTGCGGAGCGTCGAGGTCCTGAGCGTGAAGATCACCTTGGCATCGTCGCCACTGTCGACGACGGGCACAAGCACCGCGGCATCCTTGAGCTTCAGGTCCGCGACCTGCGATATGGTCTCGGGATTGAGGAGATGATCACCGTGATCGCGCCAGGCAACCTCCACCGGCCCACCACTCTGATGAAGGGCGCGACGGCGGAACTCGTCCGCGGAATAAAGGGGAAATTCATTCATCGAGTAAGTGCATCCAGTTCGGCAACCGGCATGACGGGAAAGATGGAGCTGCCGGAACGCACGCAGAAGATCTCTCGCCCGGCGATCACGACGGGCTCACCAAGCTCGATGAGATCGTACATGACCGCACGCGTCACCAGAGCCTCGAGCCGCCCGCGGACATGCAGATAGGGCTTCAGCTCGTCATTTTCGCCACGAATGACGAAACGGATTGGATGATCCCTGCCCGCCTCGACGACATCGCCGACATTCGTGCGGAAGGTCAGCACCCGTCTGCCCTCACGCTCCGTCACGCTCATCTCGACAGCCACGAAAGGCGCATCGACGACGCGAACACCCACCTTTTCCACAGGCGTGACGAGATAGGTCTTCCCATCCTCGTCCTTGCGCAGAACTGTGGAAAACAGCCGCACCAAAGGCGCACGGCCGATCGGCGTGCCAAGATAGAACCAGGTGCCGTCGGCGCGGATCTCCATGTCGATATCGCCGCAAAATGGCGGATTCCAGCGATCGACGGGCGGCAGACCCTTCTTGGAGCCGCCGCTATCGCCTGCCGCGCGCGAAATCAGCGCCGCGAGGCTTGCGGCATCGCCCGTTGTCCTGATTTCCTCGGTTGCCATTCTTCTGTCCCGGTTGGTCGTTAGTCAGGAATATGACAGTTCTCACGAGATAGTCATTTGAAACGTGCTTGTCAGCTATCTTGCTGGCGATAAGTTGTATTGATTATGAGGCAAATGTGTAACGTCTGCGAATCACGCGCACCCTTTTTCTGCCATTGGAGACGCAAATGGGCATGATCAAATCGACCGAAACGAGCCTCGATGAGCAGGCCATCATCGCCTCAGCCGAAAAGGCTCTGGGCGATATCGCCCTGGTCCGCGAAGAGGTGTCGAAGGTCATTTTCGGCCAGGAAAGCGTCGTGGAAAACACGCTTCTGGCCGTGCTTGCCGGCGGTCATGCCCTGCTGGTCGGTGTGCCGGGTCTCGCCAAGACGAAGCTCGTGACGACGCTCGGCGCAGTCCTCGGCCTTGCCTCCAATCGCGTGCAGTTCACGCCGGACTTGATGCCCTCGGATATTCTCGGCTCCGAAGTCATGGACCAGGACGAAACCGGCCGCCGCTCTTTCCGGTTCGTCAAGGGTCCTGTCTTCGCGCAATTGCTGATGGCCGACGAAATCAACCGCGCTTCGCCGCGCACGCAGTCCGCCCTTCTGCAGTCGATGCAGGAATATCACGTCACCATCGCCGGCCAGCGTTATGACCTGCCCGCTCCCTTCCACGTTCTCGCAACGCAGAACCCGCTGGAGCAGGAGGGCACCTATCCGCTGCCGGAAGCCCAGCTCGACCGTTTCCTGCTGCAGGTCGATGTCGATTATCCCGAGCTTGCCGACGAGCGCCGCATCCTGCTCGAAACCACAGGCTTGAGCGAAGTGACGCCGCAGGCTGTCATCGACGCCGAACGCTTGCTGGAAATCCAGCAGCTCATCCGCCAGATGCCCGTCAGCGACGGCGTCGTCGATGCGATCCTGTCGCTCGTGCGTTCGGCCCGCCCGGGCCAGGGCAATGCCTCGACGGACAAGCATGTCGCCTGGGGCCCTGGTCCTCGTGCCGGCCAGGCGATGATGCTCTGCGCCCGCGCCCGCGCCCTTTACGAAGGCCGGCTTGCACCGTCGATCGACGACATTCATGCACTCGCCGAGCCAGTATTGGAACACCGCATGGCGCTGACTTTCGCAGCCCGCGCCGAAGGCATGTCCGTACGCGATGTCATTTCAGGGCTGGTCAAGCAGTCGAAGTCGTGACCCGGACGTCGAGGAGAGTATAGCGCGTGGCATCCATCGGACAGACCGTCAGACCGACCTCAGGCAATGATGCCCTCTCCCGAGCCCGTAGTCGTGCCGCCCTCGTGCCGGATTGCCTCGTCGAAGCCAAGCGCATCGCCAACACGGTCATTGCCGGATGGCACGGCCGGCGCAAGCGCGGCATCGGCGAGAATTTCTGGCAGTTTCGCCCCTATACGGAAGGTGAAAGCCTGTCGCGCATCGACTGGCGCCGCTCGGCCCGCGACGATCATACCTATATCCGCGATCATGAATGGGAAGCCGCCCACACGATCTGGCTCTGGGCCGATCTCTCGCCATCCATGATGTATAAATCGACCTACGGCCATGTGTCCAAGGAGGGTCGCGCGCTCGTCATCATGCTGGCGCTGGCGGAAATCCTCTCCCGTTCCGGCGAACGGATAGGCTGCCCCGGCATCATGGAGCCGGTTTCGACCCGCAATGCAGCCGAGCGCCTGGCCGCAGCGCTGATGCATACGCCGCTCGAAGGCGGCCTGCCGCAGACGGCAATGATCCGCGGCTGGAGCGATATCGTGCTGATCGGCGATTTTCTCGACGATGCCGATAGCGTCATGGGCAGGATCGGGCCGCTGGCCCGTCGTGGCTTGCGCGGCCATGTGATCGAGGTTGCCGACCCCGCCGAAGAACTCTTTCCCTATAGCGGACGCACCGAGTTCAGCGATCCAGAAACGGGCTCGAAGCTGATCGCCGGCCGCGCGGAAAACCTGCGTGACGATTATCAGCGCGCCTATCTCGCGCGGCGCGAAAATCTCGGCCAGTCGCTCCGCCATCTCGGCTGGACCTTCGTCAGCCACCGCACCGACCGGCTGGCTTCCGAAGCTCTGGTCGCCGTGCATATGTATCTCTCAGGCATGCCCGCGAGGGTCGCGTCAGGAGGCCAGCCTTGAGCGGCCTCTCCTTCGCATTCGCTTCGCCGGCCATCTTGGCAGCGCTCATTCTGCTTCCTGCGATCTGGTGGCTGCTGCGCCTGACGCCACCGCAGCCGCGAACCGAAGTGTTCCCGCCTCTGCGCATTCTGGCGAGCATTCTCAAGCGTGAGGAAACGCCGGCGCGCAGCCCGTGGTGGCTGACGCTGCTGCGCATGCTGCTTGCCGCCCTCGTCATTCTCGCCATCGCCAATCCCATGTTCAATCCGCGCACCAACACGCTCTCGAGCGGCGGCCCGCTGGTCCTGATGATCGACAATAGCTGGGCGAGTGCCTCGGATTGGGAGCGCCGTGTGCGAACCGCCGATGCGCTGATCGACGATGCCGACGCCAAGGGCATTCCCGTCTCAATCGCCTTCACCGCCGAACAGAGCAACGATCCGACGCCGGGCGCGGCGACAGCTGCCCGCAACAAGCTGCATGCGATGAACCCGCGACCGTTGGTGCCGGATCGACAGCGCGCAGCCGACGCAGTGAAAGCGGCACTCAATGGCAGCAAGGCCGGCACCATAGCCTTCATCTCCGACGGTATCGAGAGCAAGGACAAGGACGATATCGTCAGCCGCCTTGCCGCGCTGCAGCCAAGCGAACTGCGGCTGATCGAAGGCGACGGCCACGATATCATGGCGCTTACCGGCGCAGCCAATACCGCCAGCAACATGACCGTCACGGCCACACGGCTGGACGGCAGTGGCCCGATGCGCCTCGGGCTGACGGCACAGGACAATCAGGGACGGCCGATTGCCGTCGGTTCGCTTGATTTCGCAGGCGGGCAGACGATTGCGACCGGCTCCATCGCCGCGCCCTTCGAAATGCGCAATGATTTCGCCCGCATCGGCATCGACCATCAGGCAAGCGCCGGTAGCGTCTATCTGCTGGACGACGGTTTTCGCCGCCGCCGCGTGGCGCTCCTCTCCGGACAGGCCGCCGACGAATTCCAGCCGATCCTGTCGCCGCTCTATTATATCCAGCGTGCGCTTCAACCCTATGCCGATCTGACCCAGCCCAACAGCGCCGATCTGGCGAAGTCGATCCCGCAACTGCTCGCGGGCAATCCCTCCGTCATCATCATGGCCGATGTCGGCCGCCTGCCGCAGGAAACCTATGCGCCGCTGCAGAAGTGGATCGAAAATGGCGGCACGCTTGTCCGCTTTGCCGGCCCGCGCCTTGCCGCGGCACCCGCCGACGATCCTTTGGTCCCGGTCACATTGCGGCAGGGCGAGCGCACATTCGGCGGCGCCCTTTCCTGGGCCGAACCGCAGCCGCTCGCCGACTTTCCGTCGTTCGGCCCCTTCGCCGGCATGCCGAAGCCGAACAACGTCCTGATCAAGCGGCAGGTCCTGGCCGAGCCGACGCCGGATCTCGCCGAGCGCACCTGGGCAAGCCTTGCCGACGGCACGCCGTTGGTGACCGAAAAGCAAATGCAGTCAGGTCGCATCGTACTCTTCCACGTCAGCGCCGAGCCGCAATGGTCCGATCTGCCGATATCGGGCGATTTTGTCGAGATGCTGCGCCGCATCGTCCAGCTGTCGCGCGCTGGCGGCGTCGCGTCGGGCCAAGGCGCTGCCAAGGCAAGTGAAGCAATGCCGCCCTACCGGCTCCTGACCGCCAAGGGCGCGTTGACCAGCGAGATCGGCAGTGCCCGCCCGCTGGAACCAGGCAACAAGGGAGCCGCTGTCGCAAGTTTCGACAACCCGCCCGGCCTCTATGGTTCCGAAGAGGGCTTCAGTGCCCTCAATACCCTGCCGAGCGGCACAGCGCTCAAGCCGCTGGATGCCTCGGCAGCCGGTGCGGTCGCACGCGAGGGCCTGATCGGGGGCGAGGCCTGGTCGGCAAAGCCGATCCTCTTCACCCTCGCTTTCCTCATCCTGCTGGCCGACAGCATCATCGTGCTATTCATGAACGGCGCCTTTCCGCGCCTGGGCAGATCGACGAAGACGATCGCGGGCGGCGCGGCAATGCTGCTGCTGGCCGTCTCGCTCGCCATGTTCTTACATCCGGTAAACGCTCTGGCCGACGATTCCAAACCGGGCGACGACGCCATCTTTTCGCGGCTGGACAAGACACATCTTGCCTATGTCGTGACAGGCGAAACGGACGTCGATCACATTTCGGAGCGCGGGCTTGCAGGCCTCTCCGACTATCTCACCTATCGCACGACGCTCGAACCCGGCCCGCCGGTCGGTGTGGATCCTGCCAAGGATGAACTCGCCTTTTATCCGCTGATCTACTGGCCGATTTCTGCAACGGCCCCGATGCCGTCCAATGACGCCATCAATCGCATCGACACCTATATGCGCAATGGCGGAACCGTGCTCTTCGACACCCGCGACGCCATCGACACGATGGGCGACACGTCGTCGCCGAGCCCGAACGGCCAGCGTCTGCAGCAAATCCTTGCCAATCTCGACATCCCTCCCCTGGAGCCGGTACCTGCGGGCCATGTGCTGACCAAGTCCTTCTACCTGCTGTCGAGCTTCCCCGGGCGCTATGCCGACAGCCCGCTCTGGGTGGAAGCGCGTCAGGATGCGCGTCGCGACGCGAATGCAGTCGCCACCTCCGATGGGGTGACGCCGATCATGATCACCGGCAATGATTTTGCCGGCGCCTGGGCCGTGGCCGACAATGGCTCGCCGCTGCTGCCGACCGTGCCGCCGGATGAGACCCAGCGCGAATATGCCTACCGCACGGGCGTCAACATCATGATGTACATGCTGACCGGAAATTATAAGTCCGATCAGGTCCACGTTCCCGATATCCTGCAGCGCTTGGGGCAATAATATGAATATCGGCTTTGCCCCCTTCCTCCCCTGGCCCGTGCTTGCCGCTTTGGCGGTGCTGACGCTCGCCATCGCGGCGCTCGCAATCTACAGGCGCCTGCGCGGCGGCTGGATTCGCGCTCTGGCGGGCATCGCTCTGCTTGCGGCACTCGCCAACCCGGTGCTGATGCAGGAAGATCGCGATCAACTGTCGACGATCGTTCCCGTTGTCGTTGACCGCAGCCTCAGCCAGCAGACGCCGGAACGTGGCAAAATGACGGACGAAGCCCTGGCAATGCTCAAGGATCGGCTGGCCCAATTCCCCCGCATTGAGCCGCGCATTGTGGAATTCCGCGATCCGGCGGAATCGGAATCACCGTCGACAAGGCTTTTTTCCGCCCTCTCCTCGTCGATCGCCGACGTGCCGCCCGCCCGTATCGGCGGTGCCATCTTCCTGACCGATGGCCAGATCCACGACATTCCCGGCGTCAATCAGCAGCTCGGCTTCGACGCGCCCGTCCACGGGCTGATCACAGGCAAGCCGGACGAATTCGATCGCCGCATAGAGATCGTGCGTGCCCCGCGCTTCGGCATCGTCAATGATGAGCAGCAGCTGGTCTTTCGGGTCGTCGACGACGGCAAGAGCCCCGGCGGCACCGCAGCGGTCACGGTCAAGATGAATGGCGACGAGATTGCCACACTGCAAGCCACGCCCGGCCAGGACACACCCTTCAGCTTCAAGGTGCCGCGCGCCGGCAACAATGTCCTCGAGTTTGCGGTCGCCGAAGTGCCTGGCGAAGTCACCGGCATCAACAATCAGACGGTCCAAGTGATCGAAGGCATCCGCCAGAACATGCGCGTTCTCCTCGTTTCGGGTGAACCGCATGCCGGCGAGCGCGCCTGGCGCAACCTGTTGAAATCGGACGCATCGGTCGATCTCGTGCATTTCACCATCCTGCGTCCGCCGGACAAGCAGGATGGCACGCCGATCAACGAGCTGTCGCTGATCGCCTTCCCGACACGTGAACTCTTCGTCGACAAGATCAGTTCTTTCGACCTGATCATCTTTGACCGCTATCAGGACCGCCAGAACGTCCTGCCGACGATCTATTATGATTACATGGCGCAATATGTCGAAAATGGCGGCGCGCTGCTGGTCGCGGCCGGCCCCGAACATGCCGGCGGTAGCTCGATCGCGTTGACGCCGCTTGCCTCGGTGCTGCCGGCCGAGCCGACGGGCCAGATGATCGAGAAAGCTTTCTATCCGCGCCTGTCGGACCAGGGCAAGAAACACCCCGTCACGCGCGGGCTGGATGGCTCCGAAACCGAGCCGCCGCATTGGGGCCGCTGGTTCCGCAGCGTGGATGTGGAGAGGCCGCAAGGCCAGACCGTGATGGTCGGAGCCAACAACAGCCCGCTGCTGGTGCTGAATCGCGTTGGCCAGGGTCGTGTCGCCATGCTGCTCTCCGACGAGGGCTGGCTCTGGGCACGCGGTTTCGAGGGCGGCGGGCCGCATGTGTCGCTCTACCGCCGCATTGCCCATTGGCTGCTCAAGGAGCCGGCGCTGGAAGAGGAGGCGCTGACGGCCAATGCCGCCGGGCGCACGCTGCAGGTTACGCGCCAGACGATCGGAAACGATCCCGGCGCCGCCACGATCAAAACGCCATCGGGCAAGACGGACGCCCTGCCGCTGAAGCAGACGCAGCCCGGCCTTTATCAGGCGGAGAAGCATATGGGCGAGATCGGCCTCTACCAGATCGCCAGCGGCAATCTATCGACGCTGGTTCATATCGGCGCCATCGATGCTCCGGAATTCAAGGCAATGATCTCCACCACGGAGACGCTGAAGCCGCTGGCGCAGAAGACCAAGGGTCTCGTCACCCGCGTCGCCGGTGCCAATGGCAGCGTGACGGTGCCGCAGGTTCTGCCGGTGCGCGGCGCCGTTCGCGTCGCCGACGGTCAGCGCCTGACCATCCGCATGACCGACGAAACAGTGCTGAAGGGGATCAATACCCTGCCGCTCTTTGCAGGCTTTGCCGGTCTCGCCGCCCTCCTCTTTGCTTTCTCCGCCACATGGTGGCGCGAAGGACGGTGACTATGAAGATCGACGTGACCGATACGCCATCGGAAAGCGACCTTGCGGCCATCAGCGAGGGACTGACGGCTTTCAACACCGCTGATGTCGGCCCGTCTGGCCGGCAATCCCTGGCCGTTCTGATCCGCGACGATACAGACAAAGCCATCGGTGGCATCTCCGGCTACACCGCCTGGGGGTGGCTGTTCACGCAATGGCTTTTCGTGCCGGAAAGCCTGCGCGGCCGGGGCATGGCCGGAAAGCTTCTGGAGGCGGCGGAAGCGGAAGCGAGCGCGCGTGGCTGTTTCGGCGCGTGGATCGATACCTTCAATCCACAGGCGCTAAAAGCCTATCAGCGGCAGGGTTATGCCGTCTTCGGCGAACTGCCGGATTTCCCGGCCGGTCGCAGCCGGTTCTTTCTGCAGAAGAAATTGTCGCCTCGCTGACATCAAGCGGGGCGATTTTTCGTTGATAGCGCCTTTAAAGCCTTTCCGCTTTTCTTCGAATCGCAAAAATGCTCTATCCCTTTGTTTTTACGCAATTCCGGACGGAAAACCGCTTCGCACTTTTCCTGGAATTGCTCTAGACAGCCATCGCCGTGAGCTGCACGACTTCATTCAGATCGTCGTCTTCGGCTTCCACAGCGGCAGTCGAATCATCGCGCCATGCGATCGAGCCTTGCAGCCGCGCATGCGTGTCTGCGGCGATCGGCACCACCAGTACCCGGTTGGGATCGACAGGCCCCGGAAAAGTCAGTGCGTTATAGGCAACCTTCTCGAAACCGAGCGGGCAATAATAGGGCGGATCGCCGATCAGGATGACGGCTTCCGATCCCTTGCGCTGAGCAGCGGCCACCGCGATCCGCACAAGCTCGCGGCCTATGCCCTTATTCTTGTGCGAGGGGCGCACGGCGAGCGGGCCGAGGAGATGTCCCTTGACCGATCCGGCCAGCACCGGCGTCATCCGCACGGAGGCGATCGTCTCGCCATCATCGGCGCAGATGAAGGACAGCGAATGATCATGCGGCCCTTGCTCGCGAATGCGAGCAGCGGCACGGGTAAACCGTCCCGGACCGAAAGCTTCTTCGTTGATGAGTTCGATTGCAGCGTCGTGCGACGCATCCTCAGTGAGGTAGACCAGATCGTGCTTGTACATTAGCCCAGAAAACCAGATAGACGGACGATATTGTTCCCGAAAGCGCTCATCGAGCGTTCAAGATCATCGGCGTCGTCGCAGGCTTCTGGTTACTTTCATGACAAGGGGTCCTTAGACTGTGAAAAGCCGGATAGCAGGAAATATTCGGCGCGTCCAATGCAAAATGCATCCTGCCGCTCATTCATGCAAGATCGGGTCGGCATGGCATCACTTCCTTTATCGAGTTCGGCGCCCCACATGAGCCTGGTGATAGCACCCATAACGCAGTGTTCATCATTTGCCGTCTCGAAATCCGACGTGCATACCGTATTTCTGAATATATAGTTCGGCAGTTTCCCGGAAGGATCAAGAAATGGGCATGTTGGTGGACGGCGTCTGGCATGACGTCTGGTACGATACCAAAGAGACGAAGGGCCATTTCAAGCGCGTTGCGTCGCAGTTTCGAAACTGGGTGACGATGGACGGCAGCGCCGGCCCCACAGGCACCGGCGGCTTCAAGGCAGAAGCCGGCCGCTATCATCTTTACGTGTCGCTCGCCTGCCCCTGGGCGCATCGCACCCTGATCTTCCGCAAGCTGAAGAAGTTGGAGGAGCTGATCTCCGTCTCGATCGTCGATCCGCTAATGGTTGAAAACGGCTGGGAATTCAAAGGAACGGAAGGCGGCACCGTCGACCATCTCTTCGGCGCAACGAAGCTCTGGGAGGTCTATGTCAAAGCCGATCCGCATTATTCCGGCCGCGTGACCGTTCCCGTTCTCTGGGACAAGCAGACCGGCACGATCGTCAACAACGAATCTGCCGAAATCATTCGCATGTTCAACACGGCCTTCGACGGCCTAACCGGCTCCACGGCGGATTTCTATCCTGCTGACTTGCGGGCCGACATCGATGCATTGAACGAGCGCGTCTACGATACGGTCAACAACGGCGTCTACAAGGCCGGCTTTGCGACGACGCAGGAAGCCTATCAGGAAAACGCGCTCCGTCTCTTCGAAACCCTCGACATGCTGGACCAACGACTGGCAACGCAGCGCTATCTATTCGGAGATCGCCTGACGGAGGCCGACTGGCGGCTGTTCACGACGCTCGTCCGCTTCGATGCCGTCTATGTCGGGCATTTCAAATGCAACATCCGCCGTATCGCGGATTATGGCAACCTCTCGGCTTATCTGCGGGATCTCTATCAGGTCGCTGGCGTTGCGGAGACCGTCAATCTCGACCACATCAAGAACCACTATTATCGCAGCCACAAGACCATCAATCCGACAGGCATCGTCCCGATCGGGCCGGAACTGGATTTCGATCGCCCGCATGGGCGCGAGCGGCTGGCAAAAGTCGCCTGACCCAGGCGCCGGAGACTACCAGTAGCTGGAGGGAGCTGATGCCCCTTCCAGCTCCTCAAGCCGGCGATAGGTTGCCTTCGTCGTGCCCGGCGGCAGCGCATCGACCGGAAAGAAGCCGCTTTCGACGATCTCGCGATCCGGCTTGCGCGGCGCGGTCTGGGTGACCTCCACGCGATAGAAGACGACGTGGTCGCGTTTACTGGTGTGATTGTTGAAATAGACTTGGAAGAGCTGCGGCTTGCCTGAGATCACCAGATTGCCTTCCTCGCGCAGCTCCTTTTCGAGCGCCTGTTCCACAGTCTCGCGGCGTTCGACGCCGCCGCCGGGCATATGCCACCCGGCGATATAGGAATGCCGAACCAGAAAAATCCGCCCTTCGCCATCGAAGCAGGCGGCGCGCACGCCGATCGTCATGCTGCGGGTCAGCACAAAATAGACATGCAACGCGCGGCCGAACAGACGCACAGCCAAACCCTGCCTTTCATCGCGTCGATTGTCTTCACTCATGCCTGAACCCCGGCATCGTGATCTGCAATCGGATCGGGGATGTATTTGTTTTGACAATAGAGTGGGCTATGTCTCATCCCATGTTCAAGCTCGCGCATATTTCCGATGTTCACCTTGGTCCGCTGCCACGTCTTTCGATCAGAGAACTCGCCTCCAAACGCATTACCGGATTTGTGAACTGGCACCGGAACCGGCGCAAGCATCTTTTTGGCGACACGCTCGATCTCCTTCTTGACGACATCAAGGCGAAACAGGCCGATCATCTGGCCGTAACCGGCGATCTCGTCAACCTTGCGAGCGGCATGGAGATCCAGACAGCGGCCGCATGGCTGAAGACTGTCGGCGATCCCCTCCACACATCCGTCGTTCCCGGCAATCACGATGCCTACGTGCCCGGCGCCTACGAAAAGGCCATGCGCTCCTGGTATCCCTATGTCCGCGGCGACGAGGCTCCCGCCGAATGGCAGGAGGACAAGCGCATTTTCCCCTATCTGCGCATCCGCGGGCAGGTCGCTATTGTGGGATGCTCCACAGCCGTCGCCACCCCGCCCTTTGCCGCAAGCGGCTTCTACTCCTCACGCCAAGCCCGCGAGACGGTGAATATACTGCGCGCAGCAGGCGATGCCGGGCTCTTTCGTGTCGTCATGATCCATCACCCGCCGATTCGCGGCGCGACCAGCTTCTACAAGCGGATGATCGGCATTCGCCGTTTTGCAGCCGTCATCTCCACCGGCGGCGCCGAACTCGTCCTGCACGGCCATACACATCTCAATACCCTGCACTGGCTGCGCGGGCACATGGGTCCCGTTCCCGTCGTCGGGATCGCTTCCGCATCGCAAGGGGTCGGCGGATTGAAGCCGCGCGCTGCCTATAATTTCTTCACCATCGCCGGCCGCCAGGGCGCCTGGGAACTAAAGGCGGAGCGCTACAGCCTCAGCGATGACGGCAGCGGCGTCGACCCCGAAGGCTTCGATATTCTGGCGACATGACGAGCTTTTTGCGTCGTAGCGCGCATCGTTTCGGTAGCGTTTTCTAAGATACGGAGCTACAATCGAAGCACTTAAATTCCGAAATGAGGAATGCATCGTGAGGAGCGACGCATGCCCGCTTTGGGAACCTGTATCCGACCAGGTTGCTGCTTCTTGGAGGGCTTGGGCCAACATTGGTGCAGTACGGGTCGGTACATTGTGGGATAGCGCATTAAGGACGACGGTCAAACGCGCGGGTGCTTTTGAAGACTTGCGAAACGGCAGGAAAATGGTTCATACCAGCACAGGACGATTATTCCGCTCGCATCGCCTTCCTCACGGGGAAGGCCGTCGATCACGGAAGCAAATTGCCGATGTAACAACCTCCAACGCCTTCCTGGAACCATCATGCCAACGCCGGTAGCAGCCATCGATATCAGACGCGATCTGGTCGGTCTTCTTCCGAAGCTTCGCCGCTTTGCTGTGACGCTGACCGGCGATCTTGCCGAGGCGGACGAGCTTGTCCAAAACGTCTGTCAGCGCGGCATAGCCAAGTTCCATCTTTGGAACAGCGGCGGCAAGCTGGAAAGCTGGCTCTACACCATGGCCCGGCACCAATGGATTGACGAAGCGCGACGTCACAAGCTGCGTCCCGCCGGCAAGGGCAATGCCCTGGAACAGGGCGATCCGGCATCACAAACCCATTTAAATCCGGTGGAAGCCGGTGAAGCGCATCGCCTGGTCACATCTTTGCCAGAAGGACTTGCCAGTGTCTTCCTGCTGGTTGATGTCGAAGGACACAGCTACAAGCAGGCGGCCGATGTTCTCGGCATCCCGTTGGCGGCGGTGGCATCAAGGCTCTCCAGCGCACGCCTTTACCTCGCCTCCCAGGGTCATAGCCGCTCGTCCCGAAGGTTTTAAGCATTGCAAGATATGAAGAAAACGCCGCTCGAAGTCCGCTTGTCCGCCTTCATGGATGGGGAGACGAGCCGCGAAGAAAAAGAAGAGCTGGAAAAGCTCATTGCCTCCGACGCGGACGCCCGGCGTATTTTCGATGAGCTGAAACATGGCTCCGATGTCGGTCGTAAGGCTTTCGATGAGGTTCTGAAGGAGCCGGTACCGCTGGCGCTTGTTCGCTCGATCAAGAGCGCTCAGCCTCCGAAGACCCGAGAGCCATCTCCGCGTATTGCCAGGCATTCGCTGAAACTGGCCCCGACGGGCAAGCAATCATTGGCCGCGGCCCTTATCCTGTTCGCCGTCGGCGGCGGCATCGGCTATCTTTTCGGTATGCAGCCCGCTGACGTCCCGGCGAGCCCTCCGCCGACCCCGTCACAGCTTATGACTCGCAACTGGCTGGACGATATTGCCGCCTACCACCGCATCTATGCGCGCCAGCCGCAGCATATGGTTGAGTTGCAGGCAAGCCAGTTGGACGAGATCGCCAAGTGGCTGGCAAGCACCGCCGGCGTCAAATTCAACGTTCCGGATCTCGCTGCTGATGGTCTCGTCTTCCAGGGCGCGCGCATGTCCGTCGCCGCCGGTAAGCCTGTCGGCCAGCTGATCTACAAGAACCTCGATGGCGATGTCGTCGCCATCTGCTTTACCAAGACGGACGGCATCGCCGACGACGATTTCAACGAAACCATCAAGGACGATATCAGCATCGTATCCTGGCATCGCAACGGCACCACCTATGCGGTCGTCGGCCCCTCCTCGAATGCGATGCTCGATCAGATCGCCAATCGGGTATCCTCGGAGATCTGACTGATATCCCATCCGTTTTGCCGCTTGCAGCCACCAGCCGGTCGATGGATAATAGGGTGCGGTAGTCGTGTGGGGTCCGATAGTCTTGCTGGAGTTTCAACATGTCCGACGTTCTGCTGACCATTCCTGAAATCGACAGGCGTATTGCGGCGATCAGGGAAAATCTTCGCGAACTGATTGAGCAGGCAGCAGCCTTTTCCGGCGCCGCCGACGAAGAGCGGGCGTCCGAGCGGATAGCCGAACAGGAAGAAGAGCTCGAGCGTCTGACGAAGCGACGCGATGAACTCGCCAAGGGCCAGGCCTGAGCAAAATTCACCATTGAAGCATATATATCCTCGGACGACCTCGATGCGAGCTGTGTAAAGGACGCTATTCGCTCATCTATGTCGAACGATCCCGATACAATTGCTGCTGACATCGGCACCGATACAAGCTATGTAGGTTGCAGCGACCAATGAGGAGAGCACTCTGATGAAAAATCACGGCACAGGAAACCACCGCTGAAAAGCAGTGCCGTGAAGGGCTGCTTTATCGGCCCAACCATCAGATTGATATCTTCGCCCGTGGAGGGCACTCATGTTTCGTCGCTTCGAAGAGCTTGTCGATCCATTTCAGGATCATGACCAGCCGCAACCATCATCCAAGGCCTGGCGCTATCTTCTAAACAACCTTCGCCCGTTTCGCGCAGTCGTGGCGATGAGCCTCGGCCTGACTGTCATCGGCGCCGTCATCGAGATCTGGCTCATCGGCTATTCCAGCAGGCTGGTGGATAATCTGGCCGTCGCCCGGCGGGAAGACTTTTGGGTATCCGAAGGGTTGGGCTTGCTCGCTGCAGCAGCCCTCATCCTGATCGGAAGGCCGCTTGCCGGCTATCTCCGCGAAAGCCTGGATGACATCGCATTCCGGCCCAATGCCGAGACTCTGTTCCGCTGGCGAGCTCATCGCCACGTTCTTCGGCAATCGGTCGGCTGGTTTCGCCAGGATTTTTCCGGGCGTATCGCAAGCCAGGTGCGCGACATAGGCACGGCAGCGACGGGTGCGGCCTATCAGGTGCTGCACACGCTCTCCTTTGTCACGATCTATGTGGCCGGCTCGCTCTGGCTGATGGCCTCGATCGACCCGCGCCTGATCTGGCCCCTCGCCGTCTGGCTCCTCTGCTATCTCGCACTGATGGCCTATGTCATCCCTCGCCTGCAGAAGGCCTCCGCGCAATACCAGGGAGCCTATGCCGAGCTGACGGGAATGCTGGTGGACAGCTATGCCAATATCGACCTCATCAAGCTTTTTGCCGATGCCAGGGCGGAAGACAAGGAAGCCCGTCGTCGTTTCGCTCAAACCCGCGAGACATTCGTTCGGGTGCAGAGGCTTGAGGTGCTTGTCAATTCAAGCATGCTGTTCCTTGGCAGCTTCCTGATCGTCGCACTTGTCGGCTATGCGGTCGTCCTCTGGCAATCCGGTGGCGCGCCGCTCGGACTGATCGCGGCATCACTCGCCTTAAGCTTCCGCATAACCGGCATGGCCGAATGGATGCTGGATGCCGTTTCCTCGCTCTTTGCTCATCTCGGCGCCATGCGGCAGTCACTGATGACCGTCTCGCAACCCCTTGCGATCATCGATGCGCCGGACGCCGAGCCGCTTGCCGTCACCAAGGGCGAGATCGTCTTCCGGCAAATCACGCATCACTACGGCAAGGGAGATGGCGGGCTCGACGGCGTTTCGCTTCGAATTGCGGCGGGCCAGAAGGTCGGCCTTGTCGGTCGCTCCGGCACCGGCAAATCGACCTTGGTCAACCTGCTGCTGCGCTTCTTCGATCCGGAGGGTGGCATCATCGAAATCGATGGACGGGATATTCGGCAGGTGACGCAGGATAGCCTGCGCCGGCAGATTGCCGTGGTCAGCCAGGAGGCATCGCTCCTTCACCGCTCCATCCGCAATAACATCGCCCATGGCAATCCCCACTTTTCGGAAAATGCGATTCTCGCTGCCGCCGAGAAGGCTGCCGCCAGTGATTTCATCGCAGGCCTGCGAGACCAGGAAGGAAGAACCGGCTTCGATGCGCATGCCGGCGAGCGCGGCGTCCAGCTCTCCGGCGGTCAAAGGCAGCGCGTGGCGATTGCCCGCGCCATCCTGAAGGATGCGCCGATCCTGGTGCTCGACGAAGCAACCTCCGCCCTCGATTCCGAAGTCGAAGCCGAAATTCAGGATACGCTTTACGGCATCATGGAAGATAAGACCGTGATCGCCATCGCCCATCGCCTGTCAACCATCGCGCGCATGGACCGCATCGTCGTGCTCGACCACGGCCGCATCGTCGAGGACGGCACACATGCGGAGCTGATCGCCCAAAACGGCATCTACGCAACGCTATGGTCACACCAATCCGGCGGCTTTATCGAAGAGGACGAGCCGGCAGCCGACTGATGTGCAATAAAAGTGGTCCCCTCGATAACGAGGGGACCTTTCGAATCAGAGCTGCACTCACGCCAAAGCTTTATGCCGCCTTGATGGCGAGTACGCGGTTTGCCGCCGATACGATCGCCTCGAGGGACGCGGCGACGATATTGGTGTTAATGCCGGCGCCGAAGAGCTTGCCGCCCGGATAGGAGACCTCGACATAGGAGATCGCCGCGGCATTGGAGCCATGCTGGAGCGAATGCTCGGAATAATCCTCAACGGACATCGGGATGCCGAGATAGATCGAGAGCGCATTGATGAAGCCGTCGATCGGGCCGTTGCCGCGACCTTCGATGCGCTTCACCTCGCCCTTGTCGGTGATTTCAGCGGCAACGATACGCTGCCCCTTGTGTTCGGGATCGGCGAAGGTGTGGTGATCGACGAAGCGGATCCGCGCGTCCGGCTGCGTCACATAGCGCTCGATAAAATGCTCGTAGATGCGCTTGGAGGGCAGTTCCTTGCCTTCCTCGTCGGTGATGCGCTGGATTTCCTCGCGATATTCCACCTGGAGATTGCGCGGCAGGTTCAAGCCGTAGTCCTGCTGCATGATATAGGCGATGCCGCCCTTGCCGGACTGCGAGTTGATGCGGATGATCGCCTCATAAGTACGGCCGACATCCTGCGGATCGATCGGCAGATAGGGCACTTCCCACACCGGGTCGTTGGCGACCTTGGCAGCCTTCATGCCCTTGTTGATCGCATCCTGATGCGAACCGGAGAAGGCCGTATAGACCAGTTCGCCGACGTAAGGGTGGCGTTCTCCGATCGCCATCTGATTGGAATATTCGAAGACTTCCTTCATGCGCTCGATGTTGGAGCAATCGAGTTCCGGATCGACGCCTTGTGTAAACATATTCAGCGCCATGGTGACGACATCGACATTGCCGGTGCGCTCGCCATTGCCGAACAGCGTGCCTTCGACGCGATCGGCGCCGGCCATCAACGCCAGCTCAGCGGCGGCGATACCGGTGCCGCGGTCATTGTGAGGATGCAGCGAGATGATCAGGTTTTCGCGGTTGTCGAGATTGCGGCACATCCATTCGATCTGGTCGGCATAGATGTTCGGCGTCGCCATTTCGACTGTCGACGGCAGGTTGATAATCAGCTTGTTGTCAGGCGTCGGCTTCATGACGTCGATGACGGCGTTGCAGATCTCCAGCGCCACATCCAGCTCGGTGCCGGTGAAGCTCTCAGGCGAATATTCGAAGCGATAGCCGCCGCCGGCCTTGGTAGCCATGTCGCTAATCATCTTGGCCGCATCGACGGCGATCTGCTTGATGCCCCGCACATCCTTGGCAAACACCACGCGGCGCTGCAATTCGCTGGTGGAATTGTAGAAATGCACGATCGGCTTGTTGGCGCCTTCCAGAGCCTCGAAGGTGCGGGTGATCAATTCCGGGCGGCACTGGACGAGAACCTGCAGCGACACATCGGCAGGCACATTGCCCTGCTCTATGCACCAGCGGGCAAAGTCGAAGTCGGTCTGCGAAGCCGACGGGAAGCCGATCTCGATTTCCTTGAAACCCATATCCAGCAGCAGCTGGAACATGCGCGCCTTGCGGTCATGGCCCATGGGATCGACAAGCGCCTGATTGCCATCGCGCAGATCGACCGAGCACCAGATCGGCGCCTTCGTGATGACCTTGGACGGCCATGTCCGGTCGGGAATGTTGATCTGGGGATAGGCGCGGTATTTCACCGTCGCTTCGGGCATGCCTTTGGGGGAATGGCTGTTCGCGTCCATGGTCTCGTCTCTTCCTTTCCCGTCATTTTATCCCGCGTCTTAGCCGATCGAATGCGGCTTGGCGATGATAAAATGCGGACCCTTTGCGGGTAAGCTGTCGATTTTACGGTAAGTCGCGAGGAGCGATGGCCAGCGGGCTTTTCGGCCGCCGGGCGCTCCTCAAAGGACCCGGCAACCGCGCGTAAGGCCGAGGAGGAGAAGCGAGGTAAGGGCGCGCGTATTGTCACGCAGGGCAACGCGCCCACGTGCAACCTGTTCGGAAATCTTTGCGCCATTCAGCTTCATGGCCGCGCTTATAGCCGCCGGATCAAAAAGAAGCAACCCCTCGCCTACTTCTTCAGCATCTGCACGCCGCGCGACAGCGCCAGCATCAGTCCGCCTGCGATCAGCCCCCAGAAGGCGCCGGAAATCCCGCCGAACGAAACGCCCGATGCCGTCACCAGAAAAGTGATGGCGGCGGCCTCGCGCGATTCCGGCTGCTGGAAGGCGTTCAAGGCGGAATTCGAAAGCGCGCCGACCAGCGCCAGACCTGCAACCGCCTCGATGAGAACAGGCGGCGCCAGCGCCACGAAAGCCGTAACGGCACTCGCCAGCAATCCGAGGATCACATAGCCGATGCCGGCGACAATCGCCGCCCAATAGCGCCGCGCGGGATCGGCATGCGCATCCTGTCCGGCGCACATGGCGGCGGTAATGGCCGCCAGATTGACGGCATGGCCGCCAAAGGGGACAGCGAGCAGCGAGAACACGCCGGTCACGGCAAACAGCGGACCCGGCCTCGGATCGTAATCATGCACCTTCAGCACCGCAATGCCGGGAATGTTCTGCGACGCCATCGTCACGATGAACAGCGGCAGCGCGATGGACACGATGCCTGCAAGCGTGAAGACCGGCTTCACGAATTCGGCCGTCGGCAGCAGCGAATGTTCGAGCGAAGCAAAGGCACCATCGGGTATCTTCACGCCGAAGGCCAGCACCAATGCGAAGGCAGCAAGCGCCGCCGGCACCGCCCATAGCCGCTTAAACGCACCGACGACGATCCAGGCAAGGATGATCGGCAGGCCGAAGACAGGATTGAAGGCGATCGCCTTCACCGGCGCAAAGCAGAGGCCGAGCAGAACACCGGCCAGCATGGCATTGGCGAGCGGCGCCGGGATCGAGGCGACGGCACGGCCGAAAGGCCGGAACAGCCCGGCAATGACGATCAATATGCCGCAGATGAAGAACGCACCGACCGCCGCTGGAAAACCGCCCTCGATCGCTCCAGCGCTCGCGAGCAATGCCGCTCCCGGTGTCGACCATGCAATGCTGATCGGAAGCTTCGTCACCAAACTGAGCACAATGGCGCAGACGCCCATCGCGACAGAGAGCGCCGTCAGGCCGGAGGCAGCCTGTGCATCCGAGGCGCCCACCACCTGCAGGCCATGAAAGACGACGGCGAAGGAGCTGGCAAAACCGACGAAGGCGGTGAGGCATCCCATGAACAGGCTTTGAACGGAAAAATCTTTGAGCATGGCGATGGAGACTCGAAGAGCGCACGACGATCGATTGAAGGCGCATGGAGCATCACAAGCATCGGGCGTGCAAGTGCTGTTTTCGAGCAAAATGGCAGTCTCATTGGACAAATCGCTCGCGGAATATATCGCCGCAGAGTCAAATCGTGCACAAACATGCATATTGACTTTCTTGTTTACGCACGTTAATGCAAATTTATGAATACTTCACTCCCATTGTCCCGCCGGGATGTCATCGAAGCGCGGCTTGCAGAGGGCCGGCAGATCGTTGCCGCATCTCTGGCTGCCGAATTCAACGTGTCCGAAGATGCCGTGCGCCGCGATCTGCGGGCACTTGCCGCAGAGGGCAAATGCCGCCGCGTCTATGGCGGCGCGCTTCCCCTGTTGACACCATCGCAGCCCATGGCCGCCCGCGTCGGACAGGAATCGGGCCGCAAGAGAACCCTGGCCAAAGCCGCCGTTGCGATGATTGAGCCGGGCGAATTCCTGTTTTTCGACAGCGGCAGCACCAATCTCGCGATGGTCGATCTTCTGCCGAAGGATCTGAAAGCGACCATCGCGACGAATTCCATTGATATCGCCAGCGCCATCATGAAGCGCGGCGATATCCCGCTTGTCCTGATCGGCGGCGCAGTCGATCCCGTCGTCGGCGGCAGTGTCGATGCGTCCGCCGTTGCGGCCATCGAAGGCATGAACATCGACCGTTGTTTTTTGGGCGTCTGCGCAGTTTCGGCAAGAAACGGCATCAGCGTGTACGAACATGCAGATGCGATCTTCAAACGGACGCTACTGAGGAGAAGCGCTGCCAGCATCGCCTTGATTACGTCTGAGAAATTTCACGAACGCGCACCGCACCGCATCGGTGGCGCCGACGATATCGACTGGCTCGTTGTCGAGGATGACTTGCCTGCCGCAGACGAAAAGGCGGCCTCAGACGCCGGCTTCTCGCTCGTGAAAGCAAGCGACGTCACCTCATCCTCCTGATTTCGAAAGACAAGAAATGACCATGCAATCCACGGATCGGCCGGAAACCCGGCTGGCGACACGACTTGCTTTTCTGGTCGGGGGCTTCGCCCTCGCCTGCTGGGCTCCCCTCGTCCCCTTCGCCAAGGCTCGCCTCGGCGTCGATGACGGCGTGCTTGGCATGCTGCTGCTTTGCCTGGGCCTGGGCTCGGTGGCGGCAATGCTGGCGACCGGCATGCTGAGCGCGCGATATGGCAGCAAGCCGATCATCATTACGGGCGGCCTCGGCCTCGCACTTCTCTTGCCGACCTTGGCCGTAGCCAGCACGCCATTTACCCTCGGCCTTGCGCTGGCGGCTTTCGGCGCTTGTCTTGGATCGCTCGACGTTGCCATGAACATCCACGCCGTCGAAGTGGAGAAAGGCGCGGATCGGCCACTAATGTCCGGCTTCCATGCGCTGTTCAGCATCGGCGGCTTCATCGGTTCCCTGCTCGTCACGTTGCTCCTGTCCGTCAAAGCCGGCCCTCTCGCCGCCACGCTTCTAAGCTCGGCCGTGATGGTCGTCGCCATGATCGTCGCATGGCCCCGGCTGCTGCGGACCGTCCCCGCGGAGGACGCGCCGCTTTTCGTCATGCCGCGCGGCTTCGTGCTGCTGCTCGCCGCGCTGGCAGCAATCACCTTCCTCGTCGAAGGCGCTATCCTAGACTGGAGTGCCTTGCTCCTCACGACGCAGGACCGGGTCGACGCAAGCCATGGCGGCCTCGGTTATATGCTGTTTGCCATTGCGATGACGATCGGACGCTTGAGCGGTGATGCCATTACAGCAAGGGTCGGAGACAGGGCGGTCATGCTGTGGGGCGGCGTGATTGCCGTCGCGGGCTTTGTCGTCCTCCTTCTCAGTCCGATTTCGATCCTCGCAATGGGCGGTTTCCTGCTGATCGGCCTTGGCGCCTCCAACATCGCCCCGGTGCTCTTCCGCAAGGGCGGCGCGCAAAAGATCACGCCGCCGGGCCTTGCCGTCGCGGCCATCACCATGACGGGATATGCAGGCGTGCTCGTCGGCCCCGCCGGCGTCGGGTTCGCGGCGGATCATCTTGGCTTGCCCGGCGCCTTCTGGATGCTCGCTCTGCTGCTCTGCATCGCACCTCTCTGCGCCGGCATCGTCACCCGCAATCACGAACAGGAACAGCGAGAGACCAATGCGGATCGCTCATACCGCTCTATGGACGCATGATCTCGATGCCGCCGCAAACTTCTGGGAGATATATTTCGGCGCGACCGTCGGTGAACCATACCAAAGCCGGCGCCGGCCTGGCTTCGTCTCGCGCTTTGTTTCCTTGCCTGGAAGCGACGACCAGATCGAACTGATGACCGGCTCCTGGCTTCCCCGCGACTCGCAGAGTGAACGCGTGGGCTGGGACCACATTGCCATATCGCTCGGCAGCAAAGCTGCCGTGGATGCGCTGGCTGAACGATGCAAGGCGGGTGATTGCCTGAAATCCGCGCCCCGCACCACCGGCGACGGCTTCTATGAGGCTGTCATCACCATGCCCGAGGGAACACCGGTGGAGATCACCATCTAGGAGGCGCACGCCGCTTGTAACTTAGGCTTTCGAGTTCGCCGCTCCCCGGAAACGTTGCAACTCCCGAGTGGCGAAGGCTGGCGGCGGAGATTTCTGCCGCCAGCATCGGGCTTTCGATCGAAACTGATTCATCGCAAAACGCCCCCGCCAGCCTTCCGGCAAGCGAGGGCGCTCAAATCAATAAGGCAGATCCGCTAGATCAAATGTCCGCCTGCGAGGTCACGATGCGCGAGACCAGGCCGTAAGCTTTGGCTTCTTCAGCAGAAAGCCAGTAGTCGCGATCCGTGTCCTTGGCGATCTTTTCGATCGGCTGGCCGGTTGCTTCCGAGAATATCTTGTTCAGGCGATCGTTCATCTTGATGATTTCGCGTGCCTGGATCTCGATGTCGGAGGCCATGCCACGCGTGCCGCCGGACGGTTGGTGCAGGAGGAAGCGCGTGTTCGGCAGGCAAATACGGCGCTCCTTCGGAGCGGAGACATAGATCAGCGCTCCGGCGGAGGCGACCCAGCCCGTGCCGATCATCCAGACCTTCGGCTTGATGAACTTGATCATGTCGTGGATGGAATCGCCGGACTCGACGTGACCGCCGGGCGAATTCACATAGATGCGGATGTCATCGTCGCTGGCAGCGGAAAGCGCCACGAGCTGCGAGCAGACCTTCTGCGCCAGTTCCTGCGTGATGCCGCCATAGATGAAGATCGAACGCGACTTGAAAAGATTCGCCTCCGCGTCCTTGCCCAAGGGCTGCTCGGTCTTCTTGTCTTCCTGTTCGTCTTCGTCGTTCATTCAACTCTCCAGCATGATGCGTCGTTCACCGCACATAGTGCGACTCAATGCGTAAAACAATGCCGGAAAAAGACAAGGCGGGAATAGCGACTGACAACATGGTGTTATGGTTGCGGATTACCGAAATGTAACTTGAATGGCTTTGAAAAGCCGAGATTTGATCCTACGTCAGGTCAGCGCGGTTAGAAATCGCGCCCCGAATTTGCAGCACGGATAGCCAAGGAGGCCATCATGTCGCCAGAAGAACGTCAATTGCTCGCTTCTCTCTTCGATCGCGTGCGCGGTGCCGCCAGCACGCCCCGCGACGCCGATGCGGAGGCCTTCATCAACCAGGCGGTCCGCGACCAGCCCTATGCGCCCTACTTCCTGGCGCAGGCCGTCATCATGCAGGAACAGGGCATGAAGGCTGCGGCCGATCGCATCCAGCAGCTCGAAGCCCGCGTGCACGAGCTCGAGCAGCAGGGCGCCGACAACCATTCGCAAGGCCAGAGCGGCGGTTTCCTGGGCGGGATCGGCTCGCTCTTCGGCGGCGGCCAGCAGCAGCGTGCCGCCGCACCACAGGGTGGCAATCCACAGCAGCAGGGTCGCCTCTATGACGATTATGCCCGCAATGCGCCTCAGCCCGGCCCTTGGGCTGGCCAGCCGCAACCACAGCCGTCTGGGCCTTGGAGCCAGCAGGCAGCCGCGCCTTCGGCCGGCGGCAGCTTCCTGCGCGGCGCGCTTGGCACAGCGGCTGGCGTCGCCGGCGGCGTGATGCTGGCGGAATCGCTCTCCAGCCTGTTCAGCCCGCATCTGGGCGGCACCGGCGGCGGTCTCTTCGGCGGCAATGCCGGCAGCGGCCTCTTCGGGGGCACGGCGGCCAATGCTGCCGAACAGCCGGTGCAGGAAACGATCATCAACAACAACTATTTCGGCAATGACGATAATAGCGACCAGAATGATCAGAGCGCGGCCGATTACGCCCAGGATGCTGCCCAAGACGCTCAGGACGACGATTATGATGACTCGTCCTATGACAATGGCGACGACAACTCGTTTGCTTGAGCCGCAGTCTCATCGCATCTAGCAGAAAAGCCGCCATCTCCGGATGGCGGCTTTTTCATTCAGCCTCGGCCGCGATAGGGCTGCACACCCTGATCCGGCAGCCACACACCTTCCGGCGGCTTGCCGGTCTGCCAGAAGACGTCGATCGGAATGCCGCCGCGCGGATACCAGTAGGCACCGATACGCAGCCACTTCGGCTGCAGCAGATCCACCAGGCGCTTGGCGATGTAGATCGAGCAATCCTCGTGGAAAGCACCATGATTGCGGAAGGAATGCAGGAAGAGCTTCAGCGACTTCGATTCGACCAGCCATTCATTCGGAATGTAGTCGATGACGATATGGGCGAAATCCGGCTGTCCCGTCATCGGGCAGAGCGAGGTGAATTCAGGCGCGGTGAAGCGCACGACATAATCGGTGCCGGCATGGCCGGACGGCACCTTCTCCAGAACGGCCTCTTCCGGATTGCTGGCCGTTTCCGTCTGGTTGCCGAGCATCGACAGGCCGGACACATCGGTCTTTGGCATCTCAGGTCTCCTTGATCACTTTGACGCGGATACCATGGGCTTTTTCGCCCTCAGGCTCCACATGAATGGTTATTTCGGCGCCCGCATGGATCGCCCGTATGGCATCTTCAAGGCGGTCGCAGATTCTGTGTGCCTCTCGCACCGGCATGGCGGCGGGTACGACCATGTGAAAATCGACGAAGGTCACTGCTCCTGCCCTGCGCGTCTTGAGATCATGCACGCCGAGCGAACCCTCGGCATTCCCCGCGATCGCATTCTTGATAGTCTCCTCCTCTTCCGGCAGGACAGCCTTGTCCATAAGCCCGTCGATCGAGGTGGAGATGACCTTCCAGCCCTGGTAGAGAATGTTGATGGCAACGAGAATGGCAAGCACGGGATCGAAGATCGGCTGGCCGGTGCCGAGCGCCAGCAACAGGCCGATGACCACGCCGATCGAAGTATAGACATCCGACATGATGTGCTGGCCGTCCGCCGTCAGTGCCGGTGAGCGATGCGTCCGCCCGGCCCGGATCAGCGTCAAGGCCCACACGCCGTTGATGACGCCGGCGACGAAGTTGATGGCGAGACCCAGCACAGGCGCCTGCATCGGCTGCGGATTGCCGAGATGCCCGACCGCTTCCTGCACGATCATCAGCGCCGCAACGACAATCATCACGCCTTCGGTAACGGCAGAGAGATATTCTGCCTTGTGATGACCGAAGGGATGATCGTGATCGGCCGGCTTCTGGGCATAACGGATGACGAAAAAGGCGATGAAAGCGGCAACGACATTGACGAGCGATTCAAGTCCATCAGACAGAAGCGCAACAGAGCCCGTCAGCCACCAGGCCAGCATCTTCAGCCCCATGACGCCGAGCGACAGAGGAATGCCCCAGAGGGCAAGCCGCCTGATCGTATCGTTTCCTTGAGCACTCATGCCCTTCTCCAGTATCCCGCGCCGTGCTTATGCGAATGAATTGCAAAAAGGCGCCGTTGAAATGCAAAACCGCCCGCGCGGATTTTCGCGCAGGCGGCTTATTGACGGTCCATATGGGCCAGGACTTCGCGTTTGTCAAAGGCGGTCACCTTTTCACACGACAATTCGTTGCCGATGTGCGGATTGAAGGAAGTGCCATCCGGGCAGTCCCTTCGCGGAACATGAGGAAGATGTTTCCCAAACCGCCGTTCCACGACAGTTGGAAGCCGATAATGCGCTCGCCTGTGGAAAATCGTCCTGGTAGTTTGGCTTGCCATCCAGCACTAAGCTGTGCTTCAGCCTGATGTGCAAGGGTCGGCGATACCGGCCGATACGCCGCCAAATGAAAATCATGGTTGAACATGCCCGCTCCTGAAAATACTGCCGATGCTACATCGTCCATCGCCGACGCTCCCGCGGATGTGTCGGACCATCTGGTTACAGCCGGGGCATTTTCGGAGGGGGAACGCAGCGCCGTCTATCGCGCCATCGAGACACGGCGCGACGTGCGTGACCAGTTCCGGCCCGATCCCCTGCCCGACGATCTTGTCCGGCGCTTGCTCGAAGCTGCTCATTCGGCGCCGTCGGTCGGTTTCATGCAGCCGTGGAATTTCATTCTGATCCGTCAGAGCGAGACGCGCGAGCGCGTGTGGCAGGCCTTCCATCAGGCCAATGAGGAAGCCTGTGCGATGTTCGAAGGCGATCGCCGCGCGCAGTATCAGCGGCTGAAACTGGAAGGTATTCGCAAGGCGCCCCTCAGCATCTGCATCACCTGTGACACCAAGCGCGGCGGTCCCGTCGTGCTCGGCCGCACCCACAATCCGGATACCGATGTCTATTCGACGGTCTGCGCCGTGCAGAACCTCTGGCTTGCGGCAAGGGCCGAAGGCGTCGGCGTCGGCTGGGTCAGCATCTTCCACGAGGATGCCATCAAGGCAATCCTCGGCATACCCGAACACGTGAAGATCGTCGCCTGGCTCTGCGTCGGCTATGTCGACGAGCTCTACGACATGCCGGAACTTGCGGTGAAGGGATGGCGCGACCGCCTGCCGCTCGACAAGCTGGTCTTCGAGGAAAGCTGGCAGGACTGCGAGGACATGTGAGGGTGGCCACTCTGCGGCAATCCTCGATGGATCAAACTGTTACGACCTGAACGTCACAAACGAGATCACGTTTCCATCCGGATCGCGCACGTGAAAATCGGTGCCTCCCCAAGCTTGCTTGGTGAGCGGCTGCGCAAACTCCACGTCCTTCGCCTTGAACTCCTCGAACAATCCCTGAACGTTCGAAACCTCGATCGACGCCAGGATCAGCGCGCCCTCTTTCGCCGCAGCAGCTGCAAAATAGGGTTCATAGACGAGCCGCAAGTGAACCCAGATGCCATCACGCGACACGGCACCGTAGAATGGCGGCAACCCATGCAGAAATTCCTCCACAAAGCCAAGCTTCTCCCTGAAGAAGGCCGCACTCGTAGCCACATCCCGCACGAAAAGGATGGGAACGATGCTCTTGAAAACCGGCGGTTCCGCTGATGCCGCCGGCATCTTTGGCGCATCCATAGCAACGGCCTTCAACTCGGCCCAGCTCTTATGGCCAGCTTCGACTGCGACGATCTCCTGTGCCAGCGTCAAAGGAAATTTCATCGCCAGAATCTCGCGATCAGTTAAAGCCTTGAAACGGTCGAGCACACGAACTCTTCCGCCGATGGAATAGTCGCGCTCACGGTGCCAGCGCATCAGCAGCTTGGCTTGCTTACGGAGGGTATCGAGGGTTGGCATGGGCAGACTCCTGCTGAGTGATATCAGCGGGCAGGCCTAGCCCTTTCGGCTCGATGCCGATGTGCCCCACAGGAACGACGTAAAGATTAGGATACAACCTGAAGCAAGTCAAACCGCCTCAAGGCAAGGTGTGGCTTGCCGCAAAGCGTTCATCGTCATTATGCAGCCGCAAGGACATTCGCAGCATCCAGGGCAAGGATGTCCAAAGGCCGGAGGTCAAGCCCGCCTGCCTCAGCGCGGCGGCTGTCCAGGTATTGCAACCCATCAAAGCGTTGAAATAGCCCCGCGCTTCGAAGAACGCATCGTTGGGTCCGTAGTTGCTGCCAGGCAGAGATATCGGGCCACTGTCAAAGCGATCGAAACTGCCGAGAATGAACTGTTTGAGCCGCTCCAGCCCGACGGCATCGAGGTTGATCGCGGTGACAGCCGGTGCATCCAGCGGGATATCGCCTGCGAGTTCCGCATGAATGACGGAACGATCGAGCGCAAAGCTCTTCAACACGGGACCCGCCTTCAAATCAGCCCAGGTCCGCGTCTCTGTATAGAAGCTTCGGCCGCCCCAGCCGAAGATGAGATACCGCAGGTTGGGATTGTCGAGATCGAGCCCAGCCGTCCGCAGGAAGGCGAAACGAATGAGGAGATCGCTATCGACGGGAATGGCAATGTCCGTATGGATGGGGTTGCTGAGCATGAGGATTTGCTGGGAGCGTTCGGTGCGGACAGCTGGCCCGTCATGCCAGAGCGGCCGTGGCACGACGATGCCGAGACCGGCGAGGAGCACGACAGCAAGAACGACGTAGAGAACGCCCTTGAATATCTTTGAGATCACCGACTGAACGTCCCCGCCATCATTCAATCTCTTCAGCGGTTTGTTGGCACTTTCAAGGCACAAAATAGCCCCATGCACCTTTTCCGAGTGCATGGGGCTAGAAACATCCGAGCTCTAAACGCTCGTCTCAGGCGGCCTTCGTCTTTGCCCGGCGCGCCAGATGCGCCACGACATTCTCGATCATCCGCATGCCGGCATCGCCGCCGAGCGTCATGATCGATTCCGGGTGGAACTGGACGGCTGCGATCGGCTCCTTCACATGCTCGATGCCCATGATCGTGCCGTCTTCGCTCTCGGCCGTGATCATGAAGTCGCGCGGCAGGCTCGACGGATCGGCAAAGATCGAGTGATAACGACCAACGGTCACTTCGCGGCCAAGACCGGAGAAGACCAGGCCCGGCTCCAGCACGCGGATGCGCGAGGGCTTCCCATGCATCGGGATTGCCAGATGGCGCAGCTCGCCGCCATAAGCTTCGGCCAGCGCCTGCAAGCCGAGGCAGACGCCGAAGATCGGCAGGTTGCGCGCCCTCGCCTTCTTGATCGTCGCCTTGCAATCGAAATCCTTCGGATTGCCGGGACCAGGCGATAGCACGACGAGATCCGGATCGAGCCGGTCGAAGACTTCTTCCGGCACCGGCGTACGCACGGTCGAAACCGTCGCCCCCGTCTGGCGGAAGTAGTTGGCAAGCGTATGGACGAAGCTGTCTTCATGGTCGACAAGCAGGATCTTCACACCCTTGCCGACGGAAGCGACGTCCCGTTGCTGTTTGCCGGAATTGCCGGTCTTGGCGTCACGGATAGCGGAAAGCATGGCGGAGGCCTTCAGTTCGGTTTCGGCTTCTTCTTCCTCGGGGATCGAGTCGTTGAGCAGCGTCGCGCCGGCCCGCACCTCGGCAATACCGTCCTTGATGCGAACAGTGCGCAGCGTCAGGCCGGTGTTCATGTCGCCGTTGAAGCCGACCATGCCGATCGCGCCGCCATACCAGGCGCGCGGGCTCTTTTCATGGCTTTCGATGAAGCGCATGGCCCAAAGCTTCGGCGCACCGGTGACGGTGACGGCCCAGGCGTGGCTCAGGAAGCCGTCGAAGGCGTCCATGTCATCGCGCAGGCGGCCCTCGATATGGTCGACCGTGTGGATGAGGCGCGAATACATCTCGATCTGCCGACGGCCGATGACCTTGACCGAACCCGGCTCGCAGACGCGGCTCTTGTCGTTTCGGTCGACGTCTGAGCACATGGTCAGCTCGGACTCGTCCTTCTTGGAGTTCAAGAGCTTCAGGATCTGCTCGCTGTCGGCGATCGGATCGTCGCCGCGCTTGATCGTGCCCGAGATCGGGCAGGTCTCGATGCGGCGGCCGGAAACGCGCACGAACATCTCAGGCGAAGCGCCGACGAGATATTCCTGATTACCGAGATTGATGAAGAAGGAATAGGGAGACGGATTGATCGCCTTCAGGCGCTTGGAAATATCCGATGGCTTGCTCTCGCAGCGCTCCATAAACTTCTGGCCGGGCACGACTTCGAAGAGATCGCCCTTGCGGAAGCTCTCCTTCGCCTTGACCACCAGCTCGGCATATTCGCCGGGACGATGATCGCTCTTCGGCGGAATGGCATCGGTGTGCCGGAATGGCTCGGGCGCGATCTCGCCCGACTTGCCTTCCGTCGATTGGCCGCCCTTTGCGAAATCGTACCGGTCGATCCAGGCCTTGGCGGAATAGTTGTCCACCACCAGGATTTCGTCCGGCAGGTAGAGCACCATGTCGCGCTGGTCGTCCGGGCGCTTGAGCTTCAGATCGATCGCGTCGAACTGGAAGGCGAGATCATAGCCGAAGGCACCGTAGAAGCCGATGCTGGCATCCGCCTGCGAGTAGAAGAGATCGGTCACGGCGCGTAGCACGGTGAAGACCGTTGGCATTTTCGAGCGCTCTTCCTCGGTAAAGACGCGATCCGGCGTCTTTACGGTCAGATCGAGCCGGCGCGGCGTCGAAGCGCCGAGAACGACCTCTGAAACCGTCTTCAGCTTCTCCGCGATGAAGCCGAGAATGACTTCACCGCGCTCGTTATAGGCTTCGATCCAGACATCGCGCCCATTGCAGGACAGGCCGAGCGGCGGATCGACGATGGCGGTGTCCCAACGCGTGTAGCGGCCAGGATATTCGTAGTTGGAGGAGAAGACAGCGCCACGGCGCTCGTCGAGCTTGTCGATATAGGACAAAACCGCATCCGCATAGGGCGTCGGCCGGCGCTGCCGGGTGACGGTGATGCCGCCCTTCGTCTCGTAGATTTCCGCACCGTCATCCCGAAGGATCGTTACCATTGTTCCTCACTCCGTTATCGGGCCCGGATGACAGGCGGCCAATATAACAAAAAAGCCGCCTCGAAATCTCGGGCGGCTCACTCGTGGTCTTTGAACACGATTGGTCGAGGCCGCCTCAGCGTGCCCACCACCAAACTGCAATGTTGTTCAAGGACGTATTCATGGCGGGAATTGTTAGCGTGAGATGAGGGGATACGCAAGCGAGAATGTCGGGATCATTAAGCCACGTTATTTTTCTTCCAGCGGAAGGGTGGGCCATATTTATTGGGACCGGGATTTCCTGCCGGGATACCAACGATGACGATTACAGCCATGCAAAGAAAAAGGGACCCCAACACTATATGCATCGGCAAAGTGACCATCCGGCTCTCCCCTATCAAAGAAATCGTCGCTATCGGAACCGCTAGACTTAAGCCAACAACACTGCCCCATCCCCAGAGTCCTGACCATCCAAAATCACGCAAACGTGCAGCAGCGAGCAGCGCGGCAACAGCGACGGCGAGCGCGAGCAACGAAGCCACCAAAAGTCTTCCTTTGTTGCTTTCTTCAGCTATGAACTGAGCGAAAAGTATTAGAAGGACAATCACCAAGCCAGCCCAATAGGCTGAGCGGCTCACACGTCGTCTGAAAATGGATAAAGGCGGAAGAATCCAGTGCTGCGCAAACTGTCGCGCGGATTCCGATACGACGATGTTATACTGTGAGGGCCTCCTATATTTGCTATTCGGATCGCTTGGCGGAGACCCGACAGCTACTATCAGAGCAAAAAATGGCAGGGTAGAAAGCAAAGTATTATAGCCTCCAGCAGAACCACTTAACCCACCGCTAGGCAGGAGCACCGGTTTCAGTAAAAATATTATTCCCAAAGGAACAACGACATTGAACACCGCCACCCCCGCCCAACCCCAAAAAGCTGACCATCCAAAATCTCGCAGTCGTGCTCCCAAAACGGACGCGACGAAGAAAAGGATGAAGTCCATAAGACGTACGAAACCGGAAATGTAACCCATCTCGGTCAGAACAACGGCTCCGATCCGAATTCCCAAGAATATGCAGATGAACATCCAATATGCCGGGCGGTTGAGGCGATCGTTCAGAATCAAGCTCGTCAAGTTGCACCTCACTGAAGCGACGGTTGTATTCTGCGCCTTCATATTTCGCGCTGTCAACTCGAAGCCTCAGATCAGTTCAAGGTCGATGCTTGCCACCGATCCGATCGCCTTATCCTATTTTTAATCCTTCTCTCTGGCCGCTTCGAAGAACTCTTCCGGCCCATCCACTTCGACCAATCGCCTCCGGTCGATCAGCCAGAAGCGATTGCCGATAGATCGCACGAAGCTGCGGTCGTGCGAGACGAGAAGGCAACTTGCCTCATTCGCCGTCAGCTCGCCCTCCAGCGCCTCCTGACCATCGATGTCCAGATGGTTTGTCGGCTCGTCGAGCAGGTAAAAGTTGGGATTGGTCAACCGCAGCGCCAGCATGGCAAGCCGCGCCTTCTGCCCGCCGGACAGACGGCCGATCTCTTTGCCCTGCATATCGATATTGATCCCGACCCCGACCAGCAGCGTGCGGGCACGTTGCTCGCCGAGCTCGAACAGGCGTGTGATCATGCCGAGCGGCGTGTCCTTTTGGCCGAGATTGGAGAGCCCCTGATCGCTGTAGCCGAGCACGATGGATGGCGTCGGCTTGATCGTACCGCCGACGGCCTGATCGGTTATGGCCCTGCGTATCATCTCCACGAGCCGCGTCTTGCCCGCGCCATTCTGCCCAAGCAGCACGATGCGGTCGCCCTGGCAAATCCACTGCTGACCGGTCTTGAACAGCAGCGTACCGTCGAGTGTGGTCACCGAAGCATCCTCCAGCGTCAGAAGCACCTTGGCGTGAATGCCGCGATTGGCAAGCTTGATCGAGCCGGAGGAACGCTCGCGGTAGCCCGGTCTCGCGCTGTCCTCCAATTTCTCGGCCCGCGCCTTCAATTGCTTCGTCTTGACGGTTAAGAGATCACTGCCGGAGTTGACGCCGAGATTGTAGAGCTTGGCCGCCTGTTTGCGCAGCTGCTGTGCCGTCTTCATCTCCTTCTGGTAGCGACGTTCATCCGAGGCATCGACCTCGTCCAGCGCCGCACGCGCCCGGCTATATGGCAGCACATAGGTTGGCGACTGGTCCTGGCGCAGAAACAGGGTTCGGCTGCAGACAGCATCGAGGAAGGCACGGTCGTGGCTGGCGATGATGACAGGCACGTCGCGCGGCATCGCGTTCAGCCAATCCTCCAGCAGCGCGATCTTGGCGAGATCGAGATGGTTGGTCGGCTCGTCGAGCAGCAGCACATCGGGCTCGGTTACCCAGACGCGAGCAAGCATGGCAAGCCGCTGCCAGCCGCCGCTGAGCTGAGCCAATGTTCTTTCCCGCATCGCCGTCGGTACATCAAGCGAATCGAGAGTGACATCGACGCGCCAGCTCTCGCTCTCCACCTGCTCCTTAGGCAAGGCTTGAAGGACGGCCTCATAGAAGGAGACGTCCAGCAGCGCGGCCGGCACATTCTGTTCGACGTAGCCGACGCGCAAGCCTCGCGCGCGGGTGATCTCGCCCGTGGTCGGCTCCTGCCTACCCGTGATGCAGTTGAGCAGTGTGGTCTTGCCGCGCCCATTCGCGGCGACCATGCCGACGCGATCACCGGCATCGACGGTGAAATTCAGATTGGAAAACAGCGGCGCACTCATGGTGACGCCCAGATTGCGGAGATTGATCAGAGTCATAGTCTTTTCCGGTCTCGATCGAGCATCTCAAGGCATCGCCGGCAGCTCCTTTTGCCGCGCTGCGCCGATGCCGATGGCCATATCGGCCAATGCTCGAAAACATGTCATGACGCGGCCGCGTGGATGCGCAAGCTCACGTCGCCCCAAGGGCAGACCAGAAGGATTGAGTGAGAAACAGCCTCTGATCAGCCCTGCAAACGCATCTGCAGGGCACGAGTCGGACCGAACTGGCGAATATGCCAGACTATCTTGGTCATACGGTCCTCCTCTCTTTTCTCTCGACGGTTAAAGACTGCGTTGCTCCAATAGCATCGAACGCTGCCATTCACAATTGCACAAATCGCCCGATGCCACGCGAGAGAGCAAAAAAGAGGCGATGCCGAAGCATCGCCCGAGTTTGCTGCATCGATGGAGCGGCTCAGAATCTCTGCGTCAGCGTCAGCTTGAAGGTCCGGCCGGGCTCGGAATAATAGGAAGCTGGCTGGATTAGCGTGCCGCTATAGGACGGCGCGTTGAGAGCGTCGTAATAGGTCTTGTTGAAGATGTTGTAGACACCGCCGCGAATGCTGAGGCCCTTCACCTGCTCCGGCTCCCACCAGGCTGTGAGATCGAAGATGCCATAGGCCGGGGTCTGCAGCGTGTCGCCGGTCTTCTTCGCCTCGCGCGTCGCGGTGACAAAGGTCAGGTCCGTTCCCCAGACGTCGGTCGCATAGCCGACGGTGAAGGCGGCCTTGGCCGGAGCGACGGAATTGATCCATTGACCGGTATCGGAGTCCTTGCCGTTCACGTAGGCGACCGAGCCCTTAATGTGGATGCCGTTGTCGAACGTCTTGTGTGCGTTGACCTCGATACCGAACATGCGGACGTTGGCGCGATTGAAGTATTCGGTGATCCCGAGCGGATAGGTGCCTGTGGGATCGCGATAGTTCAGCGTATCGATGAAGTTCTTGTACTTGTTATAGAACGCACCGACATGGCCGCCGAAATCGTCGTCGCCGAGGTTGGTGCCGATTTCGACGCCGTTGCTGGTTTCGGGCTTCAGGTCGGGGTTGCCGTAGGTGACATAACCGCCGGGCACGCCGTAGTTGACGTAGAGTTCGCTGACACTGGGCGCACGGAAGGCCATCGCCCATTGCGCATAGAGCTCGACATTGTCCTGAGGCTGATAGGAGGCGCGCAGCTTCGGCGAAAAGCGGCTGTCGGATTGCCCGGAGGGCAGGCCATTATAGTTGGCGCTGTCGCGATAGGCAGCCGTGTTCTTCGGCGAGTAATCGTACCAGTCGAAGCGAAGACCCGGCGTCAAATAGATATTGCTGGAGCCCAATTCGATCTTGTCATCGATGAAGACGCCGACGCGCTTGCCGTCCACATCGGGCATATCGGACTGGTTGGTATGCAGGAAGGCGCAAGAAGCACGCCAGCGAGGAAGTTCGCAGCTATCCTCACCGGCCGAGTACTGGTGAACCTTGTCGAAGGCGACATCGAGACCAAAAGTGACCTGGTGATGCAGGCTGCCGGTATCGAAAGACTTCGATGCGTTGCCGGCGAAGCCGATGCTGCGGTCTTCCATTTCATTACGACGCCAATAGTCGCCGATGACGGACGTATAGCGATAGCCTTCCACACCGCCTTCACGCAGAAGATTCTGCCAATAGAAAACGGCGTTGGCGGCATCGAGCAGCGAATCGGCACTCTCGGCTTCATATTTGTAATCGAGCGACACACGATTGCGCTCGACATTGTCTGTCCCGTTATAGTTGCCGGGCCGGAAGTTTCCGGTCGGACTCTGCAGGGTCATCAGATCGGTGGTTTTATCCTTGTTGTAGTGCTCGGCCGTGATGCCGAAGGTGCCGATGTCGGTATATTGACGGATCTTAAACAGGCCGCTTCTCTGATTGTAGTCAGCCGGGTTAGCCTCGGTACGCTTGGTGGAATAGCCGCCGACATCGCCGTTGTTCTCAAGCTCATGACCATGCGTGTAGCCGCCCTGGAAGAGAACGGCGGTATTGTCGATGCGCTTGGCAACCGCCGCTGATCCGCCGATGCTGCGGTCGTCGCCATTATAGCCGAACTTAAAAACACCGCCCCAGGTAGAGCCGGGCGCAATCAGATCTTCCGGCTCCAGCGTACGCAGAACGAAGGCACCGCCGAGAGCGCCCGAACCGGCACGGCTGGAATCGGCACCACGCACGATGTCGACGCTCGAAAGCGCGTTGAAATCGAAGCTGTTGACGCCGCCATTGCCGCCATTGTTGGCGCCATTGGCACTGCCGCGCGAAGCATCGAGAAGGAAAGGAATTTGGATGCCGTCGACCGTCGTCAGCACACGGTCGTCGCCAAGGCCGCGAATATTGACGCCGCCGGTCGCACGGTTGAAGCCGACGCCGACCTCGGTGCTGCGGCCAAGGTCCTCGATACGTGTGATTTGCTTGTCGTCGATGTCCTGGGCCGTCGTCTCACTTGTGGTCGGAGAACCGGCAAGCACATCCTTGTTCGCTTTGCCCTTCCCTGTCACCATGATCGGCTTCAGGTTGGTAACACGATCGCCCTTGGCGGCCTCGCCCGTCGCCTCTTCGCTCTGAGCTGCAGTCTGCGCAAAAGATGTCGTCGCCAGCCCAAGGGCCAGAAACGCGGTGCATGCCAAGAGGACCGAGCGTGAGCGCCGGACAACCATAACCATTCCTTTCGAATTGCTTCACCGGGCTGGCTGGTTGCTGCGTCGAAAGCAGGCAAGGGGCTGGCTAGGTTATCTTGTTAACGGGCGGAAATATCCCGCCTTCTTTCTGCCGCATAAAAAACATGAGTATTATTGTCAATATATTCGGCGTACATAATCATGAATAAAATTATCACCTTTTAAGACAAGAGATGAACGTTGCTGAATTGCAACGAAATCACAGCTTCGCGCGTTCTATCGGTATCATCATTAGAATTGGCTGAATTACTTGATGCTGTTTAGAATTATCTCATTAGTCTCCGCCGCCGTCCTTCTCATGGCCACGTCTCTCCCTCAGACCGGCCCGATACCCGAGCAAAAACCGGATCAGGAACAAGTTCGGCCGGATGGCAAAGCGCCGATCCCTGCAGAAAAACCCGCAGCATCACCAAACGGCCCTGTCATTCCGGCGGAAAAGCCGACGTCACAGCCGGAGGAACAAACAAGCGGCCAACAGATGCAAGGCCCTCCCCGTCCGCCCCTGACCATCGCTTCCGAGCCGGATGACGAACACCAGGCCTGCCTGAAGGCACTGACCGCCATCGGATCAACCTTCAAAGAGATCGCCCGTATCGACGATGGCAACGGCTGCGGCATCGACAAGCCGATTGCGCTTAGCTCCCCGCTGCCGGGCATAGAATTCAAGCCCGAAGGGCAAATGCGCTGCGAAGCCGCTCTCGCCTTGGCCCAATGGATGAAGGAAAGTGTCATTCCGTCAGCCGCGGCATTGGACAATGGCAAGATCGTCACGATCAACCAAGCATCGACCTATGTCTGCCGGCTGCGCAACAATGCTTCCACCGGCAAAATCTCCGAGCATGCCCGCGGCAACGCCATAGATGTCGCGAGCTTTGCCTTCGAAAACGGCAAGACCATCGCAATCGAACCGCGGCGCGAAGATCCGACGCTGACAGGCGCATTCCAGCGCGCAGCCAGCGCCTCGGCCTGCCTTTATTTCACGACCGTTCTGGACCCGGAGAGCGACGCCGCGCACGAAACCCACTTCCATCTCGACGTCATCGAGAGGAATGGCGGCTTTCGCTATTGCCACTAGAAATGCGTCGCGGAATCGACGGGGCGTTGATCTTTAAATTCCGTCATATTCAGAGACCT
Organism: Rhizobium tropici CIAT 899; assembly: GCF_000330885.1. Taxonomy (NCBI): domain Bacteria; kingdom Pseudomonadati; phylum Pseudomonadota; class Alphaproteobacteria; order Hyphomicrobiales; family Rhizobiaceae; genus Martinezella; species Martinezella tropici. The sequence continues at coordinate 2,606,083 of NC_020059.1, forward strand.
GCATTCGAAAACCACAGGTCTCTATAGATCGCAACCGCCGTTTCATCCGGCGCTCGATCTCGGGTGAGCCAAACCGACTGGATGGAGCGAGCCTCGCCTCCATTTGGCGTTTTCGTGGTTTGCATGGGATCGGAAGCTCCGATGCAGGGAATGAAATAGGCGGGCATCAAGGCGCGGGCGCTGAACCCCTGCTTTGCGCGTGTGATCAGGACAGCAAGCCCGACCTTTTCGTTCGCCTGCCAGGGCACGATGATCCGGCCGCCGAGGCGCAGCGCCTGCAGCCACGATATCGGCGGCGCCACCACCCCGGCGCTCACGTAGATCAGATCCGCTTGCGGAAGCTCCAGCTCGGTCGCATCGGCGCAGATGACGGAGGCGTTCTCGAACGAGGCAAGATTATCGCGGGTGCGGTTGGCCAATGCCTCATCGACCTCGACGGCGTGGACGTGGCCGCCCGGCGCCACCAGCGTCGACAGAATGGCGGTGTAATATCCAGTTCCCGTGCCGATCTGGATGACCGCCTCACCGGGCTGCGGCGCGACGGCGCCCAAGAAGGCAGCATGGAGAAATGGCTCGCCATTGTTGATGCCCTTGGATTTATCCAGGGAGACCAAAACATTCTGATAGAGAAAGGCGGGATCACTGCTTGGCGTTTCGAGATGGCGTCCCTTGACCACGATCTGCCAAGGCCCCGGCCCCATGAAGGCCTCACGCCGAACGAGGCGAAAGGCCTGCTCCAGCCTTTCGTCCGAAGAATTGCTGGCAGCAGCCATCATCTTCGCATGGAAGTCCCGTATCTCATCCAAACTTGCGCGGCTGTCGGCAGTCACGATCCGTCTCCGTCTTGACGATGCTTGGACCGTGCCGATTTCTTTCGGCCTCCGCCAAGGTCAATACGTTAGATATCGTAACGGGATCGGATGACAACAGTCCTGGGTGCAACCGCCGAACCGGCACTTCCCGACCGACAAGTTGAATCGGATTCTGAACTTAAAACAGTCCTTCGATGTATCCCTGATCATTGAGGAAAATCCTCTCGGCCGCCGGCGATTTCGGCAGACCGGGCATGGTCATGATCTCGCCGGTAATGACGACGACGAAGCCGGCCCCGGCCGAAAGTCGCACCTCGCGAACGGATACGATGTGGCCTTCGGGTGCTCCCCGGACATTCGGATCGGTCGAGAAGGAATATTGCGTCTTCGCCATGCAGACCGGCAGATGACCATAACCCTGATCCTCCCAGGACCTGAGCTGATCTCGTACCGACTTGTCGGCCGTGACCTCGCCGGCATGATAGATTTTGGAGGCGACGATCTCGATCTTCTCCAGAAGCGGCAGATTGTCCGGATAGAGCGGCTGGAATTTCGCCTGCCCGGATTCGGCAAGCTCCACCACCTTATGTGCGAGGTCGGTAATGCCGGCCGAACCTTCGGCCCAGTGCCGGCAAAGAATCGCCTCGGCGCCGAGGCGCACGACATAATTCTTCAGTGCCTCGATTTCGGCTTCGGTATCGGAGACGAAATGATTGATGGCGACGACGACAGGCACGCCGAATTTGCGGACATTGGCGACATGCCGGCCGAGATTGGCACAGCCTTTCACCAGGGCTTCAACGTTCTCCCTGCCAAGATCGTCCTTCTTCACGCCGCCGTTCATCTTCAAGGCCCGCACGGTCGCGACAATGACGGCCGCATCCGGCGAAAGCCCGGACTTACGGCATTTAATGTCGAAAAATTTCTCCGCTCCGAGATCGGCGCCGAAGCCGGCTTCCGTGACCACATAATCTGCAAGCTTCAGTGCCGTGCGCGTCGCGATCACCGAATTGCAGCCATGGGCGATATTGGCGAAGGGGCCGCCATGCACCAGCGCCGGATTGTTCTCCAGCGTCTGCACGAGGTTAGGCTGCATGGCGTCCTTCAGGAGCACGGCCATGGCGCCGTCAGCTTTCAGGTCGCGGGCATAGACCGGGGTGCGGTCGCGACGATAGCCGATGATGATGTTGCCGAGCCGCTTTTCCAGATCCTTGAGGTCGGATGCCAGACAGAGGATCGCCATCACCTCGGAGGCAACGGTGATGTCGAAGCCACCTTCGCGCGGAAAGCCGTTCGCAACGCCGCCAAGCGACGATACGATATCGCGTAGCGCCCGATCGTTCATGTCCATCGCGCGCCGCCAGGTGATGCGCCTGAGGTCGATATTCTGCTCGTTGCCCCAGTAGATGTGATTGTCGATCAGCGCCGCAAGCAGATTGTGCGCTGACGTGATCGCGTGGAAATCGCCGGTGAAATGGAGGTTGATGTCCTCCATCGGGATGACCTGCGCATAGCCACCGCCCGCCGCCCCGCCCTTCACGCCGAAACACGGACCGAGCGAGGCCTCGCGCACGCAGACTACCGCCTTCTTGCCGATGCGGTTCAGCCCGTCACCAAGGCCGACCGTTGTAGTGGTCTTGCCTTCGCCCGCAGGCGTCGGATTAATCGCCGTGACGAGGATCAGCTTGCCGTCCTTCTTGCCAGCCTGCGCCGCAATGAACGCGGCACCGATCTTTGCCTTGTCGTAGCCGTAAGGTGCGAGATCTTCCGCCGGAATCCCGAGCTTTGCGCCGATCTCCATAATTGGCAGCTTCTTTGCTGCGCGCGCAATCTCGATATCGGATGCCACGGTCGTCGCCATAAGTCTCGCCCCCAAACATACGGTCATTTCCCTGTCGGGATAAACCAATATCTATCGGGTGTGAATAGTGGCGAAGCACTCTGTTCGTCGAAACGCACCGCCTTGTCTCAGGACGCAGGCATGCCTATTTTCGGCGTCCAATGAAAACCGAGAAGGAAAGATAAAGACATGAAGTCCCTGGAATTGCTGGTCGAGCGCATCATCCTCTCCAGTCGCTGGCTCCTGGTGATCTTCTATCTCGGCCTTGCCGCTTCGCTCGCCGTCTACGCCGTTTCGTTCGCCTATAAGTTCTACAAGGTGGCGATCAACGTCTTCGCCTATGACGAAGCCGACATGATCCTCGCCATTCTCGGCCTTATCGACGCCGCCCTGGTGGCCAGCCTCATCGTTATGGTAATGATTTCGGGCTACGAGAATTTCGTCAGCCGCTTCGACGAGGCCGAAAATGGAGGCGAGGTTTCCTTCATCGGCAAGCTCGATTCAGGCAGCCTCAAGATCAAGGTCGCCTCTTCGATCGTCGCCATTTCCTCGATCCACCTGCTGCAGATCTTCCTGAACGCTACTCAATACGACAACGCCAAGCTGATGTGGTTCACCATCATCCACCTGGCCTTCGTCGTGTCCGCGCTATTGTTGGGCTTTCTGGAAAAGATCATGGCGAAAGCAAAAGCCAAGGATAGCTGAGGCCGGGTCAACGGCTACTTGCCGGCCATTGCCGATGCGCTGGTCATCGGCGCAACGGTCGTCGACCGTGCCGGCGCGTCACAATCGGAAATCGATTGATTTTCCTTGCAGTTGCGCGCCGAGGCCAGGGCGTCGGCATCGGCAAGCTCCGTCGTCAGCTTCAGCCTCAACGCGTCCATCTGCGAAATCAGATGAATGCCGTTCGGGTCGGTTCCAAGCATCAGATCGACAAGCCCCCGGTCCACACCCATTTTGTCGAGGAAGCTCACCAGCCTCGACCTCTGCGCCTTGTCGAGCTTCGTCGTGTCGTACTTGCCGACGAATTTGCGGCCGATCTCCTTCTTGGAGATGATCTTGCGCCTGCCATCCACCATCTCATATTCGGTGCGATACTGAACGCGTACCTCGCTGTAGGTGGTGGTGATCTGATGAACGCCCAGCAGCGCGAAGGGGCTGGAAACGCGCTGAACACCGCCTGCAAAAAACAAAGGGCAGGCCGAAAAGCAGATTGCGCCGTCGGAAAATGGCTGGCCTGTGATCGAGCCGTCCTTGGCAAAAGCAGCCGAGCAGATCGGCTCGGCATAGGGGCACGCCCGCGAGCGGGTGCGGCCGACTGCGATCGAAAGCTTTTGCTTGCGAATGACGCGAGCCATCTCCATCGCTGCCTTGACATCGCCACCCGGCGAACTGACGACGATGGGCAGTTTACGGTTGCCCACCTGCTTCAGGATCTTCTGCAGCTTCCTCGGTGTATCTGCCATGATCTGACCTTCGGCGGAGATCCAGTCCGGGCAAGTGCTATCGGCTCGGCATTGGCCCATCTCGCCGTGAACGAGCAAAAACTGCATCGGCGCGCCACCGACAGCGCCGGCAGCTTCAGCCAGCGCGGGCGAAACCAGAAAAAGCGAAACGCCGGTAACGAACCACAACAGCGTTTGATAACAACGCGCCGCAAGCTGCGGAAAGAAGCGAAAATTCATAAGCTATACGCCTGCAAGCGATTACTTTGGCAAGACCGATAGCAACCGCTTTGGGCCTCCGCAAGGCGCACCAACACGGCGACGCATCATTTGAATAAAACTCATGGCCGCCTTCACGGAAAGTCCCGCGTGCAAAGAAGTACGTTTCCAAAAATTGGCTGCCGGCGAACTCAAAAGCGTGAGATCTCATGCCAGCTTATGCCGTGGGCGATAAACTGCGAACGGTACAAAACAGGCATTCCTGAAGCGGCGCCCAAAGCGCAGAACCCAGTTCAAAACGTCGGTTTTAGGCTTAATTTTGACATAGTGGGGAAGCGTCACCAGACCCCTTCGATCGTCCTGGCGATGACGTCAAATGTATGATCGCGTCGAGATCCGGCCAACAAAAGGATGGTCGCGGGCACTTATCGCCCATTTTGGGCGAAGCCTGCGACAATTGTATGTTTGAATATTAAAATATATGAAAATGAAAATTATTTCTGGCCGTGTGGTATTTTTGCGTCTAGCATTCACTCATAAATCGAGTATTTGATATCGATACCACGCCGCGGACACCTTAACTCATATGTCCTATATCATTACCGCCGAGAGACAATTGCTGCTTTCTGCCGAGTTGGCTGCCGCTCGGACACAGGCGGCGTTTGCAATGGGCTTGGAACGGACGGGATCGGCTTTTGGCTTCAGCCATGTGGCTCTGATGAACGCCCCGGTTCCCGATGATACGATGATGACGCCGCTACTTATCGAGGGGACGGTGCCAGCACAGTTCGTGCGTGAGTTCGATCGGCATCATCTGGTTCGCCGCTGTCCTATGCTGCTGCGCACGCGTGATTCAGTGATGCCGCGCGCGTGGCATCTGCTGGAAAAAGATGCCGAACCTGACGCCGATGTGCCGGGCGAGCTTCGAGCACTCCTGATTAGCTACAATTGTCCGATGAGCGTCATAATCCCGGTCAATGCTCCGGATGGCCAGCGTCTCGTTTTCTGGTTCATGGGCAATCGCAACAGCCTCGGCCAGAGTGAAATCAACGAACTCACCCTGATCATGCTGCAGGCGCTCGATTCCTATAATTGCCTCAAGCGCAACGGTGGTGCCGCGCCGCATTCGCTTTCCGCGCGCGAGCTGGAAGTGGTCCGCTGGACGGCCCAAGGCAAGACCTCGGTCGAAATTGGCCAGATTCTTTCTCTCTCCGACCATACGGTCAACGCCTATATGATGAACGCGATCAAGAAGCTCGATTGCGTCAACCGTACCCAGCTCGTCGCAAAAGCTATCCGCCTGAAACTGATCAGCTAGAGCTTTTCCGCTTTTCTTCAAATCGCGAAAACGCTCTATCTTCCTGTTCTTACGCAGTTCCGGACGCAAAACCGCTTCGCACTTTGCTGGAACTGCTCTCGCTGAACTCCCCTTCAAGTGCTCTCAAAACTGAGCCCGGCAGCCGGGTTCAGCGTCACTGTCCGCCTACTGGGTCTACGCCCGCTGGGCTTCGTTTAGCGACCGCCCAGGACCGTGCGGATTTCCACAAGGCTCGAACGCACCCGCAGAATATGGAAGCCCATGGTCGCAAGATGGCTCGGCATGAAGGAGCTGTCTTCAGGCCCATTGGAAATGATGAAGGGTTGAATGCGCAAAGCCGTCTGCAGCTGCGTCGTGACGTCGGCCCAAAGCGTGGCGACATTGCGTTCGGCAATCACCTGCTGGAAATCCGAACGGGCCGCCATCAGGATACCGTAGCTCGCATAAAGCTGCCCATAGGCAAACCAGAAGCGATCGTCAGCCCGCATATCCAGCCAACCATAGCTGTGATCCCCCGCCCTCCGGGCCAATATGTCCGCCGTGCTGCCGAGATCGTTGGCAATATGGTCGACGAACTGCAGGAGGTTGTCGGCACGTCCGTCGAAAATCGCCTTGCAATTGCCGAGGTCGCTATTGAAGCTGCGCAGATTGCTCATTGCAGCGCGATAATAGCTTGGGCTCGGCGTCTTCGGTCCGAAGGGATGCAGGCCGAAATACCAGCTCGACTCGTCGAACTGCAGGTTGCCGCGCGCCTTCTGCAGATCGCTGTTGATGCCGGATGTCCCGCGCACACGGCCGAGCGTATCGACCAGCTCCGCCGAGGTGCGGCGAACGACCGAATTGATGCCCCGCTGGAAGGAAGCCTTGTTGTCGAGGAAGGGCGTGTCATCCCATGAAATGCCGAAGAAGCCGAGCTTGTAGAGCAGCATAGAGGAAATCCAGGCATTCTGGTTGACGTTGAAATCGATCAGATCGGTGGCAACGTCGACGACAGCCGAGGTTTGGCAGGTCTTAGGTGCTGTTGCAGCCGCCTGCTGACCATCCGTCGCAGGCAGCTCCTGTCCGGCGGAATTTTTGCGCTCGGAGAATTTGTAGACGTCCGGATAAGCCGGATTGAACCCGGTCCAGACCTGCGTTTGCCAAACGAAATAGACATAAAGCAGCGCCATCAGCGCCACGAAGGCAGCAAGCGGCAGCTTGATCAGCCAGTTGCGCTGCCGATACCAGCCATGAGCGGCAAGAAATGGCCAGCTTAGCCCGACGAAAACCAATCCCAGCCAGCGCGCGAAAGCGGCCCAGATCCGCTTGAAGAACGCCGTGATCGAGTCAAGCATGGACACGCCTCCTAAACCCTACCGCGCATCCTGCCGACACGCGAAGGACGCACCACACCAACCTGCGCAATGGACGCCGCGAAAATCGCCGCGGTCCTCGGATCATTAAGTCCTTATCGCCACTCGCGTTCCAGCAAATATGTGTTCTTGGGACAAACAACAACCGTCCGAACGGAATTTTCGGTGACGGACGGCAATCAACCCTCAGGTTGCGTCTCTTCCGCCACTTCGCCCGAATCTGAGGATGCGGGCAGCGGATGACGCTCCAACCGTCGTTTGAAGACAGCATCGACATGAGCCTTGCGCACGGCAAGATCATGCCCCGCCAGCACATTCGTCTCGAAGGCCTGGATCAGGCTCTCGACCGCTCCCGTTCGCGAAACCCTAATCGATACCGGCTCCACTTCTGACGCCAATGCCTTGAGCAGGGCGATCCGCTGCTCGATATCGACGCTCAGCTTGGCTGCCATCGCGCCGATGGCGGCGATCTGATTGTTCAGGGCAGCCGCCAGCCCTTCGTAAATGTCTATGAGGCGCTGCCGCACGGTGCGGCGGGATTGAAGCTCCTGTTCTTGCCGCCGAATATCATCCTGCTCGGTCACCAGAGCGCGATAGTCCGCTTCGAGTTCGGACTGCAGATTGGCATGGCGTGAAGATGGGCGGTTGCGCCTCTGATACATGAGTTTTTCCGCCAGGACGTCGGCCCGGCGCTGCACCTCCTCTATCTCGAAATCGAGCTTCCTGCGCCTCTCGATCACGCCTTCGAGTTGAAGTTCGCATTCACGAAAGCACCGGGAGAATACGGGTCTCGCCTGCTTGAAAAGAAGATCGAGTTCGGCCGATACAGCAAGGGCTGCGTCGACATTGACGATGATCTCATCTGGCCCCATGGGTCTGCGTGCAAGCACCCGGCTGAGCAAGCCTGCATTTTCAAGGCCGATCTTCTCATTGAACAATCGCCGATGCTGCAGATCAGCCTCGTCGGTCGCATGATCCAGCTCTTTGACGAGCGACAGGGCGACTGATTTCCAACGGTCGAGCAATTCGACCGCTTCGCGAACAAATGCCTCTTCGACCGGAAAATTAACGGCTGCGGCGTGCTCGCTGTCCCTCGCGTGGCGGGCGAGCGTCGCTACTGCCGAATTCGCGTCGTTCATAGCGTCTTCGAGCGTCGTCCGCGCCTTATCGAGCATGCCATCGAAGGAATAAGGCCTGAGCATGAAAACATTCCCTCCCCTACCCTTGGCGCGAGACTAGTCGCTTCCGGAGGAGAAGGAAATGCTCGAAAACTATTGGGTAGCGGCAGGATTCTTCAAATAGGCAATAAGGTTATCGAGGTCCCTGTCGTTTTTCAGACCTGGGAAGGACATCCGGGTGCCTTTGACGAGGAATTGCGGCGCCGGCAGATATTTCCGCAGCAGCGCTTCATCCCAGACCTTGCCATCAGCCCCGAATGCCCTCATCGCCGGCGAATAGGCGTAATCCGGCTTGCTTGCGACGGCTCGCCCGACGATTCCCATCAGCGAGGGGCCGACGCGATTGTCTGGCCCGGTCGCCGTATGACATGCCCCGCATTTCTTGAAAACGACGGCACCCGCGACGGCATCGCCATCCGCGAGCACGGAAGAAGTCGAGGCAAGCACGATGACCGCCGACGCCAGACATTGCAGTTTCATCCTCTCTCCCCGTCAGCCTCGACCTCGATAGGCAATTACGTGCCGAATATAGTCCGAACTGCTATCGAAAGCCTGCACGAGCGGCTGCTTCACTCGCAAGTAATCGCCTCCTCCCAGTGGCGACGGCAAAGCGAAACATATTTGTCGCTGCCGCCGATCTCGATCTGCGCGCCTTCGCGCACGACATTGCCGGCAGCGTCCAAGCGCACCACCATCGTCGCCTTGCGCCCGCAATGGCAGATGGTGCGCACCTCCCGCAATTCGTCGGCGATGGTCAGCAGCTCCTGCGATCCCGGAAACAGATGTCCATGGAAATCCGTGCGCAGCCCATAAGCCATGACCGGAAGGCCGAGGCGGTCGACGATATGGGCAAGCTGCCAGACCTGCTCGCGCGTCAGAAATTGCGCCTCGTCGACGAAGACGCATGCGAGCGGTTCGCTTGCATGCATTTCATCGACCATCGCATAGAGATCGTCGTTGGTTTCGAACGGCAAGGCATCCATCGTCAGTCCGATGCGCGAGGCGATGGTGCCGCGGCCGGCACGATCGTCGAGAGCCGCGATGAAAGCCGCCGTGCGCATGCCGCGCTCCTGATAATTATAGGCAGCCTGCAGCAGCATGGTCGATTTGCCGGCATTCATCGTCGAATAATGGAAGTAGAGCTTGGCCATGACATTCTCCTTGAATGCTTCATGGGAGCTGCGTGACAATAAGGAAAGATAGTCTCGGCGAAAACCACAGGATTCAGGCGTGTTTCGCCGAAGGGCCAAAAGCCTTGGCCAGCGGCGGACAGAAAAAGGCGGGCGTCGCATTCAGCCCCCTCAAACCGCCGCAAATACACTGTGGTCGCTTGAAAATGTCAGTTATTGATGGTTGCTTGGGAACGTTAGACTGGGAGTCACGCAATGATAAAAATGACCCTTACTGCATTCGCTTTCGCTTCAACTCTCTCCGCATTGACATTGGGAGCCAGCACGGCCTCCGCAGCCGAACCGGCAAGCTGTGGCACCGTACATTTTGCTGATGTGGGCTGGACCGATATCACCTCCACCACGGCAACCGCCTCCGTTCTTCTGAAGGCACTCGGCTACGACACGGACGTCAAGGTGCTCGCCGTTCCGGTGACCTACCAGTCGCTTAAGAACAAGGACATCGACGTTTTCCTCGGCAACTGGATGCCCTCCATGGCCGAGAACATCAAGCCGTTCGCCGCGGACAAGTCGGTCGAAACCGTCCGCGCCAACCTGGAAGGCGCCAAGTATACGCTCGCGACCAACGAAAAGGGTGCCGCGCTCGGCATCAAGGACTTCAAGGATATCGCCGCTCATAAGGACGATCTCGACGGAAAAATCTACGGCATCGAGCCGGGCAACGACGGCAACCGTCTGGTGATCGACATGGTCGACAAGAACACTTTCGGGCTCAAGGGCTTCGAAGTGGTCGAGTCCTCCGAGCAGGGCATGCTGGCACAGGTGTCCCGCGCCGACAAGGAAGGCAAGCCGATCATCTTCCTCGGCTGGGCGCCGCATCCAATGAACACCACCTACAAGATGACCTACCTCACCGGCGGCGACGATGTGTTCGGGCCGAACTTCGGTGGTGCGACGGTCTATACCAACGTCCGGGCCGGCTACCTGCAGGAATGCTCGAACGTCGGCGCTTTCGTCAAGAATCTCGTCTTCTCGCTGCCGATGGAAAACGAAATCATGGGCAAGATCCTGAACGACAGCAAGGAGCCGGAAGCGGCTGCCACCGAATGGCTGAAGGCCAATCCGTCGGCGGTCACGCCATGGCTTGCCGGCGTCACCACCAAGGATGGCGGTGACGGCCTGGCAGCGGTCAAGGCCAAGCTCGGCCTGTAATACACGGATGGATGGAGGGGCGGCCAAACCGCCCCTTTCTCTTCCTTGAACGGACTGCTTGCTTTCGCGTCCCGCCATCTCCGGAGAATGTCCGGCCCGGCGTGACACATCGTTATTCCGCGGCGGCACCTCCGGCATCGTATGTAACAATCGGAAACGCCGCCCCCAATCGTGGGCAAAGATGTGAACTGGTTAACCGATTACCGCATCCCTATCGGGCCATGGGCCAAAGCCATCGTCGATTGGCTGACGAGCAATGTCACATGGTTCTTCGACGGCCTTTCCTTCGTGGTCGCGCACGGAATCAAATGGCTGCTGTTCCTCTTGCAGGCACCGCATCCGCTGATCGTCGTCGTCGCCTTCACGGCAATTGCCTATTGGATGCGCCGGAGCGTCACCATCACGGTCCTCACCCTGATCGGCCTGCTGATCACCATCAACCAGGGCTATTGGAAAGAGACGACCGAGACGCTGGCACTGGTATTGGCCTCCACCTTCGTATGCATGCTGGTGGGCGTGCCGCTCGGCATCGCGGCAGCACGCCGTCCCTGGCTTTACTCCATCATGCGGCCGATACTCGATCTGATGCAGACCATCCCGACCTTCGTGTATCTGGTGCCGGCAATGATCCTGCTCGGTCTCGGCATGGTCCCGGGCTTGGTTGCCACCGTCGTCTTTGCTCTTCCCGCACCGATCCGCATGACTCGCCTCGGCATCATTTCCACTCCCCCTTCGCTGGTGGAGGCAGCTGAATCCTTCGGTGCGACGCCTCGCCAGGTTCTGCGCAAGGTCGAGCTGCCCTTCGCCACGCCGCAGATCATGGCTGGCCTGACGCAGACCATCATGCTGTCACTCTCGATGGTCTCGATCGCGGCACTCGTCGGCGCCCCCGGGCTCGGCGTGCCCGTACTGCGCGCACTGAATAGCGTCAATGTCGCCAAGAGCTTCGATTCCGGCGCCTGCATCGTCATCCTGGCGATCATTCTCGACCGTATGTTCCGCGCGCCCGGCGAAGGAGACCACTCATGACTGTCGCCGTCGATTTCAAAAATGTCAGCATCATCTTCGGCGATCGTCCAGATGCCGCCCTGAAACTTGTCGACGCAGGCAAGTCGCGCGACGAGATCGGTAAATCCACCGGCATGGTGCTCGGTGTAGCCAATGCCTCCCTGCAAATCGAAGAGGGCGAAATTCTCGTGCTGATGGGCCTGTCCGGCTCCGGCAAATCGACCCTACTGCGCGCTGTCAACGGCCTTGCGCCCGTCGTGCGTGGCGATGTCGTCGTCAACACCAAGAATGGCCCGATCAATCCTTACACCTGCAGCCCAAAAGCCCTGCGCGACCTGCGCATGCACACCGTCTCCATGGTTTTCCAGCAGTTCGCGCTGCTGCCCTGGCGCACGGTCGCCGACAATGTCGGCTTCGGGCTAGAGCTTGCCGGCGTGCCGGATGCTGAGCGCAAGAAGCGCGTCGACGAGCAGCTACAGCTCGTCAACCTCACGCAATGGGCCAATCGCAAGGTCAATGAACTTTCTGGTGGCATGCAGCAGCGCGTCGGTCTCGCCCGTGCCTTTGCGACCGGAGCGCCGATCCTGCTCATGGACGAGCCGTTCTCCGCGCTCGACCCACTGATCCGCACCCGCCTGCAGGACGAACTCCTGGAATTCCAGCGCCGCCTGAAGCGCACGATCCTGTTCGTCAGCCACGATCTGGACGAGGCATTCCGCATCGGCAACCGCATCGCCATTATGGAAAGCGGTCATATCATCCAGTGCGGAACGCCACAGGAGATCGTCAAGAACCCTGCCGACCAATATGTTGCCGACTTCGTGCAGCACATGAACCCGATCAGCATGCTGACGGCGCGGGATGTCATGCAGCAGGGCGTCGGACATTCGGCCAATGCGGGTTCCGTCACCGCGACGGCAACCGCCGCGACACCGCTCATCGATATCCTTGACGCCTTGACGCGCCAGCCGGGCAATATCGGCGTTGTTGACAATGGCACGATTATTGGAACGATCTCCGCGCAAGACGTGGTGTCAGGCCTCACCAGCCACCGGCGAAAGGAGTAGTCGCTCGCGACTGCTCCTCAATTCATGGAGCAGGCAATGAATGACAAGCCATCGGTGCTGAGGGAAACGGATGAGGATGCGCGCGTTCAGGCGCGTAACCTCATGCACAAAGCCGCACATGCGGCCTTGGCCGTCATCGATCCCGACACCGGCTTTCCCTCCGTCAGCCGCGTCCTGACTGCCATGGATGCCGATGGCGCTCCGGTCATCCTGGTCTCCGGCCTCTCCTCACATACCAAGGCTTTGATGAAGGACAGCCGCGCTTCGGCGCTCTTCGGCGAGCCCGGCAAGGGCGATCCTCTCGCCCATCCTCGCCTGACCTTACGCTGCAGCGCGGAGCGCATCGAGCGGCGAAGCCAGGCTCACGATCGCATCCGAACGCTTTTTCTCGATCGCCACCCGAAATCCAAGCTCTATATCGACTTTCCGGACTTCTGCTTCTTCCGCCTCGTTCCTCTGGATGCCAGCCTGAACGGCGGCTTCGGAAGGGCTTATATCTTGTCCTCGCAGGACCTGATGATGCTTTAAGCCGAAAACAGAGCGCGCGGGCAATAAGTCATACAATAGTGCGAGAATTAGTAGTCGGACAGCTCGAAGTAGAAATGGCTGATATTGGCGGGTTGCAAATCTCCGGTGACCAAATTTGGCATATTTGCTGCTCCGAAACGATAAGAATCGACCTATTTTGGTCTAATCGAGCCCCTGGATGGGACGTTAGGGACGCCTGCATCATCGCCCGAGCATCATACGTACATATCTAAAACAGCATACTCGATACCTTAAATTTAGGTATATACAATCTTCGACCGGTCTTGGTATTGTTAGATATCGGTAAGGACCGGGTTGGAAATAGCACAATTTCTGATTTACGCTCCGCATTGGGAAGTTTAAAAGATGAAGACAAGAGATTTGGCCGAACACTCTAATGTTGCGGCAGCATTATTATCAGCAATGGCGAACCCGAAGCGCCTTTTGATCCTTTGCAGTCTCGTTAAAGGTGAAGTTCCAGTTGGCGTTCTTGCCAATCAGGTCGGACTGAGCCAATCAGCACTTTCCCAGCATCTTTCGAAGCTTCGCGCCCAAAAGCTGGTCAAGACGCGTCGTGATGCTCAAACTATTTACTACTCCAGCACATCGGAATCCGTGATCCGTGTTCTCGAAACGCTGGAAGACATTTATTGCGAGCCGGAAAAAAGTAGATCGGCTGCCTAAGAGCTAAGATAGCTCCCGGCCTGTCGACGCATGATCTTTAGAGACAATTTAAATCTCGAAAGATCGACTTGCTTTCATTACCAGGTGTTTTACTGCTTTAACTGGCAAATCCTTGGATTTGCCAGTTTTTTCGTATCCGGACTACCTCACGGTGCTTCGTGGCGCGCTTCGCGCCCGACATGTCGACACGCATTCTTCGACGCTCGACCTGCCGCCCTCGCCGCTATCTTTGCCTTGACGCAAAAAGGGCGGCTGATAATTTGACCAAGCAGTAAATATAATAGCGCGGCGCAACGCCGTTGCCGGGAAATGGCCCCCGAATGGCCATTGGAGAACAGCATGTCGGACCGTTTGAATGCCACCCCCAACGATTTGCGCGCCTTCTGGATGCCGTTTACGGCCAACCGTCAGTTCAAGAGGGAACCGCGCCTCTTCGTCAGCGCCAAGGATATGTATTACACCACCCATGACGGTCGGCAGGTGCTGGATGGAACTGCGGGTCTGTGGTGCGTAAACGCCGGGCACTGCCGCCCGAAGATCACCGAGGCCATCCGCCAGCAGGCAGGCGAACTCGACTACGCACCTGCCTTCCAGCTCGGCCACCCCAAGGCTTTCGAGCTGGCGAACCGGCTGGTCGATATCGCCCCTGAGGGTATGGACCACGTTCTTTACACCAACTCCGGTTCGGAATCGGTCGAAACCGCGCTCAAGGTCGCGCTTGCCTATCATCGCGTGAAGGGCAATGGCTCGCGCTTCCGCCTCATCGGCCGCGAGCGCGGCTATCACGGTGTCAATTTCGGCGGCATCTCCGTCGGCGGCATCGTCACCAACCGCAAGATGTTCGGTACGCTGCTGACCGGCGTCGACCACATGCCGCACACCCATGTGCCCGGCAAGAACGCCTTCACGCGCGGTGAGCCAGAGCATGGCGGCGATATTGCCAGCGAACTGGAGCGCATCGTCACTTTGCATGACGCTTCGACGATCGCGGCCGTCATCGTCGAGCCGGTCGCCGGCTCCACCGGCGTGCTCATCCCGCCGAAGGGCTATCTGCAGAAACTGCGCGAAATCTGCACCAAGCACGGCATCCTGCTGATCTTCGACGAAGTCATTACCGGCTTCGGCCGTCTCGGTACCCCCTTTGCCGCCCAATATTATGATGTGAAGCCTGATATCATCACCACGGCAAAGGGCCTGACCAACGGCGTCATTCCGATGGGGGCGGTCTTCGTCACCTCGGAGATTCACGACGCCTTCATGCAGGGACCCGAGCACATGATCGAGTTCTTCCATGGCTACACCTATTCCGGCAACCCGATCGCCTCGGCCGCGGCATTAGCGACGCTGGACACGTACAAGGAAGAAGGCCTGCTGACGCGCGCAGCCGAACTTTCCGACTACTGGGCCGACGCTCTGCACTCCCTGAAAGACTGCCCGAACGTCATCGACATTAGAAACACCGGCCTGATCGGCGCCATTGAGCTCGATCCCATCGCCGGCGAACCTACCAAGCGCGCCTTCACCGCCTTCCTGAAGGCCTACGAGAAGGGCCTTCTGATCCGCACCACCGGCGACATCATCGCGCTGTCGCCGCCACTGATCATCGAGAAACATCACATCGACGAGCTTTTCGGCAAGCTCCGCGAGATCTTGCAGAATAATATCTAGCTCGCCTTTCATGGGTCACCAGATGATCCGCGAACTCGAAGAGTCCCTCTCCCCGCCTGCGGGGAGAGGGTTAGGGTGAGGGGCCGTTCACAGGGATAATGGGATGCGCGGTCCGGAACCTAAAACGACACAGCGCGCAAGAATGCTTCGTCAATCGGACAACGATGCCGAGGCAAAACTCTGGTCGGAACTTCGCAACCGTCGGCTGAACGGCTTGAAATTCGTTCGGCAATTTCCAATCGGTCCTTATTTCACTGACTTTGCCTGCCGAGAGCGATCCCTGGTCATCGAGATCGATGGCAGTCAACATGCCGACAGCAAGCACGATACCATTCGCGATGCCTTCATGGTCCGTGAGGGTTGGTCTGTCGCTCGCTTCTGGAATGTTGATGTCCTAACAGCCATGCCATCGGTTCTCGAAACCATCATGGCCATCTGTGATGGCAGGTTGACTAAAGCTGTGGTAGCTCGCGATTTCAGGTTCTTTCCAGCGGCACCTTCGGAATAGCCCCTCAGCCCGACCCTCTCCCCGCACGCGGGGAGAGGGAGGTCGCCGCCTCTCGCAAGGCCATAAGAAACACTGCCCTATCAACAAATTCGGACAGATCCCCTCTCCCCGTAAAACGGGGAGAGGGTTAGGGTGAGGGGCTATACGGAATCACAGCGATTGCAGGAAGAAGCCATGACCACCAAACTCGAACGCTATATCGACCAGGGCGTCGGCCGGGAGCCTGCGGATATCGTGCTGAAGAACGGTCGCTTCTTCGATCTGGTGACGGGAGAGCTGGTCGCTTCGGACATCGCCATTTGCGGCGATCGCATCGTCGGCATCTGCGGCGATTACCAGGGGCGTGAAGAGATCGATATTGCCGGCCGCATAGTCGTGCCGGGCTTCATCGATACCCATCTTCATATTGAATCCTCGCTGGTGACCCCGCTCGAATTCGACCGTTGCGTCCTGCCTTATGGCGTCACGACGGTCATCTGCGATCCGCATGAGATCGCCAATGTGCTCGGCACCGAGGGCATCCGCTACTTCCTCGACTGTTCGCTGGAAACCATCATGGATATCCGCGTCCAGCTTTCCTCCTGCGTACCGGCGACGCATCTGGAAACCTCCGGCGCCGATCTGCCGATCGAGAAGCTCCTGCCCTTCCGCAATCATCCCAAGGTCATCGGCCTTGCGGAATTCATGAACTTCCCCGGCGTGATCCATAAGGATCCGGTCTGCATGGCGAAGCTCGAGGCTTTTCAGGGCGGCCACATCGACGGCCATGCGCCGCTTTTGCGCGGCAATGACCTCAACGGCTATCTCGCTGCGGGTATCCGTACCGAACATGAATCGACGACATCAGAGGAGGCGCTGGAAAAGATCCGCAAAGGCATGCATATCCTCGTGCGCGAGGGCTCCGTCTCCAAGGATCTGCACGCGCTGATGCCTATTATCACCGAGCGCCTGTCACCCTACCTCGCACTCTGCACAGACGACCGAAATCCGCTCGATATCGCCGAACAGGGCCACCTCGATTACATGATCCGCACGGCGATCGCCCATGGCGTCGAGCCATTGGCGATCTACCGCGCCTCCTCGATCTCCGCAGCCCGCGCCTTCGGCCTTCGGGATCGCGGTCTCGTGGCGCCTGGATGGCGCGCAGATCTCGTCGTCATCGACAGTCTGGAAAACTGCAAGGCCGAGATCGTCTTTTCCGCAGGCCGCCGCGTTACCGCCGAACTCTTTGCGACCCGCGGTTCGGTCGAGCCGGTCGGCCTCAACAGCGTCAAGGCCCGCCCGATCAATGCCGCCGATTTCGGTGTGCCGGTAGCAGAAGGCGAGAGCTCCGTCATTGGCGTGACGCCTGGCAAGATCATCACCCAACATCGCCGCTATCGCCTGCCGACCAAGGGCAACCAGACCGATATCGACCTCGGCAACGATATCATCAAGGTCGCCGTCATCGAACGGCATGGCAAGAACGGCAACCACGCCAACGGCTTCGTCCAGGGCTTTGGTCTGAAGAAAGGCGCGATCGCCTCCACAGTCGGCCATGACAGCCACAATATCTGCGTCGTCGGCGTCAATGAGGATGACATGGCGCTCGCCGCCAACCGCCTCAGTGACATCAATGGCGGCTTCGTCGTCGTCGAGGATGGCGTCGTGACAGGCGAGATCGCCCTGCCCGTCGCCGGCCTGATGAGCCTCGAACCTTATGAAAGCGTGCGCGACACGCTGCATCATCTGCGCCAAGCGGCCTATGCCCTCGGCGCAACGCTGGAAGAACCCTTCCTCCAGCTCGCCTTCCTGCCCCTGCCCGTCATCCCGCATCTGAAGATATCGGACAAGGGCCTGGTCGATGTCGACAAGTTTATGCTGATTGGCTGATCAGGCTCACACCTCGCGAGGAACATAGCTTGCGTTGCGAAGGTGTAAGCGGACAAACAATTCGCTCTTGGGACTTCAATTGACGAAAGCCTGTTGTTATCTTTGCTCCACGACATCAAACCGTTTGGTCATGGAAAGAACAATCGTGACAAAGCTTGAGCAGATTGAGAAAAATGTCAGCGAGCTGGAGCCGGAAGACTTCAAGGCATTCGCCGAATGGTTCGAAGCTCTGCAGGCAAGCCGGTGGGACCGGCAAATCGAAGCTGATATAGGCGCCGGTAAACTGGATGGGCTGGCAGACAAAGCTCTCGCCGATTTTCGCGCGCGAAAGACGCGGGCATTTTGAAGCATCATGCCACTCAGTCGTTTTGGCAGGCTTATGAAAAGCTGCCAAAACATGTGCGAGAACTCGCCGACCGAAATTTCGAGCTTCTGAAATCGAACTCGAAGCATCCCTCACTTCATTTTAAGCAAGTAGGTCGCTTCTGGTCCGCGCGTGTCGGGATTTCCTGGCGCGCTCTTGCTGTCGCTGACGGCGACGACCTTGTCTGGTTCTGGATCGGCTCTCACACCGAATATGACAAGCTCTTACGCTAAATCACGCCACATGCCCGCAGAATACATCCAGAGCAGCAAGTGTTAGCACTGCCCCCGCATCGGCGGTGCCAAATCCTGGCATGGCGATCGTCTTGCCAAGTTTGATGTCCTCCGGCAAAGCAACCTTCACCGGCCTGCGGGAGAGATTGAAGACGAACAGCAGCGTCTCGTCACCCTTGGAGCGCGTGAAGGCGAGAACGTCTTCCTCCGTATCAAGGAAGGTCATGTCGCCATCGCGCAAAGCGGCATGTTCCGCACGGAAGGCAAGCGTCTGCCGATAGTGATGCAGTACGGAATCCGCATCCGCTTCCTGCTTGTCCACCGCAAGGGACGCATGCTGGTAGGGAACCGGCAGCCATGATTTGTCGGCCGTCGTGAAGCCCGCATGAGCACGACCCGCTTCCCAGGGCATCGGCGTGCGGCATCCGTCACGCCCCTTGAAGGCCGGCCAGAAGCGAATGCCATAGGGATCGCGCAGATCCTCGAAGGCTAACTCCGCCTCCGGCAAACCGAGTTCTTCGCCCTGATAGAGGCAGATCGAACCGCGCAATGTGGAAAGTAGCGAAATCGCGAGCTTCGCAACACGCGGCTGCTCCTCCTCCGTCTCGGCAAAGCGGCTGACATGCCGCTGGACATCGTGGTTGGAAAAGGCCCAGCAGACCCAGCCATCGACGACATTATCCTGAAAATCGCTGACGCAACTGCGGAAATGCGCCGGCGTGAAATCGGGCCCCAAAAGGTCGAACGTGTAGCACATATGCAGCTTGTCGCCGCCGCTGGTATAGGCGGCGACGGTCTGCAGCGAGCGCGCACCATCCCCCACTTCGCCGACGGTCGCGCGATCCTCATATTGGTCGAGCAATGCCCGGAACCGCCGCAGGAAGCCGATATTCTCCGGCTGCGTCTTGTCGTAAAGATGGTTCTGCATCCCGTAAGGGTTGCTCTCGGGGGCATCGAGCCCGCCGGTTGCGACGAGCGCCGGCGGATTGTCGCGAAGCTTCTTGTCGCAGAAATAGTAGTTGACCGTATCCAGACGAAAACCGTCCACGCCGCGATCAAGCCAGAATTTGACGGCCGAGAGCACGGCATCCTGGACCTCAAGATTGTGGAAGTTCAAATCCGGCTGCGAGGTCAGAAAATTGTGCTGGTAATATTGCCGGCGTACGCCATCCCACTCCCAACCCGGCCCGCCGAAAATCGACAGCCAGTTGTTCGGCGCGGTGCCATCCGGCTTTGGGTCGGCCCAGACATACCAGTCCGCCTTGGGATTGTCGCGGCTTGCGCGGCTTTCGACGAACCAGCGATGCCGATCCGACGTGTGCGAGATAACCTGGTCGATAATGACCTTCAGCCCGAGGTCGTGTGCTGCCGTCATCATCTCGTCGAAATCGGCAAGCGTGCCGAAAATCGGATCGACATCGCAATAATCAGCGACGTCGTAGCCCATGTCGGCCATCGGAGAGGTGAAGAACGGCGCCAGCCAGATCGCATCGACCCCCAATGCGGCAATATGAGGCAGGCGCCGGGTTATCCCCTTGATATCGCCGAGCCCGTTGGCATCCGTATCCTGAAACGACCGCGGATAGACCTGATAGATCACGGCCCCACGCCACCAGTCGGCTCCCGCCGCTTTATTCGTCGATGTCATCAAACCGCCTCGATATCGCACAAGGCCTTCCAGTTTGCACACTCGTGCGCAGGCGGCAAGCCGCAAATCGGCCATCCGAAAAGCTCAACCATCGGCGGATAAATTCGCAGTATCAATTTTAGCGAATTACCAATAAGAAAGTTCACACGCTAAGCATGCCCGACTTTTTTTAACTTGAAAGCGACGTCGCTTTCGATAACTTCGCGCATTGACCTGCACGTACAGGTCACCTGCGGATCAAAAACACCCTTGTAAAACAAGGACAAGAACTCCAGAAAGGTGGGAAAACATATGGCGCATATCACCAGAAAATTTATCGCTGCGGCTTTCGTCAGCACGATATTGAGCGTTTCCGCGCATGCCGCGACCCTCAATATCCACAACGGCGGCGACCCGACTTCGCTCGATCCGCAAAAAATTTCCGGCGATTGGGAAAACCGTATCGACGGCGATATCTTCGAAGGGCTGGTGACCGAGGATCCCAAGGACAACCCAATTCCCGGCCAGGCTGCAAGCTGGACCATTTCACCCGATCAGAAGGTCTATACCTTCAAGCTTCGCGACGGCATCAAGTGGTCCGATGGCCAACCGGTGACGGCTCAGGACTTCGTCTTTGCTTTCCAGCGCCTGATGGACCCGAAGACCGCTGCGCAATATGCTTATCTGCAGTACACGATCCTGAACGCGGAAAAGATCAACAAGGGCGAGATCAAGGATCTGACCCAGCTTGGCGTCAAGGCGATCGACGACAAGACGCTCGAAATCACGCTTGAGAATCCCACTCCATACTTCCTCAACGCCCTGATGCACTACACGGCCTATCCGCTGCCGAAGCATGTCGTCGAAGCCAAGGGCGACCAATGGGTCAAGATCGGCAACATCGTCACCAACGGCCCGTACAAGCCCACCGAATGGGTGCCCGGTTCGCACGTCAGCATGGTCAAGAGTGACCAGTATTACGACGCCAAGGACATCAAGATCGACAACGTCAACTATTACACGCTGGAAGATCAGGCCGCTGCCTTGAAGCGCTATCGCGCCGGCGAATTCGATATCCTGACTTCCTTCCCGGCTGACCAGTTCGACTGGATCCAGAAGAACCTGCCCGGCCAGGCGCATGTGGTGCCCTTCCTTGGCACCTACTACTACGTCCTGAACTCTACCAAGCCGCCCTTCGACGACAAGCGCGTGCGCCAGGCTCTCTCCATGGCCGTCAACCGCGAGGTCATCGGCCCGAAGATTCTCGGCACCGGCGAACTGCCATCCTATTCCTGGGTACCGCCGGGTACCGCCAACTACGGTGAGCCGGCCTATGTCAGCTGGAAGGACGAGCCTTACAAGCAGAAGGTCGAAGAAGCCAAGAAGCTCCTGAAGGAAGCAGGCTTCGGTCCCGATCATCCGCTGAAGGCTCAGCTGCGCTACAACACCAACGACAACCACAAGCGCATCGCCGTTGCGATCGCCGCCATGTGGAAGCCGCTCGGCGTCGATATCGAGCTCTACAACACCGAAACCAAGGTGCATTATGATGAAATGCAGCGCGGCGAGGTGCAGATCGGCCGTGCCGGCTGGCTCGCCGACTACAACGACCCGATCAACTTCCTGAACCTGCTCTCCACCGGCGTCGAGATGAACTACGGCCGCTGGAGCAACAAGGACTACGATGCTCTGATCAAGCAGGGCAACGAGGAAATCGATCTGAAGAAGCGCGCCGAAATCTACAAGAAGGCCGAACAGCTGGCCCTCGACGACAGCGCCGCGATCCCGATCTACTACTACGTTTCCCAGAACATCGTCGCCCCGAAGGTCCAGGGCTTCGTCGACAACATCCAGGACATCCACCGTACGCGCTGGCTGTCGATTAAAGAATAATTGGGAACAGGCTCCCTCCCGGACACAACCGGGAGGGAGCCGTCTAAGATCATGTTTGGCTACGCTCTCCGTCGTTTGCTGTCGACAATCCCCGTTCTGTGGATTGCCGTGACAGTGTGTTTTTTCATTCTGCGCCTCGCTCCCGGCGGCCCCTTCGATGGCGAAAGGCCATTGCCGCCGGAAGTCAAAGCCAACCTCGCGGCTCACTACAACCTCGACAAGCCCCTGGTTGAGCAATACCTGATCTATGTCGGCGACGTCATGAAGGGCGACCTTGGCCCCTCCTTCGCCAACCAGGACTTCACCGTCACCCAGCAGATCATGTCCGGCTTCCCCTATACGTTGACCATCGGTGGCTCCGCCTTCGTGCTCGCGACTGTCGTCGGTGTCTTCATAGGCTGTCTCGGGGCGCTCTATCAGAACCGCGCAGCCGATTACTGGCTGGGCGGCGGCCTCCTCATCGGCCTGGTCATGCCAAGCTTCCTCATCGCCCCCATCCTTCAGCTCATCTTCGGCAATACGCTCGGCTGGCTGCCGGTCGGCGGCTGGGGCGACGGCTCGATCAAGTTCCTGATCCTGCCCATCATCGTCCTGACCCTGCCGCACGCGGCTCGCATCTCTCGCCTGATGCGAGGCTCGATGATCGAAGTGATGGGCCAGAACTTCATTCGCACCGCCAAGGCCAAGGGTATCGGCCCGCGGCTGACGATCATGCGCCACGCGCTGAAGCCGGCCATGATGCCCGTCGTCTCCTATCTCGGACCCGCGGCAAGTTACCTCCTCACCGGCTCGCTGGTGGTCGAAAGCATCTTCGGCCTCCCCGGCGTCGGCCGCTACTTCGTCGGCGCAGCGCTCAACCGTGATTACGGCATGGTTCTCGGCACGGTCGTTTTCTACATGGTCCTGATCGTGGTCCTCAACCTGCTGGTCGACATCGCCTATGCCTGGCTCGACCCGAAAGTGAGAATGCGATGATCCTCAATTCCGCCAAGAGAGAATTGCTGGAAGCGGAATTGCTTTCGGCAGAAGGGCTCGCACCCAAGGGGCGATCCCTCACCGGCGACGCGATGCGTCGCCTCCTGCGCAACAAAGCCGCAGCACTGTCGCTGATCGTGCTAGCGGTGCTGGTTCTGGTCGCCATATTCGGTCCGTACTTCCTGCCCTTCAACTATGAAGATCCGGACTGGAATTCCTTCCGAGGCGCTCCAGACTTCGCCGCCGGCCACTATTTCGGCACCGACGGCAATGGCCGTGACCTTCTCTCCCGCACGCTCTACGGCACCCGGGTGTCGCTGACCGTCGCCCTGGTGGCGACCCTCGTCTCAGTCGTCATCGGCGTGCTCTACGGCGCCGTCGCCGGCTACTTCGGCGGCCGCGTCGATGCGATCATGATGCGCTTCGTCGATATCATGTACGCCCTGCCCTACGTCCTCTTCGTCATCCTGCTGATGGTGATCTTCGGCCGCAATGTCTATCTGCTGTTTGCGGCGATCGGCGCACTCGAATGGCTCACCATGGCCCGTATCGTGCGCGGCCAAACCCTGTCGATCAAGCAGCGGGAATTCATCGAGGCCGCCCGTGCATCGGGGCAGCGATCGTTCAAGATCATCCTGAAACACATCGTGCCGAACCTCGTCGGCCCGGTCGTCATCTACGCAACGCTCACCATCCCGGAAATCATCGCGACGGAGAGCTTCCTCTCCTATCTCGGTTTCGGCGTTCAGGAGCCGCTGACATCGCTCGGCACCCTAATTGCCGAAGGTTCGGCCGGTATGGAGACGACGCCCTGGCTGCTGTTCTTCCCGGCCGGTTTCCTGGTCGCGCTACTGATGAGCCTGCTCTTCATCGGCGACGGTCTGCGCGACGCATTCGATCCGAAGGATCGCTGACATGACAGAAACACTTCTCGAACTCAAAGACTATTCGATCACTTTCCGCACGCCAGAAGGCGAAGTGGCGGCGGTCTCGAAGATGAACCTCAAGATCGGCCGCGGCGAACGTATCGCCGTCGTCGGCGAGTCCGGCTCCGGCAAGAGCCAGACCTTCCTCGGCCTGATGGGCCTGCTCGCCAAGAACGGCCGCACCAGCGGCCAGGCGCTGCTCGACGGCAAGGATCTGCTGACCCTGAAGCCTCGCGAGCTCGACCATGTGCGCGGCAAGGACATGGCAATGGTCTTCCAGGACCCGATGACCGCGCTTAACCCGTCGCTGCGCATCTCGCGGCAGCTGACGGAGCAGCTGGAAGTCCATGGCGGCCTGACAGCGCGCGCAGCTTCGGCAGCGGCGCTCGACATGCTGAAACGGGTCGGCATCCCTGATCCGACACGCCGCTTCAACCTCTATCCGCATGAGCTTTCGGGCGGCATGCGCCAGCGCATCGTCATCGCCATGGCGCTGCTGACCAAGCCGAAGCTCCTCATCGCCGATGAGCCGACGACGGCACTCGACGTGACGATCCAGGCGCAGATCCTCGATCTCTTCAATGAGCTGACGGCGGAAATGCATACGGCGCTCATCATGATCACCCATGACCTAGGTGTCGTCGCCGGCCTCGCCGACCGCGTTGCCGTCATGTATGCCGGCCGCATCGTCGAGGAAGCGCCGGTGGAGGAGCTGTTCGAAAATCCGGCTCATCCCTATACGGCGGCGCTTCACTCCGCGATCCCGCGACCGGATCAGGATGTCGACGATCTCACCGTCATCCCCGGACGGCCACCGAACCTGATGCATCTGCCGCGCGGCTGCTCCTTCTCGCCGCGCTGCGCCCATGTACAGGACGACTGTCTGGACGCGGCCCCACCGCTCGATCCGTTGGCGCCACGCCGTTGCGCGGCCTGCTTCCACCCCCTTTCGGCTGATCAGGAACGGAGCCTCGTCCATGGCTGAGCAAACGCTTCTGAAGGTCGAGCATCTGACGACCGAATTCGAGCTGCCGTCGAAATCCCTCTTCAAGCCGCCGCTGATCCTGACTGCGGTCAACGATGTCAGCTTCGAGCTGAAGACCGGCCGCACGCTCGGCATCGTCGGCGAATCCGGTTGCGGAAAGTCCACGCTCGGCCGCTCCATCCTGCGGCTGATCAAGGCCCAGAAGGGCCGCATTCTCTGGCAGGGCGGCAACCTGCTCGATCTCACCGAAGAGGAGATGCGCGCCGCCCGCCGCGACATGCAGATCATCTTCCAGGATCCGATCGCCTCGCTCGACCCGCGCATGACCGTCGGCGACATCATCGCCGAGCCGCTGACCGTCTTCGAACCGAAACTGACCCGGGCGCAGCGACAGGATCGCGTTCGCGAGATCATGGCGGCCGTCGGTCTCGTACCCGAGATGATCAACCGCTATCCGCACGAGTTCTCGGGCGGGCAGGCGCAGCGCATCGGCATTGCCCGCGCCGTCATCACCCGGCCGAAGCTCATCATCTGCGACGAGCCGGTCTCGGCGCTGGATGTCTCGATCCAGGGACAGGTCATCACGCTTCTGCGCCGCCTGCGCAAGGAGTTCGGCCTCACCCTGATCTTCATCAGCCACGACCTCTCGGTCGTCCGCCTGATTTCGGACGACGTGCTGGTGCTCTATCTTGGCAAGGTGGTGGAAGCGGGCGAGGCTGCGACGGTCTTCGACCATCCGGCGCATCCCTATACGCAGGCGCTGTTCTCCGCCGCGCCGATCCCTGACCCGAAACTGGCGCGTGGCCGCGAGCGCATACGCCTGCAGGGCGATCCGCCCTCGCCGCTCAATCCGCCGCCGGGCTGCGTCTTCTCGCCCCGCTGCTGGAAGGCGACCGATGTCTGCCGCACGAAGATGCCGCCGACGGAACAGGTTCGTCCCGGCCAGACGGCGGCCTGCTATCACATGGATCGGCCGTAAATCAGCTCCAGCAAAAGTGGACGGCGGCTGCCGCCGTCCACCTTGCCCCAGCCGCTGCTTGCGCGTATGCAGCAGCAAGGCAAAATGCAGGAGGCAGTCTTGGGCGGGCGTTTTCTATCGATCGGCGAATGCATGGTGGAACTGTCGCAGGCCGATGACGGACATCTGCGCAAAGGCTTTGCCGGCGACACCTTCAACACCGCCTGGTATGCCCGAGCCTGCCTGCCTGAGGACTGGGCGATCGACTACTTCACCGCGCTCGGCGACGATGCCATGTCCGACGAGATGATTGCCTTCATGAGCAGCGCCGGCATCGGCACGCAGAGCATCCGCCGCCTTCGCGGCAAGACGCCCGGCCTCTACATGATCAATCTGAAGGACGGCGAACGCTCCTTCAGCTATTGGCGCGACAGCTCTGCCGCCCGCCAGCTTGCGACCGATGGCGATGCCCTGCGTGCCGCAATCGAAGCCTCCGACGTCCTTTATTTTTCGGGCATTACACTCGCGATCCTGTCGCGCGAAGACGCCTTTACCTTGCTCGCAGAGCTGCGCCGCGCCAAGGCTGCCGGCAAGCTGGTCGCCTTCGATCCCAATCTGCGCCCTCGCCTCTGGTCCAGCCTCGACGCGATGCATACGATGATCGCAGAGGGAGCGCGTGCAGCGACGCTGGTGATGCCGAGCTACGACGATGAAGCCGCGCATTTCAGTGACGATTCGATTGCCGCCACGATCCGCCGCTATCGGCAATACGGAGCCGCCATGGTCGTCGTCAAGAATGGCCCCGACGGCGCGACCATTGGCGACGGCGCTCAGGAGACGCTCGTCCCGGCGGTCAAGGTCGTGAAGGTTATCGACACCACCAGCGCCGGCGACAGTTTCAATGGCGCATTTCTGGCGCACTATCTGCAGCACAAAGATGCCGTTACCGCCGCCGGCTTCGCGGCCAAGATCGCGGCGAAGGTCATTCAGGAATACGGCGCGCTCATCCCGCACGAGAAGCTCAAAACCGTCAGGTAAGCTGTAATATTTCCATCATGGACACGCCCCACAATAGAGTGGGCGCGGGAATCATGTTTGAAACACCGCAATCGCTGGCACCGCCATCATGAGGATGCGGTGCGGATGGACTGTTTTGGGCATGTTGCAACGCTTGTCAGACATCGATCAAACCACCTGGGCGCAGGCGGCGACACCTGTCGCAGTACCCGAACGGCTGCTTATCGTCAGCGATGCCTGGCATCCGCAGGTCAACGGTGTGGTTCGCTCCATCGAGAACACCAATCGCGAACTGAAGCGCATGGGCATCGAGGTTTCGATGATCACGCCGGACGGCTTTCGCAACATCCCCTGCCCGACCTATCCGGAAATCCGGCTCTCGATCGCCGGCTATCGCAAGATTGCCGCCAGAATAGAAGCGCTCCGGCCGACTTATATCCACATTGCGACCGAGGGTCCCCTGGGACTCACGGCAAGGCGCTGGTCTCTGAGAAACGGCATGCCGTTTTCCACGAGCTATCATACTCGCTTTCCCGAATATGTCGCTGCTCGCCTGCCGATACCGGAAAGCTGGCTCTACGCCTTCGTCAAATGGTTTCACAATGCGGGCCATGGCTGCATGGTGGCGACGCCAAGCCTGGCAAACGAACTCAGGCAGCGTGGCATCCGCAACCTGCTGCCCTGGAGCCGTGGCATCGACTCCTCGCTGTTTCGACCGCAGCCCCAGGACGACGCACCCTTCGACCTGCCTCGCCCGATTTTCATGACTGTAGGTCGCGTGGCGCTGGAAAAGAACCTACCCGCTTTCCTCGACCTCGATCTGCCCGGATCGAAAGTAGTGGTCGGCGATGGCCCCGCGCGGGCGGAGTTGCAGACACTCTATCCGGACGTCCATTTTCTGGGAGCGAAATTCGGTGAGGAATTGGCGCATGCCTATTCGCAGGCGGACGTGTTCGTCTTCCCGTCCAAGACCGACACTTTCGGCAACGCCATTCTGGAAGCATTGGCGAGCGGCGTTCCGGTCGCCGCCTACCCGGTTACCGGCCCCGCGGACATTCTGGGAGGAGACAGGGCGGCTGGCGTCGTGGATGCGGACCTGGCCACCGCCTGCCTCGCCGCGCTCTCATGCTCGCGTGAAGCAGCGCGCTCCCTGGCACTCAATTACTCCTGGGAAGCGGCAACAACGCAATTTATCGGCAATGTCCGCATTGCCAATCATCGGGGCCGATTGCAAGCCTACAAGGAGTGAACTCCGGGCCGATGATCCACCCGGAATTCGCTTACCGCGTCTCAACTCGCGTGTCTTCGCAGATCAGCGCGCTGCTCTTACAGCATAGCATAAGCCAGCATGCGGGTTGGATAGCTGGGTCTTGTCCAGCACGATGAAACCCGCATCCAGTAACGGTGCGATAAGCGTCATCTGGTTCTTGTCCTTGGACCACCATTTGTGCCATTCGATGACCATGGCATTGATCGATCCGAAGAGGTCGTGTCTCGCCAGGGTCTCGAAAATCCCGAACTCGGATCCCTCGCAATCCATTTTGATGACCAGATCCATGCCCGCTCTCCGCGCACGCTCCGCAAGCGGCGCGATGACGCCAGCTGCCTCCTTGATATGGATTATTTCCGGCTTGCCGGAATCTGCTCCCCTTACGGATATGCCGATCGTTGCATCAGAGCGGACCATGACCTCCATCTGCTCGTCTCTCTCGCCAAGCCCAAATTGGTTTGGCCTGATCTTGGCCGCCACCTTCGGATTTAGTGCGAAATTCTTCAGTGCTCGCGCATGGGGTAGAGCGAAAGGCTCGAATGCATGTATTTCCCGCACCGAAGGGTCGCTCGCTAGAAAGAGTGACGCCAGACCCGCATTCATGCCGATATCGATGACGATTTTGTCGCGCCCAGTGATGAAATTATATTCGTTGTGAATGAAAATTTCGCTCAGAACCTGGAAATCTTCGGCATTGTTGACATAGAGCCGAGTTCCTGAAAATTCGGCAATTACCTCTTCCGCACCGACGTGAAAAGTGAAGCCATTTTTCTCGAGCAACTTGAAATCATAGATGTGTGTATTGAAGAATTGATTGGCGATGTCAGGCAATGCGACATCCGACATGCGCCCGCTCTCTTGATCAATTCTTTTCAGAGGCCGATGGGCATAAGCGGCGAAGGCCCCAACTCCCGTTGAATCGATCCGGAACTCGAAAACATCCTCTTCCGGTACGTCGAACTGCAAGGTCACACCCTTACCAGACCGCACTATATCCGCGCCCGTTAGCTCCCTTCGTATCAATTGGCGGGCGCCAAAACCCCCAGTGACATCGATAGAACAACAGACCTCTTCCGATGGCGCGGAGGGGTCAGCATCGATATGAAATTCGACAACATAACGTCCTGGGGACAGGGTGACGTAGGGGCCGTAAAGCACCCATCCCGCCTGTCCCTTCTTGACGGACACGCGTTCATTTCCTTGCACCTTCTCAACCTGCCCGATCGCGGAGTAGAACAAAGTTGGTTTCCTTCTTGGCAACAGAGACAAAAGGCCGTCTCATAGATAACAAGTCCTGCCGGAAGCTCGGTTCCGGCGCGAGATTGATATCTAAGCCTATGTTTGACAAGGATAAATTTTGCCCTGGGGAAAGATGGGCGCGTTCCGTCCAAACGGGGCGCTATACGTCCTCGATCATGTCCCTGACCGTTACGCCAGTCTCATCGTCGGGGCAGCATGGCTGGGTTCTGGAGAAAGACAGCGATCATAATCCTACCGATGTCTCTCGCCGTTCCTGCTTTCCGCATGTCGCACAGCAGAACGCATTCATGAAAAGTAAATTTCCAGGACATCGGCGATCGTCCCGAGAGCAATGGGATATTGTCCGCCGAGCTGACTTCCTAAAGCAGAAGAAATCCATAGCCGAGGCATAAATTTGGGTGTACAATTATTTATCGCACGATCTACATAAGACCTCTCAGGGAGTTCTTGAGATGACTGACGACCTGTTAAAGCTGGATAATTTCATCTGCTTCGCGCTCTATTCGGCGAACCATGCGATGAACCGGCTCTATAAACCCATGCTGGACGCGCTCAATCTCACCTATCCGCAATATCTGGTCATGGTGACGCTATGGGAAGAAGACGGCCAGACCGTCGGCGGTATCGGTGAAAAGCTGTTCCTGGAATCAAGCACGCTGACGCCGCTGTTGAAGCGTCTGGAGGCAGCCGGCTTTATCAAGCGCATCCGCAGCAAGGAAGACGAGCGCCAAGTGTTGATTCACCTGACCGGCGAAGGCAAGGCGCTGAAGAAGAAGGCGGCAACTGTTCCCCCTTGCATTCTCGATGCCACGGAGCAAACACCCGACGAACTGACACGCTTGAAGAGTGAAATCATCACTTTGCGCCAGGCGCTCAGCAGGAACGCGGCCTGACCGGATGCGCCCTCCCCGACCATCCGGTCGGGCAAGGTGCTTCAGGTTCGCTTCTTCTTGTTTTCGTAAGGATTTTCCGACGTACGGAAATGGATGCGGATCGGTACGCCGGGCATGGCGAAATCTGCGCGCAGACCGTTGATCAGATAACGCACATAGGACTCAGGCAGAGCATCCGAGCGAGTGCACGAGATCATGAAGGCTGGAGGCCGCGCCTTCACCTGCGTCATATATTTCAGCTTGATGCGGCGGCCGGAAACGGCCGGTGGCGGATGCTGAACCTGCTGCGTTTCGAGCCAGCGGTTAAGGCGCGCGGTCGACACGCGTTTGTTCCAGACCTTGTCGGTATCGACGATTGCCTGCATGAGGCGGTCAAGCCCCTCACCCGTCTGGCCGGCAATCGGAATGGCGCGAATGCCGCGTGCCTGCGGCAATAGCCGGTCGGTCTTTTCGCGCAGATCGGCAAGCACGGCCTGGCGATCCTCAATCATGTCCCACTTGTTGAAGGCGAGCACAGCGGCGCGCCCCTCGCGGATCACGAGATCGACGATTTGCAGATCCTGCTTCTCGAAGGGAATGGTCGCGTCGAAGACGATGACGACGGTTTCGGCGAAGCGGATTGCGCGGAGCGTGTCGGCGACGGAAAGCTTCTCCAGCTTCTCGATGACCTTCGCCT